>NZ_SIJK02000001.1:136500-191334 GCF_004762035.2 Candidatus Chloroploca mongolica | reverse complement strand
AACACAACGATATCGTAGGGCCGAAGCACGCGCCCACCCATACGTGGGGTGACAGCACAGGTACGGGGCGCGTGCTTCGGCCTTACGGCCATGGGACGGGCGCGACGGCGGGGCACGACGATGGGCACGGGACGGGCGCGGGGCACGACGATGGACACGGGACGCGACGACACGGCGGTGGGCACGGCGGTGGCACAGCACCGCCGTGCCCGTACAGGAGAAGCATTATGGAAAAGCATATGCATTTACGTCTTAATCAGCCAGCAGTGATTAGTGAGATCGTTGATGGCGAGGCGATTGTGGTCAATCTCGAAAGTGGTGCGTACTATAGTATGCGCGCCACTGCCGGGGTGATCTGGGCGGCCCTGCTTCACGGCAAGGATGCGCAGGCAATTGCCACCCTGCTCGGTGAGGTCTACGCGGTGCCGGTAGCGGCGGTTGCACATGAGGTAGATGCCTTCATTGATCAATTGCTTGCTGAGCAACTGGTTGTTCCCGCCGCGAACCCGCCTGAGGCTATGCCCCCTTTATCGATTGATCTCCCACCTGATGAAACCTTCACTCCTCCTCTGCTTGAGAAGTATACCGATATGGCCGATCTGCTCTTGCTTGACCCGATCCATGAAGTTGATGCGGAAACTGGTTGGCCACAACCTGCGCCAAAGCGTCATTGACGGTGAGGAAACCCTATCGTGCAACCTACCTTGAATCCGCGTGCGACCTGGCCCGCCTGGTTGGTTCCGCAAGAGGATGATCGCCACGTTTTGGCATCGCTGGAAACAATGACGCCCGTGGCCTGGTCGGCATTGATCGCGGCGGCGGCGCGGCATAATCTGGTTGGCATGCTGGTCTGGCGGCTCAAGCAGTCTCCCCTGGCGGATGTTGTGCCCGCGCATGTGCGGGCAGAGGTGAGCCGGATCCAGCGTATGGCTGCGGTGCGGGGTCTTATCCATCAGGCTGAGTTGCATCGGGTGTTGCGTGCCCTCGGCGCGGTCGGGGTGCAACCGGTCGTCTACAAAGGGGCTCTGGTGGCGCATACGCTCTACCCCGAGCCCAGTTGTCGCCCGATGGGGGATATTGATCTCTGGATCACTGACGATGAGGTCCCCCTTGCGTGGCAAGCAATGGAGGGGCTGGGCTATCAGCAGCGCTCGAAGTCGCGGCGTCCGTTGGCGTTGCAACGCGAGCGCGATGGCGAGATCCAGTTTTATAGCGATGCGCCAGGACACGGGCTGATCGAGTTGCACTGGGGCGTCTTTGCGGGCGAGTGGTTGCGCTGGGCCTCGTCGGTCGATCGGGCGAGTGTGCGCGAGCGGATTGAGCCGATCACCCTGGTGGGGCACCCGGTCTATCGGCTTGCCAACGAAGATGCGCTGATCCAGCTTGCGGTGCATGCCGTGATCAATCATCAACTCTCGGGCAATGCGCTGCGCTCGCTGCTTGATGTGGCCTTGCTGGCGCGGCAGGGGATCGATTGGGACGTGCTTGCGCAGCGTACACGAGCGTGGGGTTTGGCAACAACGGTTGGCCTTGTCTGTATGCTCGTCGCGGAGATCTACCATGTTCCCGAGATCTTGCCCGGGCTGGCCTTGCTCCCGCTTTCGGTACGGCACCAACGGCTGATTACCCATTTTACCGACGCGCAGCGCATCCTGGAAGGCTACGATCTCTCGGCCTCGCCGCAGCGGCTGCTTTTTCAACTGGCGTTGATCGACCGCCCAGGTGACACCCTCCGCCTGTTGCGTGGGGCACTCTGGCCTGAGACTGGCTGGCTCAGCAGGCGTTATGGGTCGAGTGATCTGCGGACGCGGTTGCAGCATACGCTTGGGGTGTTGCAGGGGAAAGTGTAGGTAAGCGGGGGAACCGGGTTCCCCCGCACCCCGCCGCGAGGGAACGGGTAGCAATACGGGGGAACCCGGTTCCCCCGCACCCCGCCGCGAAAGAAGACGGGCACGGGGAAAGTGTAGGCAGATGAGCGCAATGGCTGGCGATTATTTGATCCAACTGGAAGCGGCGTTTGCGAAGGCGTGGGCATCTGTGGATGGGCAGGTGCGCTCGGTGCAGGTACAAGGGGTTGCCTTTGAACTGCGCATGGCTGGCGCAGCACTCGAGGGGGTTGTGCTGCCAGCGCTGGCCCATTTGCTGGGGGAGCCTGGCGCACCGGCTGAAGGTGAAGCGATGAGCTTTCATCTGTGGGACGGGGCAACCACGGGGGTGCGCCCGCCAGCGCCTCCCTTTGCTCCCACGGATTATCGGCGTTATGGGCAACGTGCGGTGCTGTATGCCGGGACGCTTGCATTGATGCATGCGCCGACGTCAGGGCAACTCTTTGCGTATGATCGCAGCACGCGCCAGGGTTTCTGGTGGGTTGATGAGGCTGCGCAGCTTTCGATTTACGAACGCGCTGCGCCACTCCAGACCCTGTTCCACTGGGCACTGGCCGAAACGGGCTGGCAGGTCATCCATGCAGCGGCGCTTGGCACTGATGAGGGTGGCGTCTTGCTGATTGGCAACTCGGGGGCGGGCAAGTCCTCGACGGCCCTGAGCTGTCTGGCCTATCCAGCGTTGCGCCTGTTGAGCGATGATAAATGCCTGGTGCGGGTGGAACCTGAGCCGCGGGCGGCAATGCTCTTCAATTCGGCCAAGCTCAAAGTTGATATGCTCGACCGGCTGAGCTACCTGCGCCCGCTGCTTGACAGGTGGGACGATGTCTACAAGGCGAGCAAAGGGCTCGCCTTTTTGTATCCGACCTACGCTGCGCAGATGGTGGCCTCATTCCCGATCAAGGCATTGCTCTTGCCCGAGGTGACGCACCGCGCCGAGGCCAGGCTTCGGCCGGCGGCCCCAGGCGAGCTCTTTCGTCAGCTAGGCCCCAGCACGGTGATCTGGTTGCCCGGGGCTGAAGCAGAGAGCTATCGGCTGAGTGCCGAACTAACCCGACGTTTGCCCTGTTATCACCTGGAACTGGCGAGCGACCCAGGGAAGAATGTCGCGGCGATTGCGGCGTTGCTGGCGGAACATCAAGATGCCTTGATAGATAGAGCCAATAGGTAAACGATGAGTATGCACCGACACCGTGGCCCGCCTGTACAGGATCAGCGTCTGAAGCGGTTGCTTAGCGTGCGCAGTCAACTGCGGCAGTTGCGCTATGTGCCCCAAGCGTTGCGCCTCGTCTGGCAAGCGGCGCGGGGTTGGACCCTCGCTTCGACGGTGTTGCTGGTGATCCAGGGCGTGCTGCCGGTGGTGACGGTCTATCTGACGCGTGAACTCGTCAATGGGCTGGTCGCAGTCGTAGAGCGTGGCGGCACGTCTGAGGCGATCCAGGCGGTGGTGCCAATCTTTGTGCTGATGGGGTTGGTGCTGGTGACCGGGGAATTGCTGGGCAGTGTGCAGGAGTATGTGCGCATGCTGCTGGCCCAGCGTACCCGCGATTATATGAATAACCTGATCCACAGCAAAGCGATCACCCTCGATCTCCATTTCTACGAGTCGCCGACCTACTATGACCAGTTGCAACGGGCAAGCGTGGATGCGATTGATCGTCCGCTGGCCCTGCTGGAGAACCTGAATGGCCTGTTGCAGCACACGATCACCCTGGTTGCGATGGGCGGCGTGCTCTTCATCTTTGCATGGTGGATGCCGCTCGTTCTGCTGGCCGGTACATTGCCGGCGCTCTGGGTGGCGTTGCGGTCGACCTGGATCTTTCATCGCTGGCGACAAAAGAATACGATGCATCAACGCCGGCTGGTCTATTTCCAGCGAGTAGTGACGCTGGTGAATGCGGCGATGGAGTTGCGCATCTTTGGCCTGGGCGATTATTTCAAGCAGTCGTACGATCAACTGAGTCGCCAATTGCACGCAGAGCGGCTCGGGCTTGCGCGTCAACAGATGCTGGCCCAGATCGGAGCGGCACTGGTTGGGCTAGTAGCCCTGGCAGGAGGGCTCGGCTGGATGGGCTTGCAGACGATGCGCGGGCGCTTTAACCTGGGCGACCTAGCGATGTTCTGGCAAGCCATGAACCAGGGTCTCCGTCTGATGCGCAGCTTGCTCACCGGGGTCGGCGACATCTATCGCAACCTGCTCTTCCTGGAGGATCTCTTCACCTTTCTCGAACTCGAGCCCCAGATCGTCGATCCGGCGGTACCAACGACGCTGGCCCCGGGTTTAGGTGAAGGCATTCGGATGGAAGAGGTGACCTTTCGCTATGAGGATAGCGAGCGGAACGCGCTGGAGAAGTTCAATCTGACGATCCCGGCGGGTCAGATTGTGGCGATTGTGGGGGAGAACGGGGCGGGCAAGAGCACCTTGATCAAATTGCTCTGCCGTTTCTATGATCCGCAGGAGGGCCGGATTACCTGGGATGGCGTTAACCTACGCGAACTCGCCCAGGACGAGCTACGCCGACGGATCAGCGTGCTTTTTCAACAGCCGTTCCCGTACCACGACAGCGCGGGCGACAATATCCGTTTTGGTGACATGGGGAGCGAGCCCACGCAGGCGGCGATCGAGGCGGCAGCGCACGCTGGCGGGGCCGCCGAGATCATTGACAAGCTACCCGAGGGGTACGCAACGATCCTGGGGCGCTGGTTTGGGTACACCGAATTGAGCATCGGCGAATGGCAGCGCCTTGCGTTGGCGCGGGCCTTTGTGCGCCAGGCCGACCTGGTGATCCTTGATGAGCCAACGAGCGCAATGGATAGCTGGGCCGAGCATGCGTGGATGACGCGGTTCCGCGATTTGATTGCCGGACGTACCGCATTGATCATCACGCATCGTTTTACCACCGCGATGCAAGCCGACATCATCCATGTGATGGTTGGCGGGCGGGTGATCGAATCGGGAACCCACAGCGAGCTTGTGGCGCTGGGGGGGCATTATGCGAGCTCGTGGAACATGCAGATGCGGGAGGTGTCGGCGGAGGGGTTTTGACGCAAAGGCGCAAAGGCGCAGAGGATTTTTGACGCAAAGGCGCAAAGGCGCAGAGGGTTGAATGAAGCATATGGAACTTTGCGCCTTTGCGTCTTTGCGTCAATCCGCGTCAACCTTATGTGCAAGGTATTGTTTGTAACACAGCGGCGCGGAGGAGCTCATGACGACGCAACCGGCGGCTGATTTTTGGCACAGCAAGACGGGTTGTTTGACGCAACGGCGCAAAGGCGCTACAGTTTGATCCATCTCCATACGCAGCTTTGCGTCTTTGCGCCGTTGCGTCAACACGAGGCAATCTTTTTTGGCAAGGGATAGAGGCTAGCACCAAGGAAACCTGCCATGCGCTTTTTTAATACTGCCGGGCCCTGCAATCCTGAAGATCACTACATGTTGCCGGCGACCGCACGGCTGCCCGATGTGCAGACGTTGCTTGACCAGAAGGCCTACTTTGTCGTGCATGGCCCGCGCCAGAGCGGTAAGACGACGGCGATGCTTGAACTGGCCCGTCAGGTGACGGCGTCCGGTCGTTATGTAGCCGCACTGGTCTCGATGGAGGTAGGGGCAGCGTTCAACGATGACCCCGGCGCGGCTGAGTTGGCGATCCTCGAAGATTGGCGGGCCGCGCTGGTCTGGCAGTTGCCGACAGAGTTGCAGCCACCACCCTGGCCTGACGCAGAGGCCGGTGGGCGGCTCGGTGCGGCGCTCACCGCCTGGTGCATGGCGTCCTCCCGGCCCGTCGTATTGTTTGTTGACGAGATTGATGCCCTCCAGGATGCGGCGCTAATTTCAGCGTTGCGCCAACTGCGGGCTGGCTTTCAGCGGCGGCCTGAGGCCTTCCCCTGGGCATTGGCCCTGATCGGTCTACGCGACGTGCGTGATTACAAGGTCGCATCCGGTGGCAGTGAGCGACTGCACACCGCCAGTCCCTTCAACGTCAAAGTCGAGTCGCTAACCCTGCGCAACTTCACCGCGCCAGAGGTGGCGGAACTCTACGCTCAGTACACCGCCGACACCGGCCAGGTTTTCACACCGGAGGCGCTGCGGCTGGCCTTCGACCTGACCCAGGGGCAGCCATGGTTGGTGAACGCCCTAGTGCGCCAGGCGGTGCAGGTGGTCGTCCCTGACCTGGCCCAACCGGTGGATGTGGCGGAGATCAATCAGGCCAAGGAGTTGCTGATCCAGCGCCAGGACACGCACCTCGACAGCCTGGCCGAGCGGCTGCGCGAGCCACGCGTGCGTCACGTCATCGAACCGCTACTGGCCGGGCGTGCATTGGCTGACGTGCCCGCAGACGACCGGCAGTTTGTCCTTGACCTGGGGTTGGTGCGTCGCGATCCGGCCGGCGGGTTGGTCATCGCCAACCCGATCTACCGTGAGGTAATCCCACGTGTCTTAGCCAGCGGCCCCCAAGACTCCCTGCCGCACATCCGTCCCACCTGGCTGCGGCCCGACGGCGGTCTTGACCCGGACAAACTGCTGGAAGCATTTCTCGCCTTCTGGCGCCAGCATGGGCAGCCGCTGCTGGGTAGCGCGCATTATCACGAGATCGCCCCGCACCTGGTGTTGATGGCCTTCCTGCACCGGGTCGTCAACGGCGGCGGCACCCTCGAGCGCGAATACGCCATCGGCAGCGGACGCATGGATCTCTGCCTGCGCTATGGGGATGTCACGCTGGGCCTCGAACTGAAAGTCTGGCGCGACGGCGAGCGCGATCCGCTGGAGCAAGGCTTGGCCCAACTAGACACCTATCTGAACGGTCTCGGGCTCGCAACGGGCTGGCTCGTCATCTTCGACCGGCGTCGCGACCAGCCGCGGATCAGCGAGCGTACCCACCACACCATGGCGGTCAGTCCCGCCGGGCGGACAGTGACCGTGATACGGGCGTGAGGCTTGTGCCGCTGAATGAGGCCGGTTTTTTTGACGCAAAGGCGCAAAGGCGCAGAGGGTTTTAACGCAGAGGCGCAAAGGCGCAGAGGCGCAGAGGGTTGAATGAAGCATGCGCAGCTTTGCGCCTTTGCGCCTTTGCGTCAATCTTATGTGTAACACAGCGGCGCGGAGGAGCTATGACAACGCAACCGGCGGCTGATTTTTGGCACGGCAAGACGGTGATTGTCACCGGGGGCGCGGGGTTTCTGGGGTGTGCGGTGGTGGCAGCGCTGCGAGGGCGCGGGGTGGCCGAGGCGCAGATCGTTGTTCCGCGGCGCGCTCAGTATGATCTGCGCCGCTGGGAGGCGATCCAGGCGCTGCTGGCTGAGACCTGCGCGACACAGGCGGCGGATCCATCCCAGGTGCTGCTCATCCATCTGGCAGGCAATGTTGGCGGCATCGGCTACAACCTCGAACGGCCAGGTGAACTGCTCTACGACAACCTGATCATGGGCACGCAGTTGATCGAGGCGGCGCGGCAATGGGCGATCGACAAATGTGTCATTGTCGGCACGGTCTGCGCGTATCCAAAGGTGACGCCGGTGCCCTTTCGGGAAGAGGATTTGTGGAACGGGTATCCCGAAGAGAGCAACGCCCCGTATGGGCTTGCCAAAAAGATGCTGCTGGTGCAGGCGCAAGCCTACCGACAACAGTACGGCCTCAATGCGATCTACCTGCTGCCCGTCAACCTCTACGGCCCTGGCGACAACGTTGACCCGACCTCTTCGCACGTCATCCCGGCGCTGATCCGACGTTTTGTCGAGGCGCGTACAACGGGGCAGCCCGAGGTCACGCTGTGGGGCGACGGCAGCGCAACCCGCGAATTTCTCTATGTGGCCGACGCCGCCGAGGGCATCCTGCTGGCGGCTGAGCACTACAACGAAGCGGAACCGGTCAATCTGGGGAGCGGGCAAGAAATTGCGATCCGCGAACTCGCCACCCTCCTGGCCCGCCTGACGGGCTACGAAGGCCGCATCGTCTGGGACACCGCGCGCCCCAATGGGCAACCCCGCCGCTGCCTAGAGACCTCGCGGGCCGAGCGGCTATTTGGCTTCCGGGCGCAGACCAGCTTTGCCGAGGGGCTGGCGGAGACGGTCAGGTGGTATGAGCAAGGGTGAGATGCCACATTGCTTTGTCAGGGAGCCAACCCGATCTACCGCGAGATCCTGCTGCAGGAGTTGACTTCTTGACCGACAGCATCAACACCAGGAGACGGGTCGAACGGGAGGATGGCCTGGGCCGACGGCGGACGGACTTGCTCGTGCTCTGGCCGTTTGGGGGCGAAGTATTGCACAAGTCGCTGGACGCCACCCTGATGAAGGGTTTGGCGCAGACGTGGGAATACGCCGACCGCTGCACCGCAGAGCGGCGCACCTGGTGGTCTTCGACTGGCGCACGGGACGGACGCGGGCGGAGCAGTAGGATGGGTTGGCGATCATGGTGTGGGGAATGTAAATATGATGGTTTTCAATGCTCTTGTTGTAGCGCTGCGGGCGCGGGCAGCACGATCTTCCAAGCGCGCCGCCCATTTCATCTCTTTGCTGCGCCAATACATGCGATGGTTTGGCCGGCGTGAAGGGCTGCGTGTTTTTGTCGCTTCGCTGTTGAACCCTCGGGGTGAGGTGACCGTCCATCCCCGTCAGCTTCGTGCGCCCCTCACCTTGCGCCTGGGGACATCAGATTTTCGGATCTACGGCCAGGTTATCGCGCGGGAAGAGTATACTTTACCTTTGAGCCGCCCACCCGGGGTGATCATTGATGCGGGCGCCAATATTGGCTTGACGGCGATCTATTATGCCAATCGATACCCGGCGGCGCGCATTTTGGCCCTGGAACCAGAAGCCTCCAATTTCAGCCAGCTACGCAAAAATGTCGCCGCTTATCCCCAGATCATCCCTCTCCAGGCGGCGCTGTGGGATACACCCATTATACTGGCGTTAGCTAACCCGGCCAAAAGTTCTGGGATCTATGGCGCTTTTTGCGTTCAACCTCTCGAAGCGGATGGCCGTTTCCCGGTTGTTGGACAGGTGAATTCTGTTACCGTGCCCCAACTGTTGGCCGATTACAACCTTGATGTTGTGGATCTGTTGAAAGTGGACATCGAAGGCGCAGAAAGGGAGGTGTTTGCCTCGCCGACAGCGTGGATTGAACGCGTCGGAGTCATCATCATCGAATTACATGATCGTTATGTGCGGGGCTGCGCCTTGAATTTCTACACCGCGACACACGGCTTTGAGTGTGAATGTCATTCCGGAGAGCACGTTATTGTAGCCCGCCCGGGTTTGATAGAAAATGCACCCTGGCGATCGCAAAGGTTTTCGAGATGAATGCTGAAACTGATACAACACATGTTGGCCGGGTCGCCATCCTGATCGTCAATGGCGGCGAGACACCCAGGGACGACCGCTGGATACGTCTGTGCCTGGATCGAATCGCCAGGTACACCGACTATCCGGATTATCATATTTATCTTTGGAACAACCGGCTTGGCGCGCCGACATTGGAAGTGTGGCTCCTGGCGCAGCCCCGCTTGACCTTGCTGTCGGCCGCCGCTTATGAGCGGCTGCATCACCTGCACCGGACGCCTCTACAGCGGCTCTATCACCTGGCCAGAGAAGAAGGGGCGATGTATGTCGTTACCCTGGACAGCGATGCCCACCCCCTATGTTCCGGTTGGCTGACCATTTTACTGGCCGCGTTGGAGGCGGGATCAGCCCTGGCCGGGGTCTGGCGTGACGAGATGGTTCCGGCGATCCGTCCCCATGTTCACCCCAGTTGTCTCTGTACAACCGTGGATTTCATCGAGCGCTACCAACTCCGCCTTGACTTCGATAACACCCACAGCCTAGAACGTACCGACACCCTGTCCCATTTCACCTGGGTAGCCGAGGCCCAGGGCTTGCCTATCCATAAGGTAACACGGAGCAATCAGCGAGCGTTCCACTACTGGATGGGCGGCATCTATGGCAACCTGATCTATCATCACGCGGCTGCTAGCCGGAGCACCGTCGTCTTTCACAACAGCGCCAAGGGACAGGCGCAAAGCGATCAGCATCGGCAGTTGCGGGATGCAGCCGCAGAAATTCTGTTCAACCAGTACGACGCCTATATGGATTGGCTGCAGGGGCGGGCAGTTGAGAGCACTTTTGAACAAAAGATGCGGCAATTGATGGAACGGGCGGAAGGTACTCGCAGCCTTGCCTGGTGGTTGCGGCGGGTGCGTTCAGGACATCTGCACGCAGACGTGCGGCAGCGAATCAAGAAACGGCTCCAAGCTGCAGCAAAACGACATCGGCTCATCGCCAAAGTTGTACAAAGGGGGAGGAAGCTGACGCGTTCCGTGAATCCCAACCGCAAAGTGGACGAAGTACCTCCATGTAAAACTTTGGCGCACTCCTTCGGCCCGCAGAATCTTTACCCTGCGACAGCGCACGGCTGGAAGGTGCGGCCTCCCGATTTTGTGGGCATCGGCGCACCTAAAAGTGGCACTACTTGGTGGTTTTCGCTCTTAACAGAACACCCCCAGGTTGTCCCCCATCGGGTTCATCTGGACAACCGGTACAACAAGGAGACGTACTACTTTTTACACTTTCAGTATCACAACATGAGTGCCGAGGCGTTGAACCTTTATCGCAGCGCTTTTTCTACACCACCGGGCACAATCTGTGGTGAGTTCTCCGTTCTGTATCTTCTCTATCCCACCCTATTGGAACATCTTGCTATCGCAGCACCAGAGACCAAGATCCTGGTAGTCCTACGTAATCCAATTGATCGCTTTATCTCCCACTGGAATCACCTGATGAGCAACCGGGGGAAAATGTTGTTTGGAACATTGAGTCCACAGCAACGCTATAGCTACAACACTTTTTCGCTGTATACAGAAGCCATGCTCCATAGTTTCTATGGCCTCGGGCTGTCCAGGCTGTTTGAGTATTTCGACCGCGAACAGGTGCTGGTGCTGCAATTCGAGCAGATGGTGCAATCGCCTGAAACAGAGTTGGCCTGCACCTACCGGTTTCTGGATATAGATGACCGCTTTCATCCCAAAACGTATCACCAACCTGTCAACCAGGGCAGCTACCTCGTTCCCAAACCAGATGCCGATGAGCGGGCGCGGCTGGCTGCGTATCTCAAAGCGGATGTGCAACGGGTCGTCGCGCTCTGCCCGGAGATCGATCTCAACCTTTGGCCGGATTTTATCGGGATAGAGGGAAATTGAGAACAGGGCGCACAGCGTTGCCGAGAAATTGCAGCCAGTGTGCCCCATCTACATCTTGTTTATGAACGCGACCTGGCATCGCCTGATTTCTGGCCCCAACGGAGGTGTTCCAACACAACACCGAGGAAGCCGAACATGAAGGTCATCACTCTTCGTGAGAAGTTTCTGGCAGGCCTTATTATCGTCGGATGGAATTTGTTGCAGCTTGCAAGACGGCTGGCTACCAAATCTGCAAAAATCTTACGGCGTACCTGAAATGCCTCACTGCACTGGTGTTGCGCTTCTGGCCGGTACAGCCAGGGACGGGGCCTCATGATGCGCCTCAGGTCGGACGATCAGCTTTGTGATACAATTCCGTCACATTCCGAGGATGAAAACATCAGGAAAGGGTATCGATGTCTATGACCCAAGTCGTCTATAAATTTAACGCGCCTCGCATGATCCATGAGACTATTGAAAAAGAAACGGTGGTGATTGACACCGAAACTGGCATTTATTTCAGTATCACCGGTAGCGGCTATCTGATCATGCAGATGCTGGATCAGGGCGCACATATCGCAGATCTGGCCGCACAGGTAGCAGCCACGTTCGGCATCGACGCGGCTTTGCTGCGCCCACACGTCGAGGACTTTGTGGCGCAACTCCTGACCGAAGAGATGATCGTACCGACCGAGGAGGCTCCCGGCGCAGTTGCTGCGCTTGTTTTTGCTGACGGCGAGGGCTATGTACCACCGGTGCTGGAAAAGTTTACCGATATGAACGACCTGTTGCTGATGGATCCCATTCACGACGTGAGCGATGAAGGCTGGCCGCGTCGTGCTTGAGCAACCGGAAGCACAAGGGGGCGTTGGACTCACGACCCCTGTTGTTCTGATCATCTTTAATCGCCCCGAACTTGTGCAACAGGTGTGGCAGGTGCTCCGCGCGGTGCGCCCGAGCCGTCTCTTTATCATTGCCGACGGCCCGCGTCTCGATCACCCGGAAGATGCGGCGCTTTGTGCCGCATGCCGCGCCATCGTTGAACAGGTGGATTGGCCCTGTTAGGTCGAGCGCGAGTATGCCGAACGCAATCTCGGCTGCGACCCACGGATTGCCAGCGGGATCACATGGGTTTTTACTCAGGTCGAAGAAGCGATTATTCTGGAAGATGATATCCTGCCCGATCCTTCGTTCTTTCCCTTCTGTCAGACCTTATTGGCTCGCTACCGGGATGATGAACGGGTGATGGGTGTCGGTGGTTTCAACACTGCGGGTGAGTGGCGCTCTGAGGACAGTGACCATTTCCTGCATCGCTGGACCGCCACTTGGGGCTGGGCGACATGGCGACGAGCTTGGCAACAATTTGAGCATTGGCGTGATCCCATACGCGCAATGAGTTTGGCAAGCAGGTTGAGTTTGCGCCTCTCTGATCCCCAGCATATTGACTATCGCACTCGAACCTTTGCAGTTTGCGCTACACAGGATACCATGCCCTGGGACATTCACTGGGCAGTCACCTGCAACCACATTGGCGGGCTTTGGATCAGCCCTAGCGTCAATTTGATCACGAACCTAGGCTTCGGCGAGACTGCCACGCACACGAGATTCCAAGATGATCTACGTCAATATATAAAGCGCGGCTGCGCACCGCAAAGGCCGGCGTATGAGGCCAACCCAGGCGAAAGCAAAGTTGACGAGCAATTCGACCGCAGTCTTTTTCTTATGGAAGTGCTGAACGCCTATCGCAACATCCGCGCCCTCAGTCTTTGGCAGCGCGCCCTCGAACGGACGCCAAATCTCATGATACCAGGCATGCCTCCCTACACACGCACACTCCTGTCCCCACTGCAACGTCCCACCGAACTCCTGGCGATCCTCGACTATGTTACACCGTTTATGACCGACAATCCCCGGCTTCACCGGCTCAAGGCCGATCTCGCTGCCTTGGTGGCCCACCCATGAAGATCGTCCACATCATCGAGCGCTTTTCCAGCGCCGGACCAGAGCGATCGCTCATTGCGGCAGCAAAATATGCCGCGCAGCTTGGTCTGGAGCAGGAGCATCTGGTTTGCACGCTGGAGAAGTCTGGCTCGCCCGTAGCGGTCATTATGGCGCGGCAGGCCGGCGTACGGGTGCTGCTAGGGCCAGATCCGACGCTCCGCACGGAATTGCTGACCCAGGCCGACATCGTGCTGATCCATTTCTGGAACAACCCGGCGCTCTGGCAATTCTTGCGCGGCCCTTTGCCGCCGCTGCGGTTAATCATCTGGCTCAAGATCCTTGGTGCATACCCGCCTCAGGTCGTGCCTGCGGCCTTGTTGGATATGGCGGATCTGGTCGTCGCCACCACCTCCGCAACGCTGGATCTGCCTGAGTTTGCCAAGCGAGGTATGCCTGTCATATATGGGATGGCCGACTTCGACCGCCTGGCAGGTTTCGCGCCCCGACCTCACGAGGGCTTTAACATCGGCACAATTGGTGGTTCGCTTGATGCCACGAAGCTGCACCCCTCGTTTGTTGCGATGAGTGCGGCCGTGCAGCTGCCTGAGGCCCACTTTATCATCTGCGGCGGGGGCGGTGAAGAGATCCGCCAGCAAGTCGAGGCCCACGGGCTTGGTGATCGCTTCACGTTTCACGGGTATGTGGAAAACATTCGTACTGTGCTCGAAGTCTGTGATGTCTTTGGCTATCCCCTCAACCCCACAACCTATGCCACCAGTGAAAAGGTGCTGCAAGAGGCCATGTGGGTCGGTGTGCCACCCGTCGTTTTGGCCCACCCTGGCGTTCGCGCATTGGTGGAAGATGGCGTGACCGGGCTTGTCGTCGAGCGCGAAGCCGACTACGCTGCCGCTATCACCTGGTTATATCAGCACCCTGACGAACGCGAGCGACTCGGGCGCAATGCACAGGCCTATGCCCGCCGCACCTTCGCCCCCGAGCGGTTGTCACAACAGTTCGCCGACCTCTTCGCGATGCAAATGGCACACCCCAAACGCATCCCTCTATGGCCTGAAAATACGTCTGAATATACATTTAATCCGGCTGCCCAATTTATTGTTTCTCTGGGGAAGCATGCCACCCCTTTTGCCATCAGTCGCAGCGGCACCCCTGGGGATCAGCGTGACACCGCAGAAGCAGCAATCGCGGCTTCCGCTGATCTGCTCGTCTCTGGCGAAGGCGGCATTTTCCACTACCGCAACACCTATCCTGACGACCCTTACCTGCGCCTGTGGGCGGGGCTTGTGCTGGCGCACCGTGGGCAACCAGCGCGTGCCGCCATGGAATTTCAGGCCGCAGCGGCAGGCGGGGTGCTTCGACCAACGCTGTTTGACGGGCAACCTCAAGAGGAGGCAACCTGATGCACAACCTGCTCTCGGTAATCGTCCCGACGCGCAACGCAATGCCGTACTTGCCAGAGGCACTAGCGAGCATCATGGCGCAGGGATACCCCCACCTGGAGATCTTAGTGGTCGATGGTGCTTCGACCGACGGAAGTCGCGAAGTTGCCAGCGCCTTCCCGCAGGTGCGCCTGATCGAACAGGCGGGCACAGGCTTAGGTGCTGCCCGCAACAGTGGCCTCGCTGCCGCCAGAGGCGACCTAATCGCCTTCCTCGATGCCGACGATCACTGGCCTGCCGACAGCCTCTCGATGCGGATCACCTATCTGCACGCGCATCCCGACGCGCCCTACGTCAGCGGGTACGTCCAACGCTTTGTCGAGCCAGGCACACCCGAGCCAGCCGCCTATGCCAACGGCTGGCTCGACCAACCTGTCCCTGGCTACACCCCAGGAGCCGTGCTCGTGCGCCGCAGCTTTTGCGAAACAGTTGGCCCCTTCGACGAACAGTTACGCATCGGCTGCGACAGCGACTGGTTGGCCCGTGCCCAGGACACCGGTGCTGTGCTGAGCTTTGTCCCACAGCTTGTGCTGCACAAACGCATCCACACCAGCAACCTATCGGCGAGCATCGCCGCGTACCAGCGCGAGTTACTGACCGTAGCACGACGATCACTGCAACGACGAGGGGTTATCTGAGCATAGCCCTGGAAGGCAGAGCAGGGCAACAAGGATCGCCCATGGCGCTATGCTATAATCCGAGCACTGAGCCAGACGCCAACGTTATCAGGTCAGCCACCAAGGAAACCTGCCATGCGCTTTTTTAATACTGCCGGGCCCTGCAATCCTGAAGATCACTACATGTTGCCGGCGACCGCACGGCTGCCCGATGTGCAGACGTTGCTTGACCAGAAGGCCTACTTTGTCGTGCATGGCCCGCGCCAGAGCGGTAAGACGACGGCGATGCTTGAACTGGCCCGTCAGGTGACGGCGTCCGGTCGTTATGTAGCCGCACTGGTCTCGATGGAGGTAGGGGCAGCGTTCAACGATGACCCCGGCGCGGCTGAGTTGGCGATCCTCGAAGATTGGCGGGCCGCGCTGGTCTGGCAGTTGCCGACAGAGTTGCAGCCACCACCCTGGCCTGACGCAGAGGCCGGTGGGCGGCTCGGTGCGGCGCTCACCGCCTGGTGCATGGCGTCCTCCCGGCCCGTCGTATTGTTTGTTGACGAGATTGATGCCCTCCAGGATGCGGCGCTAATTTCAGCGTTGCGCCAACTGCGGGCTGGCTTTCAGCGGCGGCCTGAGGCCTTCCCCTGGGCATTGGCCCTGATCGGTCTACGCGACGTGCGTGATTACAAGGTTGCATCCGGTGGCAGTGAGCGACTGCACACCGCTAGTCCCTTCAACGTCAAAGTCGAAGCGCTGACCTTGCGCAACTTCACCGCGCCAGAGGTGGCGGAACTCTACGCTCAGCACACCGCCGACACCGGCCAGGTCTTCACGCCGGAGGCGCTGCGGCTGGCCTTCGACCTGACCCAGGGGCAGCCGTGGTTGGTGAACGCCCTGGCGCGCCAGGCGGTGCAGGTTGTTGTCCGCGATCCGGCGCAGCCAGTTGACGTGATGGCCATCAAACAAGCGAAGGAGTTGCTGATCCAGCGCCAGGACACGCACCTGGATAGCCTGGCCGAGCGGCTGCGCGAGGCACGCGTGCGTCACGTCATCGAGCCGTTGCTGGCCGGGCAATCCTTGACGGATGTGCCAACCGATGACATCCGCTTCGTGCTTGACCTGGGGCTGTGCCGGGCGGATCCGGCCGGCGGATTGGTCATCGCCAACCCGATCTACCGCGAGGTAATCCCGCGGGTGCTGGCCTTTCCCTCCCAAGCCTCATTGCCGCACATCCGTCCCACCTGGCTGCGGCCCGACGGCGGTCTTGACCCGGACACACTGCTGGATGCGTTCCTCGCCTTCTGGCGCCAGCATGGGCAGCCGCTGCTGGGTAGCGCGCATTATCACGAGATCGCCCCGCACCTGGTGTTGATGGCCTTCCTGCACCGGGTCGTCAACGGCGGCGGCACCCTCGAGCGCGAATACGCCATCGGCAGCGGACGCATGGATCTCTGCCTGCGCTATGGGGATGTCACGCTGGGCCTCGAACTGAAAGTCTGGCGCGACGGCGAGCGCGATCCGCTGGAGCAAGGCTTGGCCCAACTAGACACCTATCTGAACGGTCTCGGGCTCGCAACGGGCTGGCTCGTCATCTTCGACCGGCGTCGCGACCAGCCGCGGATCAGCGAGCGTACCCACCACACCATGGCGGTCAGTCCCGCCGGGCGGACAGTGACCGTGATACGGGCGTGAGGCTCGTGCTAAGGCGCAGAGGGGTTTGACGCAAAGGCGCAAAGGCGCAGAGGGGTGATGATGGATCGGCATGTGGAACGTTGCGTCTTTGCGTCTTTGCGTCTTTGCGTCTTTGCGTCAGGCGGTGGAAGAAGAAGACGGCATGCGCCGGGAAACGATGACAACACCAAGCTCTCTTGTCGAGGCGCTGCGCGCCCACGTCGAATGCCATCCGCAGCGTGATGCGCTGATCTTCATCGGGTCGAACGATTCGGTTGAGACGATCGCGTACGGCCAACTTGACCTGGACGCACGGCGCTATGCGGGCCTGCTCCAGGCGAACGACGTGCAGCCGGGCGACCTGGTGATCGTCGCGTTCGAGCACCGCTATGCGTTGGTGGCCGCGTTCTGGGGGGGCACTCTACGCGGGGGCCGTGCCGACCATCTTCCCGTACCCCGATGCAACCGGTAGCGGCGAAGCACGGCAGCAGCGTCTCGTGGCTCTGGCCGCGTTTACCGATGCGCAGGCTGTGCTTTGCCCACCGACAGCTCAGGCGGACGTCGCGCATTGGTTCGACGGGCAGGCGACGAGGGCGCTGGCCCTGGCGGGGGAGACCGAGCCGCTCGCTGAAGCGCTGCTATCACCGCGCAGTGGCGAGGAGATCGCCTACATCCAGTTCAGCAGTGGTTCTACTGGCACCCCCAAGGGCGTGATGTTATCGCACCGGGCGGTGCTCACGCATGGGCAAGCCTTTGGTGCCGCTTTACGGTTCAGCGAACAAGATGTCAGTGTCAGCTGGCTCCCTTTCTTCCACGACATGGGACTAGTCACCGCGCTACTGCTTCCGTTGCTAACGGGGGCCGTATCGGTCACCATGCCACCTCCTCTCTGGCTGCGCCGACCGCAGTTGCTTTTTCGTGCAATTGATCGCTACCGGGGCACGATGACCTGGATGCCGAACTTCGCCTTTAACCACTGCCTGCGCATGATGCGCGACGAACAGCTAGCCGGGCTGGATCTGAGCAGTTGGCGCATCCTGGGCAACGGCAGTGAGCCGGTGCAGCCGGCTATGTTGCAGCGCTTTGCCGAGCGTTTTGCGCCGTGGAGACTTCATCCACAGGCCCTGACTGTCGGCTACGGCATGGCCGAAAATGTCGTAGATATTACGCTAACGCCAATCGATCAACTCTCGAAAGCAGATTGAATTGTTTTTTCTGATCTGCAAACAGAACGCTATGCCAGGCCGATTGCCCCAGATCAGCCCGGCGGCAAAGCCATCGCTAGTTGCGGGCCACCCCTCCCCGGCGTCGAGGTGCGGATTGTAGACGACACCGGTCAGCCGCTGCCCGAACGCCACGTAGGCGAAATCGTCATCGCCGGCCCGTCGCTCTTTTCTGGCTACTTCGGCGACGCCGAGCGCACGGCCCAGACGCGGCGCGACGGCTGGTTCCACACCGGTGACCTGGGCTACCTGGCCGACGGCGAGCTGTATCTTTGCGACCGGCTCAAAGACCTGATCATTGTCGGCGGCAAAAATATCTTCCCGGAGAGCATCGAGTCCATCGCCCGCGACATCCTGGCCGAGCGGGTCAGGCACGTCATTGCCTTTGGCGTGGCTGACGCGACGCTAGGCACCGAGTTGCCGGTGCTGGTGTGCGAACTGCGTGGTAACCCGGGTGATGAGGAACAGGCGCGACTGACTGAGCAGGTACGGGAGCGCGTGCTGGCCGAGTTGGATGTTGCCCTGGCCGACGTGTGCTTCGCCCGCGGGTTGGTGGAACGCACCACGAGCGGCAAGGTCGCCCGTAGCGCTACCCGCGAGAACTATCTGGCCGCCGGCTATCGACCGCAGCCACCCACGACCGCGCTATCGCCAACGCTGCTGGCCAACCCCGTTGCGCTGGAAGTGGCACTGCTGGCGCTGGCTGGGCAGATGATCGGCGTGTCCAATTTAGGCCCACACGACAACCTCTTCGTGACCGGCGCAGACTCGCTGATGATGCTGCGCTTGGTGCTGGCGGTGGAAGAGCAATGTGAGGTTGGTGTGCCTACAGAGTTTTTTCGGGAGCCGACAGTCGCACACCTGGTACGGTTGCTGGCAGGCGAACACCTGACCGCAGCAACGCCCGCCGTCACTCCCCCGATCACAGACGCCCCGGCCCAGCCAACCGTACCCCGTCGGCCAGCCGCCCATCCAGCGCGGCGCTTGGCACGACATCTGCGGGCGACGCCTCAGCGGATGCGCGTGCAGGTGCGTTCAATTTTTGAGGCGCATGCCTTTCGCCAAACCTACTTCGAAGGAATACAGTGGTTGCTCAACTGGTGCGGGCGATCCTGGGTACAGGCATTGCTCTATCCGCAGGAGAGTCGCCTCGTGCGTCGTTTTGCTGAGAGCATGGGGACACCGGTGGGGAGGGTGGATCGAGAAGTCCGGTTGAGCTTGGCCAGTGATGTCATCCTGAGGGGCTACATAACAGAAACCAGATCCCACGCTAAAACTGGTCAGCCGAAATCCGTGCTGATTACAGAACTGGTGGAGGCGTTGCAGAGTGAACCTGAAAGCAGCCAATCGTGTCAATTCTTCAGCGTCGATGGGTTAGGCCACTTAACGCAAGCCATCCAGACAGGGAACGGTGTAATCGCTGTGGGAGTACACTCGCCGACACGCTATGCCATCTGGCACTACCTGCCTTTTTGGTCTGTTCCCCAGACGGCCTTGAGTCGTCAGGACTATCAAAGGCGCATACAAAGTTTACATCTGTATGGCAACCACGTC
Source organism: Candidatus Chloroploca mongolica (assembly GCF_004762035.2). Taxonomy (GTDB): domain Bacteria; phylum Chloroflexota; class Chloroflexia; order Chloroflexales; family Chloroflexaceae; genus Chloroploca; species Chloroploca mongolica. The sequence continues at coordinate 171,827 of NZ_SIJK02000001.1, read as the reverse complement.
TGGGGTGCAGCACGATCTACGGCCGCTAGGGACGCGCTAAAAACCCTAGCACAAGGTGGTTTGGTCTTTATCGCCGGCGATGAGCAGAATGCCGAAAAGGGCGTACCGGTGACAATCGGCAATCGACTCCACCGTTTGACACCAGGCTTCGCCGAGTTGGCGCTTATTAGTGGGGCATCGATTGTACCTATATACACAACGCTGTTGCGCGACGGGCGCATCTGTATCTTGATCTCGCCGCCATTGGTCTGGAAACATAGCCGCAACCGTAACAAGGAGATAGAAGCGATCATGTGCGCATATGGGCGGGTGCAGACCGAAACCTGGCGGCAGATGCCGTCGGAGGTCAGCAAGGGGATTATGGCCCAACATCTGCGTCAACCAGTCATCACCGAATCATGACGCCAATTCGCATCTTGCAGCTACCCCGTTGTTTGCTGCAACACGCACGCCGCCAGGCGATGGCCTGGCGGAGGAGCAGTCAGCGGCGGCGTTTCTATCGCCAGTTCATCCCACGCGAGGGACTCTGTTTCGATATCGGGGCCAATATAGGCGACCGAGTTGCCCTATTTCTATCCCTGGGGGCGCACGTCGTGGCAGCAGAGCCAGTAGCCGAAACTGCGGCAATCTTGCGCCAGCAACACGGGGCCCATTCGGCGCTCACTATTCTGGAGACGGCGCTAGGGGCGCAGAAAGGTGCTGTGGTTCTGCATATCTGCCAGCCCTCGGTCTTCTCCTGTGTCTCAGATGCATGGCTAGACGCGACCGAGCAGAGCGGGCGTTTTCCATCGCGCCGCGTTGTCGAGCAGCGATGGGTTGCTCTGACCACGCTCGACCAGATGATGGCAGAGTATGGAACCCCCGATTTTATCAAGATCGACGTGGAAGGCTATGAACTGGACGTGCTCAAGGGTCTGTCGCAACCCGTGGCGGCGCTCTCTTTCGAATACACGCCCGAGTTGCTGGATCAAGCAATCGCTTGTGTGAACCATCTGTCGAAACTGGGAAGAATCATGCTGAACTATTCACGGGGCGAGAGCCTGACGTGGGCGTTGTCAGACTGGTTGGAACCTGACCCGTTCTTCCCGAGACTATGTGCGGATATTGAGCGCGATGTGCTTCAGTTCGGCGACATCTATGTTCGTTTTGTCCAGGTGGGCGCGGCGCGCACCTCAATGAGGCATAAGTGATGAGAAACCGGCTCAGACGCAAAACCACCTCGGCCTGGCGAAAGTTGCTTACCAGCGTGAAGCGGCTTGACCCCACATATACGATTGAACAGACCTTTCACACCCATCACTACCTGCGCTTGACGATGCGCACCCTAGAGCATCTGGCGAGCATGGATTTGCCTGTGCGCAACAGGAGCGTACTTGAAGTTGGTGCTGGTGTGGGCGACTTTTCGAGCTTCTTCCTTGATCGTGCGTGCCGCACAACCATCACCGACGTGCGCCCGGAATTGCTGACCTATCTGCAACGTCGCTATCCAGGGCAGGACATTCGGTGCCTGGATCTCGAACAGCCAACGTCACTTGCGGATGCGCCCTTCGAGGTGGTCTTCTGTTACGGCGTACTCTATCACCTGCAGCACCCGGCCCAGGCCATCGCCTACCTTAGCGACTGCTGCAGCGACCTGATGCTGGTTTCATCCCAGGTCATCTATGGCGATGAAGAGGATTTCGTCCTAGCAGATGAACAGCAGGCCCGGCTTGGTCAATCTTATTACGGATGTGGCGCACGTTTCACCCGCAGGTGGCTTTGGCAGCAACTGCGCCAGCATTTCCCGCACGTCTACCTGCCCATAATCCAGCCTGCGCACCCCCAGTTCCCCACCAACTGGATGGTACAGCCCGCCCAGGAAGAGCTGGCGCGTGCTATTTTTGTCGCTGCCCGGCAACCGTTGACTAACCCGTTGCTGACTGAAGCCTGGTTGGATCGCCAAGAGCACCAGCGATAGAAAGGATGAACGTGACAACATTGGCGGAACGCAGCCTGACCGTAGCGTGCTGGGCCGGGTTGGGAAACCGACTGCGGGTGTTAATCTCCGGGTTGACCGCAGCGGCAGCCAGCGACCGCTATTTCAACATGCTCTGGCCTCGGACGCGTGATTGCGCCGCCAGCTTTACGGAACTGTTTGTGAACGAGTGGCCGGTAGAAGAAGCGCCCTTGGCGGCGGTCAAGGATCTGCCCCCCTATCTTGGCTACTATTGCCCACCGCTGCCGGACGCGTTGACCTCGCCCGAGCCACACCTGGCCCTGCTGACGCCACACTGGCTGCTGGAACCTACGCGCTCCCCACGCCACGCAGCGCTGCTACCCAAGTGTGCAGCGCTCCTGGCCGCGTTGGAACCGGCATCGCTGGTGGCTGACCAAATTGCCGCGTTCAAAGCTGTTCATTTTCGCCCACGCATGATCGGTGTGCATCTGCGCCGTGGCGACTTCCTCTTCTACGGGGCCGGGGCTGCAAACAACGACGCCAGCAGTATACGCGCAGTGGAGAGCTTGCTACGCCAGTGGCCGGATGCCGGCATCTTCCTGTGCAGCGACGACGGTGCCGGCGACCCCTACCAGGATCGCCGCACGGTGACCGGCGTCCACGCCGCCTATCGCCAGCATTTTGGCGAGCGCGTCGTCTGGCGTACACCCACCAGCTTAGACCGCAGCCAGCCAGCGGCTATCCAGGATGCCCTGGTGGATCTTTGGTTGTTGCGCGCTACCAATGGCTTTGTCGGCACACCGGACAGCAGTTTTTCCGAGATGGCAATCTTTGGTCGCTCGGTTCCAACCCGCTGGGCCGAGCCAGATAACTTGCCTTACCGCCTAGCGACAGGTCTGCTCAATGCGTCTGGGATCGCTTGGCTGTTGCGACAGGATAGCCAGCGGCGCTTTGGCCGAGAGCTTTCGCTGTTGCGGCTGATGGATTACCATCGACGGCGCTGGCGTGGAAGACCTATCATGAACGATGCGCGTGCTTGGCAACGACACGCGCTGCCTCTAGCGCAGCCAGCAGAGGAGTGCGCAAGCCCCGGGTGCGCTGCTGGATAACACGATTAGGCGACATCTTGCCTGTGGGCAGGCAAGCGAACCATCGTAAGACGGTGGAATGGAGCCGAGCTATATGAACATTGCTTTGATCCACTACGGCATGCGCATCGGCGGCATCAGTCAGCAGATCCTCAACCTGGGAGGTTATCTCGTTGCGCAGGGGCATGAGGTGACGGTCGTCAGTTATGAAGAAGGCGAATGGTGGGCGCGACTCGCTGATGTTGGTTTGAAGGGCGTATGCTTGCCCGTTGGCCGTTGGGAAAGTGCATTCCAGCATGCCCGTCGTTTGGCTTGGTTCTTAGCAAAGGGCAAGTTCGATGTGGTGATGGTCTTTCTCCCCACACGGAACTTGTCTGGACAGCACTGTCTACCTTTTTTACCTTCGCGAATGATCCGCCTCGTGGCTCTGCACAGCACTGGGCCTACGGTTTTTGACCGTGCAGCGATTAACTGTGGCGTTTGGGACATGGCGATTGCCGTCAGTCCTGCGATCGAAAAGATCGCGACTCAGCGCTTCTCATGCAAAGAAGTACGGTGCATACCAAACGGTGTAACACTCCCTTCAGATCTGCATTTGATGCAACGGGTAGACTGGTTAAAGCCTCTTCGCTTGCTCTTTGTCGGACGCCTCGCCAACCGTGCCAAGAATATTGTGCTGCTGCCAGAAATCCTCAGGATATGCGCGCAAGCGGGCTTACCGGTCACCCTTACCATCATTGGTGACGGACAGGATCGCTCCCTGCTTGAGCAGGCGATCAACGCCAGCCGAAGGCTGTGGCGATAGCGGTGATTGCAGAGAATGATCGAATGAACGCTGAGATCGCAATTCTGATCGTCAACGGCGGCCTTGATCCAAAACAGGGCCGCTGGCTCGACCTTTGCCTACCAAAGCTCCAGGCATCGCTGGTGGCAAGGCCGTTTCATGTCTATATGCGGATTCACTTACGTTCAATCTTTGAAGCGCAAGCCTTTCCGCCAACCCTACTTCCGAAGGGATGAGGACTTGCGCATACGTTGCCGATCAACTACCATACCGTCCCATACGTTGCGACGCTCATTCAGCAGGGGCGTGAGCTGTGTGAACTGGAATTCTCGGCTGCTTACTTCGAGCACATGGCCGCGTGGAATTACGCCGACCCGCACATCCTTGAGACGCGCTATGAAACACTGATAGTACAACCTTTTGCCACATTCTGCCAGATTCTTTGCTGTTGAGCAAACTTGTACTGTGAAGGATACAACATGATTATCGTAGCGAACGGCGCTCCCAAGAGCGGATCAACCTGGCTATTCCATATTGCCCGAGAGTTGACCAATTTCGGGCCACCACCCGCCGAATATGCTTCTCCTAAGTGGATCAGCCATCCGATCTATGGCCTATCTCCAGCACACCTGGCGAGGTTTCTGGCTGATGCCGGCAACAGATCGGCCAACGTCTTGCTCAAAAATCACTTCGGCCAGAAACACCAGCGCGATCTATTGTTCAGCCATCCACAAGTACGGGTGCTCAATATCAAACGCGAGATTCGTGATGTGGTAGTTTCGGCCTATTATCATAGGGTGCTCACCACAGGGCACGCTGACAACGAAGTATTTGCTGACTTTCCGACCTATTACTGGCAAAAGGGACGAAAGATCGCCCAACGCGTCCTGGACTATCAAATCATATGGGATGTGCGTTCTGCGCGTTATACTTGTGTAACCTATACAGGATTGCGAACGGATTTTACCGGCGAAGTGCAGCGGATCGGAGACTTTCTAGATGTGTCAGTGACAGCAGCACGGATTGAGCAGATTCGCCAACTTACCAGTCCGGCAGCTTTGACTGAACGCTATGGCTATTCGGATTTGAACCGCTTTCGCCAGGGCGAGGAGGGTGAATGGAGGAGCCATTTCAATGCAGACATCGAAGCCGATATTGCGCTATTGATTACGCGGAGCCACCATATGCTTCATCGCATGGCGCTCACCGGTCCGGCAGGGATTCAGCATCTCTGTCGATTATGGCTACGTATGCGTGACCACAACAAAATTCGACCGAGGTAACTGCTGGTTTCATCACAGGTTCTACGCATCGATAGCGATTCGCGTAAGCACACACCGGGGCCGCAGCAAGCTTTGGCCCAGTCGTATCATGGACCAGGTTCGCGCTTTACTCGCCGCTGGCTTCATAATCAACTACAACTGCCCGTTCCATTTATTTATACGCCGCTTACCGAACCAGTCCATCCCATCCCCAACTTCCTTGGAACTGGATCATGCCAATCAAGAGCCATTGATACGCGCTATTTTTGTCGCTGCGCGGCAGTCATTGAAAAACTCACTCCTTACCCCAGATTGGCTCGACGTTCAGGAGCCGCAATCATGACAACGGTCACAGAACGCACCCTTGTGGTCACGTCGCCCCATGGTCTGGGCAATCGTCTGCGCCCACTGCTGTCAGGGATGGTCCTGGCGGAGGCCAGTCAACGTCACTTCAGCTTCCTCTGGACAAGGACTGCTGCGTGCGGCGCTGGGTTTCACGACCTCTTTAAAAATGATTGGCAGGTGCAGGAAGTCACCCCTGGGGTTGTGGATGCACTACCTACCTGGCCCAGGCTGCCCGACGTCTTGGCGGACGACGAGCCGAAGCTAACGATACGAACGCCCTACTGGTTACTCACGCCATCCTGTCACCCTGCCCATCCCGCGCTCATGTCACGCTGTGCTGAGTTGTTGGCCGAACTTCAACCGATTCCAGAGATTGCGCGGAAAGTCACGGAGTTTCAAGCCAGCCATTTTCGCCCGCGCATGATCGGTGTGCATTTGCGTCGGGGCGACTTTACCGTCGTGCGACGCTGGCAGGCTAACAATCTGGGCAGTAGTTTTCACGCCGTGGATAAGTTGCTCGCACGCTGGCCCGATGCAGGCGTTCTCCTCTGCAGCGATGACATCACCCCTGAGAACAGCGGCCAGTCTCTGCCTACGACGGGTGTCCATGCGGCCTATCAGCGGCGCTACGGCCCACACTTGATTGTGCGGCGGCCCAGCAGTCTCGATCGCAGCACGGTTGGAGGAGTACAAGAAGCGCTCGTTGATCTGTGGTTGTTGCGCAGCGTTGATGCATTCGTCGGCACACTGGATAGCAGTTTCTCGGATGTAGCCAGCTTTGAGCGGCAAGTCCCCATCTTCTGGGCCGAACCCGATGATTGGCGCTATCAACTGCTGGCATGGCTTCTGATGCAAACAGGCATCGTCGGCTCTTTGCAGCGCTCTGGCTGTCGCCGCTGTGGTAGAGAGGTGATGTTGTTGGAGTCCATCCAGTATTATGCTCAACGCCTGCGGCGCAAGTGGAAATGGATCAATTATGTCGCTCCGTTTTGAGCCGCCGCCCATCTATTTCATGCACCTCCCCCGCACCGGCGGCACTGCACTGGGGCGCTGGCTACGCATGCTCTACGGTCGGCGCGGTTATCTCGATCTGATGGCGGCAACGCTCCCGAGCATGGCCGCAACCCAGTTACAGACCTCTGGCGGCAAGCCCCGGGTGCGCTGCTGGATACCACGATTAGGCGACAGCTTGCCTGTGGGCAGGCAGGCGAACCAGTGTAAGACGGGGGAATGGAGCCGAGCTAGATGAACGAGTGGGTGCGCGATCAGATCCGCGCCCATAATTACGAGCGTAAGACGGTGGAATGGGGCCAAGCTAGATGAACATTGCTTTGATCCACGACAGCATGCGTATCGGCGGCATCAGTCAGCAGATCCTCAACCTGGGAGGTTATCTCGTTGCGCAGGGGCATGAGGTGACGGTCGTCAGTTATGAAGAAGGCGAATGGTGGGCGCGACTCGCTGATGTTGGTTTGAAGAGCGTATGCTTGCCCATTAGCCGTTGGGAAAGCGCATTCCAGCAAGCCCGTCGTTTGGCTTGGTTCTTGGCAAAGGGCAAGTTCGATAAGGAGAGATGATCAATGATAAGGAGGCTACTTCGCCAAATGCCAGACGCACGGAGACTCGCACGCCTCCTTGGTTTCACACCTCGAAAACGTAACCAGCGAGAGCTCCTGCTGAGGATGCTTCCAAAGCATTCTGTCTGCATGGAGATTGGCGTTCACACAGGGGCGTTCTCCTCGCGGATTTTACGAATCGTTCAGCCGCAAGTCCTGCACTGCGTTGATCCATGGAAATATGAAGACTCGGATATCTACAAAGCAGCTTGTTACGGCGGTCAAGTAACTGATGGGCAGGCAGGAATGGATAAGAGGTATCTGGCAGTGTGCGCCAGATTCGATCATGCTATCCGCGCCGGACAAGTAGAAATTCATCGGGGCTATTCAAGAGATGTTCTGGCGGAGTTTCCAGACGATTTCTTTGATTGGGTCTATATTGATGGCAATCATCTTTATGAATACGTGCGGAAGGACTTGGCACTTTGCTTCAAGAAGGTGAAGCTGGGTGGATACATCACCGGTGACGACTATACAGATGGTGGTTGGTGGCAAGGCGGGGTAAAAAAGGCAGTTGATGAATGCATTCAAGCGCGAGCAGTCGCGGTAGTACTGCTGCGCAATGGTCAATTTGTTCTACGAAAAACAGGCTAGTCTAGCGATCTGCCTATTGATACAAATACAGATTCACGAACACTCTCTGCATATCCGGCAAATACGGCCCACAAGTCAGAAACAAGGAACGGTTGCCATGGCCATCCAATTCGAACCACCACCCATCTATTTTATGCACCTGCCGAAAACCGGTGGCACTGCCCTGGGCCGCTGGCTGCGTATGGGGTACGCTCGTAACAGTTACATTGATCTGCGCGCCGAAGAACTGGATCGTCTGACCCTGGCCGAACTGAAGGGCTTCAGGTGTTTTCACTCTTGGCACCTGGGACGAGGGCTGTACGACTTGATTGGACACAGCAATCTACTGAGCCTAACCATGCTGCGTAACCCGATCGAGCGGTCCGCGTCGGCGGTTCGTCATCACCAACGCACCGGGCTGGATCATCCTGAACGCATCGCTCCCGCGTACCTGGCCCAGATGCCGCCATGGCGAACGGCCGACATCGCAACGTGCGTGCAGGCAGGGATGGCAGATGCACCGCTTGAGAATGCACAGACCCGGGTGTTGGGCAACCATCGCACCTATGCAGCACTATTCCAAGATGTAGCTCAACCCAACGCACGTACACTTCTTTTCGCGGCATACCCGGTGCTTGACTATCCCTGGCTGGATCAGCACATGCCGAAAGATGACGCCGATAGTTTCGAGCGAGCCCGCGCCTGGCTCAACGAAATGCCCGTCGTCGGCCTGACCGAGCGCTACGCCGAATCGGTGTTGCTCATCGCCGACTTGCTGGGCCTCCCTGCGCCCGTTGAGCCGCCCCGCGCCAACGTCAACCCGCAGCGCACCGATCCATCTATGCGCTACCGGGATCAACTCGCGCCAGACGTAGTCGCCCGACTGGAGGAACTGAACCGCTACGACCTGGAACTCTATGCCTGCGCCACGGAACTCTTCGAGCAACAATGGGTGCGCTACCGGGCCAAGCCCCGGCGGACGTATAGCATTACAGGACACCTTCGCCAGGTGCTCCGCCCGGTGAAGACGCGGGTTCGGCAGATCATTCACACACTCCCTAAACGATTGGGTGAAAGACGGTGAGAGTATCATTTGAACCACAACCAGTCTATTTCATGCACGTCCCCAAGACAGGTGGAACCGCTTTTGGGAAATGGCTGCACGTTAATTACAGTCGGCATAGCTACATTGACCTCGGCGTACCTAAGCTGGGCCACTTGACCCAGGAAACACTGCACAGCTTCACGTGTTATCATGACTGGCACCACGGGCGCGGCATGTTCAACTTGGTTGGCCGCTCCGATCTGCCAGTCATCACTCTGTTGCGCACTCCGGTAGAACGCGCCGTCTCCGAGTTTTATGAGCGGCAGCGCGCTTTTGCACACAATCCTGCGACGTATCACGAGGAGTATCATCAACAGATTGCCCCGGTTATTGCCCAGCCGCTTACGGCCTGTATTGACCAGGAGTTCGTACGGCACTATTTGACAAATGTGCAAACAACCTGCCTCGGTAAACAGATTGACTATGCGCCTTTTCTGAAAGGCGGTGCGCAGGCTGCCGCTGGGAACTCAATGCTGCGTCCGTACCATTTGACTGACCAGATCGGCCAATCCGACCATGCTCGTCGGTTGAGCAACGCCCGCGCCTGGCTCAACGAAATGCCCGTCGTCGGCCTCACCGAGCGCTACGCCGAATCGCTGCTGCTCATTGCCGATCTGCTGGGCATTCCTGTGCCCACCGAACCGCCCCGGGCCAATGTCAACCCGCAGCGCACCGATCCGGCCATGCGCTACCGGGATCAACTCGCGCCAGACGTAGTCGCCCGACTGGAGGAACTGAACCGCTACGACCTGGAACTGCATGCCCACGCCACCGAGCTATTTGAGCAGCAATGGGCGCGCTACCGGGCAAAGCCGCAGCGGACGTACAGTATCGCGCCGCGCCTGCGCATCCCCCTGCGCCGGACCGAGTCGCGACTGAAGAGTTGGCTGCGTCGCACCTGGCCGGGGCTGGTGGAAGAAGTCAGGCGCAGGCGAACGGCCTATCGTAGCCAGCAGAGAAGAAGATAGACGGACATGAAAGCTGGAGGTCGCCTCCGCACAGCGATCCTAAGCCTAGTGCGCCGATTCGGGCTTGTCGGCGTACTCCGCACTGTGCGGCGATGCCTGCGCGGCGATAGCTATACCCGCTGGGTGCAGGCGCATCGCCTCACACCTGTAGATCACGAGCAGATCCGCCAGCAAGCCGCCGCGCTTCCCCACCAGCCGCTGATCTCCGTGCTCGTGCCAGTCTACAATACTCCCGAGGCCTGGCTGCGCGCCTGCCTCGATTCGGTGCTGGACCAGCTTTACCCGTACTGGGAGCTGTGCATTGCCGACGATGCCTCCACCCAACCCCACGTGCGTGTGATCCTGGATGCCTACGCGGCCCGCGATGCTCGCATTCGGGTCGTCTATCGCACTGAAAACGGTCACATTGCTGCTGCGACTAACAGCGCCCTCGCTGCGGCGACCGGTGCGTTCGTGGCTTTCCTGGATCACGACGACACCCTGGCGCCAGAGGCCCTGTTTCAGGTGGCGCTGGCGATCAATGCGCAGCCCCAGGTCGACCTCCTCTATAGCGACGAGGACAGCCTGGATCGCCAGGGCCACCGGGTGCGGCCCATCGCCAAGCCTGGCTGCAGTCCCTTGCTGCTGCGTAGCCACAACTACATCTCACACTTGCTGGTCATACGCCGGAATCTGGTGAACCGGCTAGGAGGCTGTCGCATAGGGATGGAGGGTGCGCAGGATCATGATCTGATCTTGCGCGCGGTCGAACAACTCCCACCGCAGCATATCCACCATATTTCCTGTGTGCTCTATCACTGGCGCATTCATCCTGATTCGACGGCGGCAGGAACCAAGATCAAGCGCTATGCCGCAGCGGTGTCACGCCGGGCTGTCGCTGAGCACTTGCAGCGCGTTAGCGTTGACGCCAGGATCGAGTCAGTACCAAACCGTCCCTACATCCACCATGTCTGCTATCCCGTGCCAGCGCAAGCCCGGGCCAGTGTGATCATTCCCACACGCGACCGGCTCGATCTGTTGCAGCCCTGTCTGGATGGCCTGCTGACCAAGACTGATTTTCCTGAACTGGAAGTACGTATCGTAGATAACGGCAGCAAGGCACCAGAGGTGTTGCGTTACCTGGCCGACCTCGCCATGCGGCCCAACGTGCATGTCCTACGCGATGACGCGCCCTTCAACTTCTCGGCGCTCTGCAACCTGGGCGCACGGGCAGCAACGGGCGAGTTGCTCTGCTTCCTCAACAATGATATTAGCGTGGCGCAACCGGGCTGGCTACGTGAACTTGCCGGGTTGGCGCTGCAGCCGGGTGTCGGTGCGGTCGGCCCACTGCTGCGCTATCCCGATGGCCGCATCCAGCACATGGGCATCGAGCTCAAGCAACCCTGGGCTGCTCAACTGATCGGCCATGGCCGGGACTACGCCCAGGCGCAACGTACCCTGGCCCTCTGCACCGTGCGCAACGTGATCGCAGTCACCGGCGCATGCCTGGTCGTAAGCCGGGCCGCCTTCGCCCAGGTTGGCGGCTTCGATGAGCGCCTGCCGGTGGCCTTCAATGATGTAGATCTGTGTCTCAATCTGCACGCCGCTGGCTACTGGAACCTCTGGACGCCCTTTGCCGAACTGACGCATCACCACTGGGCAACCCGCGGCCGCGACAATACGCCAGCGCGCGAAGCGCGCAAAGCAAGCGAGGCAAGATACTTGCGTCAAAAGTGGGCAGAGATCATTCCGTATGATCCTTTTCGACCGGAGCGCTATGATGCTTGATATGATGAGGCGCCTACGTAAACATCTGCGCCGCACGATTCGTTCGTTGGGCTGGGACATCGTGCGCTACCGCATGGAATTTCACACCCAGCAAAGGGCGTGTACACTACTTCGAGATGACGATGCCGAATAACGCTCGTTCCCTGCTATTTCACATCATCTACACCCCCAATACCGTGCGCACCCTGCTGCCCTTTGTAGAGACGCTGCTACGCTGGTCTGATTGTGCATACTGTTTGGTGGGCAACGGCTGCGATGACGAGGAGATGAGCTTGTTGCGCACACGTTGCGCTGGCGAGCCGCGATTACGTTGGCGCAGTTTGCCCTGGCCGTGCAAGGTCGAGCATGGCCAGGCGCTGAATTTTCTCTTCACTGCCAGCAACGAGCCCTATTTCTGCTTCATGGACTCCGACATCCTGGCGACGGGTGACTTCATGGCGGAACTGCTCCCGGCGATGTCCGGTGCTGCGGGCCTCTTTTCGGCCTGGCCCATCACCATCAAGGCTGAGGAACGCATGCTGTCGGATGTTTGTAGCTTCATTGGCGGGCGCCACAGCCACACCACAGCCGGGCTATGTCTGGGCGGCTCGTACTTTGCCATGTACGAGCGGGCCGCACTGGCCCAAGCCCTTGCCGCCGCCCCCGACGGCTTCAACCGGGGCTATTGGGCGCAACTGCCCCAACGGACGCGCCAGTTTTTGCGGAAGATCGGCCAGGAGCGGCGCTTCTACGATACCGGGCGCGTGCTCAATCTCTGCTTGCAGCGTCAGGGCGGCGCACTGCGTGTTCACGACACAACCGCGCTGCTGCACCTGGGGAGCTACAGCATCTACGCTGGGAGTGCCCAACACACAGTGCCGCGCTGGAAAAGGCTAGCGCAAGCCGTCTTGCGACGAGTCCGCAACCGGCTGAACGGTCAGACGTATCGCGATGCGGTGCTACACCAGGTGGCGCAGGATCCCGTCCAGCGCAGTGTGGATCAGCGCAGGCAACAATTAGCCGCCTATTTTGCCAGGGTCGCGGACGCACTCGCAGCCGACGAAGCACTCACTCTTCCCCCGGCCTTATTGGATGTAGAGATTGAAGATCAGGTAGCACGAGCGGTAGAGGTTCTGGCGACAATACTGGGCAAGTAGTCCGTAGAGAAGAGCATCGCATGAACTTTGTTATCTTTGGTCAGGCACGCACCGGTAGCAGCCTATTTGTCAACCTGCTACAATTGCACCCTCAGTTGCAGTGTGATGGAGAATTGCTCGGGTACAACTTCTGGCTTTCAGGCCCAAGGTATCTTCGTGGCCGGGTACATCGTTGGATCAGACAGTTTCCTGAACCTTACTTGCTGTGGGCAGCCACAAGAAGCGCGAAGCTAGCCTATGGATTCAAACTCCTGTACCAGCACGCCGCAGCCCCCCGGCGCGTCCTCTCATTCTTGTATCGGCGCCATTGGCAGATCATCCACATCCAACGCCGCTGTTTGTTCGATCTGGCGTTATCGCGCTGTGCAACAGTGAACACCGGACACTCTGGTGAATACTCATCATCAGACCGCCGACACGAAAAGTCAATCGAGTTTCAATCTGAACAATTCATGCAGCAGGCAGGACAGTGTGTCCGTATCCGGCGGGAAGAGTTGTCGGTGTTTGGCGGGTTGCCTCATCTCACAGTCACGTATGAGGCAGATCTGCTTGGCGAGGAAGACCGCAATCGGATTTGCAGCATCATCTTCGACGCTTTGCACCTCGCACCACATCCGGTGTCCACAACGAGGGAACGCACGTGGGAACGGCCCTATAGCGAGTTCGTGGTCAACTATGCCGAGTTGAAATTGCTGATGCAAACCAATCAGGGTGTGGAATTACAGGCATTTTGGGATCAATCATTTGCAGCAGGATAACGTGAATATCGTTTCGGTTCTCATCATCACCCACAACAGCGCCCACGAGATCGGCCCGTGTCTGGATACGCTGGCGCAGCATACACGCGTGCCCTACGAGATCATCGTGGTTGACAATGCTTCCGCCGATGACACTATGGATGCGATACGGCGCTCAGGAAGCCTGCGGCTAGTGACAAATACTACTAATGTCGGTTTTGCCGCTGCCGTCAACCAGGCCACGCGGCTGGCCGGGGGACGATATTTGTTACTGCTCAACCCCGATACACAGGTTTACGAGGGTGCAATCGACCGCCTAGTGGCGTTTCTAGACAGCCATCCGTCGGTCGGCATCTGTGCGCCACGCGTGCTTGCTGTCGATGGATGCCTCCGCCACAACTGCTTCGCCTTCGAAACACCATGGAGTTTCTTCTGGTTTGGCGTTGGCGTCGGGCCGCTGCATCGCGTGCGGCGATGGATGCTTCGTCGCACCAACTGGAATATCGCTGCCGACACGCCGCAGACGGTCGAGGCAGTCACCGGCGCAGTCATGCTGGTGCGGCGCGAGTTGTTCGAGCAACTCGGTGGCCTGGATGAGCGCTTCTTTATGTATTGCGAAGATGGCGATTTCTGCTACCGTGCGCATCAACAGGGCTGGAAAACTATGCTTGTACCAGATGCTGTCATCACGCATGTGCGCGGTGCCAGCACGCCACCGGATACGCCGCTGCTCAACGGGATGATTGGCACGCACTTGCTGCGCTCGCGCTACTGCTACACGCAAAAATATTGGGGCCGCAGCGCCGCGTGGCTGCTGCGCTGGGCCTATGCGACCGTCGGTCTGCTCTTCTGGCTCAGCGGTCACGTGCCCTTGTTCGGCGTAACAGGGGACAACCTGAAAACCCTTGGGCGCTTGCTTTGGGCGACGCCGATTCCACATCCGATGCATCCAGATTGGAAAGGCTGAGGGGGCAATGATGCTACGACGACCAGAATTCATCGTGCTCGGTGCCCAGAAGGCGGGCACGACAGCGTTGCGCCATGTGCTGGCCCAGCACCCCCAGGTCTACCTACCCACCTTCCCAGAACCGGCTTTCTTTTCCTTCGAAGGCGGCGCACCGAGCTACGGCGGACCGCAGTCGCCCACCTCACGCTTTGGCATGATCCCCACTGTGGAAGCGTATGAGGCCCTGTATGCTAATGCGCTCAATGATCGTATTTTGGGGGACATTTCTAGTCATTACAGCTATTGCTGGCCCGAACAGACCGCTGCCTGCATGCATCGTTATGTCCCGCATGCACGCCTTATCGCCATTCTGCGCCAGCCAGCCGACCGGGCCTATTCGGCCTTCAACATGATGCGACAAAAAGGCCTGGAGCCGCTGGCTGACTTTGCTGCGGCCCTGGCGGCTGAAGATCGGCCGCAGCGAACCAACTGGACGCCTGATTTCCGCTACCGGCACAATGGTCGATACTCCATCCATCTTGCACCATATTTCCGCCTGTTTGGTGCGCAACAGATCCGCATCTTTCTCTACGAGGAATGGACGACGAGCCCGGCCTGGGTCATCGCGGAAATCTGTCGGTTCCTGGGGCTGGCAGAGCAACCGCTGGAACTGAATGGTCGCCACCGCGAGTCTTTACGCCCACGCAGCCTGACGGTTATGCGGATGCTCCGTCAAGCTCGGCGCCTGAGCGGGCCACTGAGCGAGCGCATACCAGCTATGCTTCGGTCGCGCCTGCACACCTGGTTGTGGGTGCGGCCAGCACCCCTGCTGCCAGCAGTGCGCCGTGACCTGACCGCAAGCTACGCAGCGGACATCCAACGGCTAGAGGAGTTAATCCAACGGGATCTGAGGCATTGGCTGGCCGATCACCCACGGCCCTACAACCCGGCAGAAGCGAACGAAGCAGGAGACACCAATGTCCCTGCCTGAAAGCACCGTTAGCCATGTCCAACACGAATTCCCCATATCTGAGTTACTTCCTCCAGCGTGGGTACGTACGCTACAGTCGAGTCGCTTTGCCGTCTACAACCCCGCCCTCACCTGCTTCCGTAACCGACTGCTCATGGCCTACCGTGTCGATTTCGGTTACGAGAAGCCGTTCCGGGTTGCCACGGCCATCTGCGTGCTCGACGAACACCTGCGGGTGGTTCCAGGATCTGTGGTAGCGCTGTCTGATACGATCCGCTGTGAGGCTGCCAACCACTACGATGCACGGTTTCTCGTCTTCGGCGACCGGCTCTTTGTCCATTTCAATAATGACTGGAATACGGTGCCCAATCAGATTTTTCTGGTCGAACTGGACCCGGATACGTTGCAGGCACAGTCGCCGGCGCGACTCCTCGAATTACAAGGGCCACGCCAACCCTGCGAAAAGAACTGGCTGCTCTTCGCCCACGACGGGGAACTCTTCGCCATGTACCAGGTCGCTCCCCACATCGTATTGCACGTCGACCTGGCTGGCAGCGGGCCGATTCGTTGCCGACCAGTCTATCGCACAGCATGGGACACGACAGCCTATGCCCGGCGCTACGGTGAGTTACGCGGCGGCACGCCGCCGGTGCGGGTCGGGGAACACTACATCTCGATTTTCCATTCACGCACGCATGCCCAAAGACTAGCCCCGGTTCATCCTCCTCGGGCCGTAGCAACGCTCAAACGGCTGCCCTGGTTGCGCCAGATCAAACGCTGGCTGCGTGAGCACTTCGCTCCTGTACGCTATTACGGCGGCGTCTATGCCTTTGCCTCCGAGCCGCCGTTCGCACCCACGTTCATCCGGCCCACCCCGATCCTCTGGCCGGAACGTGAAGGACGGCGGCAACGTCCGACCGCAAGCCACATGGCACCACGCCGCGTCGTCTACCCGTGTGGGCTGGTTCACCTGGACGATGGCCGCTGGTTGGTCTCCTACGGCATTCATGATGAGCGGGCTGCGCTCCGGGTCTTCACCCGCCAGGAGATCGAAGGAGGGCTCGAGAGAGAACCTCAAGGGTCCGTGATATGAATACGTTTTACCCTGCTGCGTCCTACGCGCCGTGCGACGATCTGTGGGTTGTGACGACCTATTACAACCCGGTGCGCTATCAGACGAAGCGCACCAACTACGAACGCTTCGCCGCGCCAATTCGAGCAGCGGGCATTCCGTTCGTTACGATTGAGTGTGCGTTTGGAGATGAGCCGTATGAGTTAGCAGCTGGCCCCGATGTCATCCAGGTGCGGGGACACGATGTGATGTGGATGAAGGAACGGTTGATCAATCTGGCTATTGCTCGGCTCCCCTCCTCCGTCACAAAAGTTGCCTGGCTGGACGCCGACATCCTCTTCACCAACCCGGAATGGGCGCAGCAGACTTCAGCGCTGCTCGACCGCTGGCCGCTGGTACAGCCCCAAGATCGGGTCGGGCGCATGGCGCGAGGGCAGATGGTCTTTCGCGGACGAACCCGCCGCAGCTTCGCCTGCCAACTCCAGCGTCGCCCCGAGTCGGCCCGGCTCGGCGGCGCGGCCCACGGACAGCCAGGCATCGCCTGGGCCGCACGGCGCGACCTCATCGCAGCGCATGGCTTGTACGATGCAGCGATCCTTGATGGAGGAGATGAGTTATTCGCCCATGCCGCCGGCGACAGTCTGAGCAGCCGCTGCGTTCGAGGGATTGCGTGCGCCTATCTGCGTCGTCGTCCGTATGTTGTGGAGAAGGCCCTCAATCGCCTGTTGCGCATCCCCTGGCCGCGCTGGCTAGCGCAATGGTATCTGGCCCGCACCAACGCGTCGCCAGTCGCCGCGCCAGACGAAGCGTTCTTTGCCCACTACCTACGTTGGGCGCAACCGTTTGCTCACGAGATCCAGGGGCGGATCGGTTGTGTGCCAGGCATGGCGCTGCATCTCTGGCACGGCGCCCCCATCAATCGGCAGTATGGCCGCCGGAATGCTATTCTAAAGCGCCACCACTTCGATCCCGCCACTGATCTGCGCCTCAATGACGATGGCCTATGGGAATGGGCGAGCGAAAAGCCTCGGCTTCATCAGGAAGTCAAGCAGTACTTCTATGCACGTCGTGAGGATGAATAAGTCAAGGTGTCACGATGACCAATTTCGTAATTTTTGGAACGGCCCGTAGCGGCAGTCAACTGCTGGTCAGCTTATTGAACTCACATCCTGCCATCTGCTGTGAGTTAGAGATTCTGCGTCTAGGCCAGTGGCGACGCCCTCTCAGGCCACTGGTGTATCTCTGGCAACGAATACCGTATCCCTATTTTATCTATCGCAGCCGACTTATGCGCAAACGCACACAAAAAGGATTGTATGGCTTCAAACTGTTTCCCTATCAGGTAGCGGCCCCAGCATCAGTGGTGAGAGAGATGCACAGACGTGGCTGGAAGATCATTCACCTTCAACGTCGATCTTTGTTTCAGCAAACATTGTCAGGCGCTGTCGCAGGTCAGACGCGATGGTGGCATGGCCGCATCGGTGTAACCGTCACCCCACCCATAATCACCATCGATCCGAAAGCTTTCCTCGCTTCGTTGCTTGACGGGCATAATCAGCGGGAGCAATGCATCCATGCGCTGACAAATGTTGAACACCTGGATATCCTGTACGAAGCTGACCTTAAAGACGAGGCTCGCTGGGCAGCCACGGTAGAACGTATTTGTTCACATCTGGGTGTAGCGAACGCGCCAGTACGCACGAGGCTCACAAAACCTTGGAGCCAATCGTACCGCGAAATTGTATCGAATTATGATGAACTGGTCAAAGTCTTCGAAGAGAATAGCTTCCTGCGAGATGCACTATGCAGCGGAGAGGAGGCATCGTCTTTCAAATCAGATGTGTAGCATCAAATGATGTGCCAGCCCTCCTCATCCTAGGCCGCGAGGACGGATAAGCCGCCAGTAGTAGCGGGCCAGCCATTTTAGCGGACGCTCTCCGCGCAACCAGGAGCGTAGCGGGATGAGATAACGCAACGGATGCTGTAATTGGCACATCGTCACCGGAACAGAACGCCCCAAAACCGCCATGCCGGAGAAGGTACTGCCCACCGTTCCGACAAAGCAATCCGTCTGGCGCAGCAACCACAAGTCTACAAGCGCATCCTGGATCGCGTTCGGCTCACGGCGGTCGAGTGACTGTGGGGTCGTGTAGACGACGCGATCGCCATAGCGCTGCACAAATTTGGCGTGGACACCTTCGGTGGGCAACGACGTGCCTGCGTACTGATTGAGCGCACCATCATCGGTACAGAGGAGTATACCAGCATCTGGACAGTGCGCTAGATAAAGATCGACAGCCTGCATAGCCGTTGCGGTATTGTCTGCGATGAGCGGTTCAATGACCCGAAAATCACCGCGGCGCAGATGCACGCCGATCATCCGAGTACGCAATGCTTGGGTCTGAAAAGCCTCAACCCGAGCCATGATCGTCTCGATTGGCTGCATGAGGGCAAGCAATTCCCCCATCCGATGCTGGAGAACCTTATGGGCGGGAAAGCGCTGGGGCATCAACAGCGAATGCGACGTCCACAAGGAGAGCTGCGGCACATCTGCCGTCAACAGATTGTACCTGACACGTTCACGGCTGAATGTGTGTCGCCGGTTTACCCACTCCTCACAAGTCACATTGTGTACCGGCCACGGATTGGCAAAAAGCTCCGCGAAGCTGGCAGCGCAATCGTTTGTACGCGGCCACAACATCGTGAATTGCCTCCCGGTCGCCTCCGCCAGCGCCATCCCTGAGAGCAAGACACGGAGACGATTGCACAACCCGGCGGTGCAGGCAGTAGTTAGGGTGCGGACGGGAGTCTCATCCATACGCGGGCTCATCTTTCTCCTTGATCAGTGATTATTTGACCAATCTCCTCAACTCTCGATTCTGCACGCCCCCGACCGTTCTGTAATACCGAGGCGAAGGATCCGAGTCCTTGGGTCGGGCATGGGAAGAAGTATACAATACTGTAACTCAGTCCACGAACCAGAGGGAGAACACCATGCGAATATCTCGCCTGCTGCGCACGACCTGGCTGTACCAGCACCTTAGAAAAGGATACTTATCCTGGCGAAACTGGCAGCACAAGCAGAGAATGTGCCGCTTCTATTCTCAATTCATCCCGTGCAATGGGCTCTGTTTTGACATCGGTGCGAATGTCGGTCATCGTACAGCCTGCTTCCTGAGGTTACAGGCACAGGTTGTGGCTGTAGAACCACTCGCCGAGCAGGCAGCCGTCTTGTACCGCCGCTGGTCGGCTAACCCAAAGTTGACGGTGCTTGAGGCGGCGCTAGGCTCGTGCGAGACAACGGCGATACTGCGGGTCTGTACACCATCAAGTTTCTCCTCCCTCTCTGCCCCATGGCTGGAAATCACCGACCGCACTGCTCGCTTCCCATCGCGTAAAGTCGTGGAAGATCGCCTGGTGCCGGTCACTACGCTGGATAAGCTAATTGACCGGTTCGGCGTGCCGGATTTCATCAAGATTGATGTCGAGGGGGGAGAGCTTGAAGTTCTTGGCGGGTTGTCCAGGTTAGTGCCGGCGCTCTCTTTCGAGTATCATCTCCTAACTCCGCAGCAGATAGGCACATGCCTGAAACGGCTGCTAGAGATCGGGCCGTTGATAGTCAACTATTCACGCGGTGAGAGCATGGTGTTGGCCATGGAAGAGTGGGTTGAGGTGAATCAACTGCTTGACCACCTAATCAGCAGCGCAGAGAAGAATCCGAGAGGATGGGGAGATGTCTACGTCCGGTTTGTCACATGAGCAACCGACACAATCGGTGCTTGACACGGTGCTTATCATGTTCTATTCTTTCCGTCATTCTCCTGCGCCTCCAGATACGCACGCACCGCAGCCACCGGATCGGCTGCGCTTGCGAGCACGTCACGGTTGTGGAAGAAGAGCAGGCCCAACGGTTTTTGCTCGCGCTCCTCGGGCGTCATCTGGTCGTACCCTTCGGTATACCACCGCACCACGTCGCGCAAGAAACGCTCCACCTCCCACCGCTCACGGCGCTCGGCCTCACGCTTGGCGTACAGATCGTGATACCAGAGGAGCAGCCGCTCGAAGGAGAAGCTGCGCAACTGCGCTTCTGCCGATGCCAGATCCAGCGCAACATCCACCAGAATGCCGCGATACACGACGAAGTAGACAAACTGCTGGTCAATAGCGCGACACGCAGTACAGTAGAGCCGCTCGCGCACCACGCGCAGTTCCTCGGCGTGACCGACGCAATCGCCAATGCGAAAGTCATCGAGCGCACAGTCGAACACCTTGGTCTGCGTCGAGGCAATCGGGGCCTGGCATGCCACGCAGATCAGTGGCTGCGCAAAGTGGATGGTGTGACACTCCGCAGCGGCGAAAGCCGCGCGGCTTCTTGGCCCAACCCGCCTCGTGGCGAGCTTGACGACCAACGGATCTGTCCGACCCGGTTCCCGAAGGAACGTGGTGCACCATGCAAAGGAACACCTGACATGTTTGACGCCACGCAGGATTTGGGCGTGGCAACCCGCAACATATCCTTCTGTTCAGGTGCGGCTCCCGAAGGAGCACCTGTGCAGCCCGAAGGCCCACATTGCGGGCATGATAGCACAAAAGTTCAATGACGGCAATGTTTTGGCTGAAGCCAGCAAGAAACCCGCCTAACCGCACGCGCTCAAGCGCGGCGGCTTGCGGCGGGTTCCCAAAGGTCAATCCATTTCGACATCGTTGAATACCTCGCGGTACCAGCGGCGCACCTGCGCCGCCTGCTGCTGTTGTTCTGCATTGTTGATCTGAGCAAGTGGTCGATGAAACGAATAGGGGCGGCTCTAGGCGCTCTTCGTTTCTTCGTGGTCCCATTCGTGGTCGGCCAACAACGCCAGCATACTTCCGTTCCACACGACTAACTTCATGCGCATAATTGTAACATGCCTGTGAGCGGCATAAAAATAGGGGCGCAGCAGCCCCAGCGCCCCCATTGCCGAAAACGCCCCAGCATCGCTGCTGCGCCCACGGGCGTATCGATAATGCACCCCACCCAGAAGCCGCGAGCCGTTGACGGCAACCGCAGAACATGCAATCGCCCTAGCGCTCCCCCAGCGTCATCTGCTCACACCCGTCTTCGTAACAATGACGGCAGTCTCATCAAATTCAGCCCATGCCGCCAGAAATGCAGCCCATGGCACATGAAGGGGATAGGCGTCAAAGGCCGGATCATTAACATAAACGCCACCCTCATCGTAGCCAACCACCACCAGAACATGAGATGACACAACATCACAATCAGGCAACATAGCCGTCCAAACGCGGGCAAGGACGGGCACACTGCGGTCGAGATAGGTCTGGAGGAGCGTGTCTGTCAGTGACGTAAGTTGAACTTCGTAGCGGTGCCTAAGCGCCAATCTGGTTACGGCTGTCATCGGAGTGCCATACCGCTTTGTGCCAAGTTGGCGGGCAAGGGTTGCTTCGTCGCGAAGGTCGCCCCAATAGGCAAGCACCATACGTACACAGGCAGGCAGACAGTAACCGTCGCGACTTTGCCTATAGTGCGGCACCGGCAGCAAGACGTTCGGCATTCTGGTCGATCTCGTGAAGGTTTCGTTCGTCAAGGAGGAGTTCGCCCGTTTGGGTATCGACATCAATTGCACCGACAGCCCCCACACGTCCCAGCGATGCCGTGGATAAAATCACAGGGACGCGCCAGAAGATGCCATGATCCTTCAGCACCAGGATCGGTGCCTCAGCATGGAGCAGATCGGCAAGCATCGTGCCAACATAGACGCCAACCGAACGACGGGCATCGTCGGCAGAAACAACAATTTCGCCAGCAACCGAAAAATCGATCTGAAATGCACCGCTCTTGGGTAGGGTAACGGTTTCAAGCAAGATCGTCATTGCGTGACCTCTCCTCTCAACGAGCATTGCCCAACAACCACACATCGAGCATTCGCCTCATTCTAGCACAGATGCCTACTGCCTACTACCTCCTGAGAAAGCTATGTATACCACCACCACCCGCTCACTCACCGCGTCCGACTATGATCGCTGGAACGCGCTGGTTAGCACAGCACCCTCGGGGAGTATCTTCGCCCTGACGGACTATCTAGCGATCTTGTGCCGCGCGACCAAGGGACGCTTCACGATCATCGGGGTCTTCCACGGCGAGGAACTGGTGGGTGGGATGCCACTCTATTTTCGACCGAGCCGCTGGGGCGAGATGGCTACCCGTCGTGCTCTGCTCGCCTATTTTACGCTGGATGGTCATCAAAGACCTGGCAGCGTTGGGGTATACTGGAACTGATCTGACTGGCGCTCCCTATCCTGATAAGGTCACCCACTTCAAGAGCCAATTGGGGGGCGAGTTGGTGACAAACTGGTTGATTGAGCGTCCGCCCACACGGCGCTATCGCTTGCGCCGCAACCTCGGGCCATTGATCAAGTATGCCCGCTCAATAATGCGCTTTTCGAATTGCTGACAAGCCAGCCAGGGATGATCTACTCCAGGTAAGGAGATGCATCTATGCTCAAACCACTGCCCATCGGCATCCAGGATTTTCGCAAGCTCATCGAAGGCGGCTATCTCTATGTGGACAAGACGCACTGGATTTACGACCTGATCCGCAATCCATCGGGCGTCTATTTCCTGGCACGCCCGCGACGTTTTGGCAAAAGCCTGCTGCTCTCTACGCTGGAGGAGATCTTCCGCAGTAACCGGGCGCTCTTCCACGGGCTGTGGCTCGACGACCAACCCTACGACTGGCGGCCCTTTCCCGTCATCCGCATGGATCTTAGCCTCTACCGCGCTGAGAGCGCCGAACACCTCAAACTCGTGCTGGCCGAGATGTTGGGCGAATTGGGCGAACGCGCCGGTATTGACGTGGGTCCGGGCAACTACCTCAAGCGTTTTCGGGAACTGATCTGGCGGACGGCAGGCGACGGTCGCGTGGTGATCCTGGTAGACGAGTATGACAAGCCACTGCTCGATCAACTGGATGACCTGGCCGAGGCGCGTCGGGTGCGTGAGGTGCTGCGGGGCTTTTACGGCATCATCAAAGGTATGGACGCCCACATCCGCTTCGTGATGCTGACAGGCGTCAGCAAGTTCAGCAAGGTCGGCGTCTTTTCGGGGTTGAATAACCTGGAGGATATCAGCTTTGACACTCACTTTGCGACATTGCTCGGCATGACCGAAGCCGAGTTACTGGCGGGCGCAGCGGGATACCTAGAGCGATTGGCCGACCATGAACAAAGCGAGTTTGGTGCGCTGCTGACACGAGTACGCCACTGGTACAACGGATTTTGTTTTGCAGCAGACGGCCAATCGGTTTACAACCCCTTTTCATTGTTGTTGCTGCTCAATCAAAGACGGTTTGGCAATTTCTGGTTCGACACCGGCACGCCCACCTTCCTCATCAAGCTGATCGAGCAGCGCGGCTACGATGTGCGAGAGTTGGACAACCTCGACCTGGACGATCTGGCGTTCAGCGCCTACGATCTGGATGAACTGCCGGTCGTGCCACTGCTCTACCAGACCGGCTATGTAACTATCAAGCACTACGATCCAACCAGCCGTCTCTATCGGTTGGGCTATCCCAACTACGAGGTCGAGCACGCCTTTTTGACCTATCTGCTCGCTGCGTTCACCCCCGCCGACATCGGCACGGCTGGCGTTGATCTGGCCCAACGTACCATCGCTACCTGGGAGATTGCCAATGCATGAACGTCTGTCCGTCATCATCCCCGTCTACAACGGCGAGCGCTTCCTCGCCGAAGCGATCCAGAGTGTGCTCGATCAAACCCTGCCGCCCGATGAGATCATCGTAGTGGACGATGGCTCGACTGATGGCAGTGCAGCGCTTGTTGCGGCTCGGTTTGCAGAGGTGCGTCTGTTGCGCCAAACCAACCGGGGCGTCGGCGCGGCCCTCAATCTGGGCCTCAGCCATGCTCACGGCGACCTGTTCGCTTTTCTGGATGCGGATGATCGCTGGCTGCCCGACAAATTAGAGCGACAGGTCGCAGCGTTGAGCGCCGATCCAGCCCTCGACATGGTCTTTGGACACGTGCGCCAGTTTCAAGATAATCAGAACTGCACCGAAGCGCCTCGCCCCGCGATCCATCGGGGTGCGCTCTTGATCCGTCGGCATGCATGTGAGCGCGTCGGCACCTTTACCGAAGATCCAGGCGTCAATGAAATTGTCGCCTGGTATGCCAAGTCGCAGACCGTCGGCTTGCGGTCGTTCATCTTGCCCCATGTCGTCTTTGAACGCCGCATCCACGCCCATAACTCTGGGGGCGGTCGTTCACCAGAGGCCCTCCGCCAGAGCTATTTGCGTGCGTTGCGGCAGGTCGTCAGGCAACGTCCGTCAGAAGAGGAAAACGCATGACCTTGCCTCGTCACGCGATCTCTCTTGATTCAGAAGAGCAAGCAATGGCTTCAGCCAAGTATGGATTACGTCCCACATTCCTGGTGATTGGTGCCTACAAAGCCGGCACGACCTCACTTCACCATTACTTGAAGCAGCATCCGCAAGTATTCATGAGCCGAATCAAAGAGATTCGATTTTTGACCTATGCAGGGCATCAACAGTCGCCGCTTTCATCAGACGACCTTGCCTCGCTCCCCTGGCCTGTGAAGTCACTCCAGGCGTATGAAGCGCTGTTTGCCGAAGCAACAGAAACGCAAGCTCGCGGCGATGTCTCCCCTTGCTACCTTGCCTTTGCCGAGCAGTCCGTTCTGGGTATTCAAGCCTATATCCCGGATGCGAAGCTGATCGCAATTCTGCGTCAGCCAGCCGATCGAGCCTATTCCAGTTATGTGTACCACGTAAGTAGACGCCAGGAAGAAGAGCTAGATTTCCGACGAGCGCTGCAATACGAAGCCGAGCATCGGGTACGACGCATGGACGGCAAAACACGACATAATTTCGCAGGAGGCTTCTATTTTGACGCACTTCGACATTATTTTCAAGGTTTTCCGCGTAATCAAATTCAGATATGCTTATACGATGATCTCCAAAAAAATGCTCGTGGCTTGATGCGAGACATCTTTCATTTTATTGGTGTAGATGAAAGCTTCATTCCAAATATGGCAATCCATCACAATACGGCTTCCTGGCCGAGTTTGCGCTTTGCCCCCTTGGTAATGCGAAAGGCAGAGCATATGGTTTCTCGGATCATTCGACAACTCCCAAAGCCAATGCATCGATACCTGGCACCAAGTTATCGCAAGCTAATGCGAACCCAGCCACCGCCGCTCGATGCAGATCTCCGCCGCGAACTCACCGCCCTGTATCGTGATGATATACTTCGTACACAAGATCTGATCGGGCGCAACCTGACCCACTGGCTAGAGGAGTAAGCATGTCATCCCCAACCATCAGCGTGATCATCCCCGTCTACAACGGCGAACGCTTCCTCGCCGAGGCAATCCAGAGTGTGCTGGATCAAACCCTGCCACCCGACGAGATCATTGTGGTGGACGACGGCTCGACAGATGGCAGCGCGGCGCTTGTACACAGGCTGGCAAGCACTTCTCGATTGCCAATTCATTATATCTACCAGGAAAACCAGGGGCCAGCGGCGGCGCGCAATCATGGGGTGCAACTGGCGCTGGGGGCATATATTGCTTTTCTGGATGCCGATGATATTTGGGATCGCGATAAGTTGTCTGTCCAGCTTCGTCTCCTGACAGAGCACAAAACAGCACGACTGGTTTGGGGGTATATTCAGGAATTTAAGATAGAAAACCAGCAGAAGATTATGCTCGGCCCCCCGCATCCTGGCCCACATGTCGGATCAGTACTGATGCAGCGCACTGTCTTTGAACAGGTAGGAAGATATGATGAAAGCATGTGGCACGGGGAAGACCTGGATTGGTTCCTTCGCTCAAGCGAGTTAGGGATACCCGCGCTTACGCATCGTGAGACAGTACTCTGGTATCGGCACCATGCGAACAATATGTGGCTGGGTAGGCAGGATACGTTTGCCCACGATCTGATTGCTTTCGTGAGACGAAGACTCGAACATAAGCAATGAATGCAATATGACGCTTATGATTATAGCGGATGCGAGCGTGATATATGAATGCGAACTGCGTATCAGTCATCATTCCCGTCTACAACGGCGAACGCTTCCTCGCCGAGGCAATCCAGAGTGTGCTCGATCAAACCCTGCCACCCGACAAGATCATCGTGGTGGACGACGGCTCGACAGATGGCAGTGCGACGCTTGTGCACAGGCTGGCAAGCACGGCTCGATTACCGATTCATTATGTCTACCAGGAAAACCAGGGGCCAGCGGCGGCGCGTAACTGCGGTCTAAACCTGGCGCAGGGGGATCTCATCGCTTTTCAAGATGCGGATGACCTCTGGTCAGCAGAAAAGCTAGCCCTCCAGGTCGCTTTGTTGCGCCAGTATCCTCAGGCGCACGCGGTGACTGGCTACTCTCAAATTGTCTATGTGGATCACCGTGATCACGGCGCCATAACCAATCATGGCCGACCTGGACCGATCCTCTTGCTGCAAGAGAGCCTCTTCCGCCGTGAGCTCTTCGACTTGGTGGGGCCATTTGATCCCCGCCTGCGTGGGGATGAAGATGTCGAATGGTTTCTTCGCTTGCTGGAACAACCCGTGGAGCTTATCATTCACCCGGATGTCGTCTTGACCTATCGTCGTCACGAGACAAACCTGACGGGCAATCTGGCAACCAGTCGTCACCAGTTTCTGCTGGCCTTGCAACGAGCTGTGGTCAGACGACGCCAATCGCCGCAAGCAAATGCGAGGACAGCAACGGTGATCTTTGCCAATGCGCCAATCTTTCGCCAAGATGAGGAAAAGAATGGATCGACCTGATTCAGTCAGTGTGATTGTGATTGTGAAAAACGGTGAGCGTTTTCTTGCCGAGGCGCTTCAAAGTATCCTGGATCAGACCCTGCCACCTGCCGAGATCTTGGTGGTAGACGGTCACTCCACCGACCGAACGGCCGCGATCGCTCAATCTTTCGGCGATGTGCGTTATCTGCGCCAGCCCGACAGCGGTATCTCCAACGCCTACAATGTTGGCATTGCCCATGCCCAGGGCGAACTGATCGCCTTCCTTTCCCACGATGACCTGTGGATGCCAGACAAACTGGCTATACAGGTTGGCCATCTGCGCGAGCATCCCGATTGTCAGTACACCGTCTGTCGCATCCAGCCATTTGTAGAGCCGGATGATACCCCGCCCTTGGGTTTCCGGGTGGAATTGCTCCAACAGAAGCCTGTTGCCTATATTATGGAAACGCTGGTCCTGCGCCGCTCTGTATTTACCCAGGTTGGTTTTTTTGATCCGGCACTCCGAACCGCTGAAGATATTGATTGGTTCGCACGAGTTTTCGACCATGGTATCACTGGACACGTATGCGATCAGGTACTGGTGCATAAGCGTATCCATCAGGATAATTCGTCTATCACGGATCGTGAAATGAACCGATGGATCATGTCAGCGCTCAGGCACTCGGTCCTGCGCAAACGTGTCGCTGAATAGCTCTGATTTTATCAGGCCATTAACCAGACTTTTTCTCTATGGCTCACATAACGACTATCACCGCCATCGTCGTCGTCCGTAACGGCGAACGCTTTCTGGCCGAGGCTTTGCAAAGTCTTGCGCAACAATTTCGCCCGCCCGACGAAATCCTTGTGATTGACGATCAGTCCACGGATCGCACGGCTCAGCTTGCCCAGGCTTTTCCAGGCGTTCGTTATCTGCTCCAGCCAGACCTGGGCATTGCCAATGCGCGCAATCTGGCCCTTCGGCAAGCCTCTGGCGAGTTTGTCGCTTTTCTTGATGCCGATGACCTGTGGACACCAAACAAGTTGCAGGTGCAACTCGCCGCGATGCAGGCCCAGCCGCACCTGATGTATACGACGACTCAGTTGCGTTTGTTCTATGATCCTGGGTGTCCGCCACGTCCCGGTTTTCGGGAAGAAGGCTTTGCCCAAGGGATCGAGGGGCGTTTCCCAGGCACGATGCTAGCCCGGCGTGAGGTCTTCGATCGCGTTGGTCTGTTTGATCCTGCTTTTGCTGTGGCTTTCGAGGTGGACTGGTTTGCCCGCGCTCAGGATATGCAGGTGCCATCTGATGTGGTTGAGGAGGTTCTGCTGCACAAACGCATTCACGAGGCCAATAACGCGATCCAGCGCGAGCAGTTCCGCCGTGAGTGGTTTGTGGTGATGCGGCAATCGCTGCTGCGCAAACGCCGTCAATCTTCAGGATCAACAGACATTGGTACACCATGAACCTCTCGCCATCAACCCAGGCTCTGCTCCAAGCGGTGTTATACCCAGACGAGCCGCATCCGCAGGCCCTACAGACTTGGCTGGCAGCCACCGAGCTCAATCGGCTAGAGCCTGGTCAGTTTCACTTGCTCCCGCTCATTGCTTCGCAGCTCCAGCGCATCGCCCCCGAGCATCCGTGGCTCCCGCGGATCAAGGGCATCTATCGGCGGGTCTGGTATGCCAATCAGCGGGCGATCAGGGCGGCCAGTGAGGTGTTGCAGATGCTCGAGGCGTCCGGCCAGGCGGCCCTCTTGATTGGCCCGGCGGCCCTGGCGCTCACGGTCTATGCCGCCGATCAGGCTCAGACGCTCCGCGCTGTTGGGGTGCCGCAGGTGCTGGTGCCCACCGAAGATCGGGGCACGGCGATCCAGGTGTTGAGCGCGGCAGGTTGGCAGCCTTGCCCTCCAACCTCTCGCCTCACCGAACCCCGCTTTGCACGCTGGCAGGCGGGCTATCTCTTTGCCAAGCCCTCGGCCAATCAGGAGGTCGATCAGGTACGCCTGTGCTGGCACGCGCTGCCCTATGCCCCCCTTGCTGCATGGGGCAGCCAATGGTTTGAACGGGCCGTTCCCCTGGCCCATGCCTCCTTGCAGGCGCAGACCCTAGATCCGACCGATCAGTTGTTGCAGGCGCTAACCACTGGCCCCGCCCTGGAATTGATCCCGCTGGTGGATGGTGCCCGGCTCATCGCCCGCGCCCCCATTGATTGGCCCCGGCTTGTTGCGATGGCAACCCAGAGCCAGCTTGCCTTCGTGCTCCACGAACAGCTTGCAACCATGCGCGCACTCGGCGTGACTGACGTACCCGCGCCCATTCTGGCAGAACTCGCGCTGATCAAGGTGCCACCCTACGCCCGTGCGCTGTGGCACCTTGATCAGATCCGCCCGTGGGAACGCACAGCCTGGCAGCGCATGCAACTCAGCTATGCCGTCTTTCAACAAACTGCCGCCATGCAGCACCTTGCCCCGCATCCAGGCCATCTCTACGCCTACCTACGCACCCGCCTAGCAACCGACACCCTTCGCGCAACGCTCAAACGCAGCCTCCAGCGTCTCACCACCCGCCTCCCCCTGCCGCACGGCTATTAGTAGAGGCACGGCACCGCCGTGCCCGTACTAATAGCCGTGCCCCGCCGTGCCCCCGCCGCCCGTGGGGGCACGGCGCTGCCGTGCCCCGCCGTGCCCCCGCCGCCCGTGGGGGCACGGCGTGCCGTGCCCCGCCGTGCCCCCGCCGCCCGTGGGGGCACGGCGCTGCCGTGCCCGTACTAATAGCCGTGCCCCATGGAAGGAAGGGCACGGGCAAGCCGTGCCCCTACAGCCGCCGCCCCGCCGCCCGTGGGGGCACGGCGGTGCCATGCCCCCCGCCGTGCCCCCCGCCCGCCCGTAGGGGCACGGCGGTGCCGTGCCCCCGCCGCCGTGTGCCCCCCCCCGCCGTGCCCCCCGCCCGCCCGTGGGGGCACGGCGGTGCCGTGCCCCCCGCCGCCGTGCTGCTATAATAAGCCGTCAGCATAAGAACCTGTTATAGATGGAAGACCTAGATGAACCTGCCTGATCCTCAGATCCCGCCCTATGGCGGTCACCTCGTCAATCTGATCGCGTCCGCCGAAGAACGCCAGATTTTGCTGGAAGAAGCCGCCCACCTGCCGAGTATCCAATTGTCACCACGGAGTGTCTGCGATCTCGAGTTGCTCGCGTGCGGCGCTTTTTCGCCGTTGACGCGTTTTCTGGGCCGCGCCGATTATGAACGCGTCTGTGCCGAGATGCGCCTGGCTGACGATACCCTCTGGCCGATGCCGATCATGCTCCCCCTCGAAGCCCCACCCACCGGCACCGACCGCGTGGTGCTGCGCGATGCGTACCATACCCCCCTCGCCATCATGGATCTCGAAGAGATCTTTGCCTATGACCCCGAGGCCGAGATGCGCCAGGTGCTCGGCACAACCGATCCGCGCCATCCGCTGGTGGCCGAGATGACCCGCTGGGGCAAATTCTATGCCAGCGGTGCGCTCAAGGTCTTGGCGTTGCCAACCTATTTCGACTTTGTCGAGTTGCGCCGTACCCCCGCTCAGGTTCGCCGTCTCCTTGCTGACCTCGGCCATGCACGGGTCGTCGCCTTCCAGACCCGCAATCCCCTCCATCGCGCCCACGAAGAGATGATCCGTCGGGCAGCTCAGCAAGTTGAGGGGGCCCTCTTGATCCATCCAGTCGTCGGGTTGACCCGGCCAGGTGATGTGGATCACTTTACGCGGGTGCGCATCTATAAAGCCGTCGTCGAAAACTATTTCGACCCCAGCAAGACGCTGCTCAGCCTGCTGCCCCTCGCGATGCGCATGGCCGGCCCCCGCGAGGCAGTCTGGCATGCGTTGATCCGGCGCAACTATGGCGCAACCCATTTCATTGTCGGGCGCGACCACGCCGGCCCTGGCAACGACAGCCAAGGCCAACCCTTTTATGGCCCCTACGATGCTCAGGATCTGCTCGCTAGCCACCAGGAAGAGATCGGCGTCACGATGGTGCCCTTCACCGAACTGGTGTACCTCAAAACTCACCAGCGGTATGTCACCCGCGACGAGATCCCGACCAACGCCGAAATCGCCAATCTCTCGGGAACCGAGGTGCGCGACGAGTATCTGGCCCAGGGGCGTTTGCTGCCGACCTGGTTTACCCGCCCCGAGACCGCCGAAATCCTGCGGCAACGCCACCCGCCACGCTTTCAACAGGGCTTCTGCCTCTGGTTCACCGGGCTGAGTGGCGCTGGCAAATCAACCATTGCGTCGATCCTCACCATTCTGCTCCAGGAACAGGGACGCATTCCGACCGTGCTTGACGGCGATGTCGTGCGCACCCATCTCTCAAAAGGCTTGGGCTTTTCGCAGGAAGATCGCGATACCAACATCCTGCGCATTGGCTTTGTCGCCGGCGAAGTCGTCAAAGCGGGCGGCGTCGTCATCTGCGCCGCCATCAGTCCCTATCGCACGACGCGGAACGAGTGTCGCCACATGATCAACGAAGGCCAGTTCATCGAAATCTTTGTTGATACCCCGCTTGATGTCTGCGAGGCCCGTGATACCAAAGGCCTCTATCTCAAAGCGCGTCGCGGTGAACTCAAAGGTTTCACCGGCATCGATGATCCCTACGAAGCACCGCTCGACCCCGAACTCCGGCTCACCACCGTTGATACAACCCCCGAAGAAAACGCCCGCATTATCATCAATTACCTCGAAAACCGATCTTTTCTCGCTACCGAAAACAACTAATAAATCACCATTATTGCTTAGATAAAACCTACGCCAGCAAAGCTGGCGTAGGTTTTATCTAAGCAATAAACAACCTTCCTCTTGCTTGCCAATGGCAAGGTGACGTATACTGATCTACGTGTCGGTTAGGTCTGAGGTCTGGCCGGAGGATACGTTGACATACGCACTGCCCTTGCTCGTGCCCACAAAATTGATGCTGCCGCAGTTGCGTGATACGCTTGTTCCGCGTACCGATCTGCTCGCACGTCTGGGGCCACACCCCTCCACGCGCCTCACCCTGGTCGTTGCACCGGCAGGCTTTGGCAAGTCGACCTTCGTAGCCCAGTGGCTTACCTGTGGCTCGTCCCAACAACCTGGGGTCGCCTGGGTCACCCTCGATGAACATGATCAAGATGGGTTTCATTTCCTGGCTTATCTCACCGGTGCCGTGACCAGGGTTCTTTCTGATGCATGCACCACAACTGTTGCGCTGCTCAAAACCTCGGCCCCACCACTCTATGTCCTCCTCCACGCCCTGCTCGTTGACCTCAGCGAGATCCCCGGGCCGCTGACGCTGGTGCTTGATGATTATCATATGATTACGTCCGAGGCGGTGCATCAGAGTGTAGCTTACCTCGTGCGCAACCTCCCGCCTCGTTGTTCTGTGGTCTTGATCAGCCGGACTGATCCGCCACTTCCCCTTGGGCGGCTCTATGCCGAGCACCAGGTTACCGACATCCGTGCCGATGATCTGCGTTTTACCGAGGCCGAGGCAGGGGCGTTTCTGGTGAAGATGACCGGACACATGCCCAGCCATCAGGCCCTGAACCTGGTGCTGCAGCAGACCGAAGGGTGGGCGATTGCGCTGCACATGGCGGCCCTCAGTCAATTTGAGCGCACCGGCTATGATCGCCTGCCCGTCAAAGCGAACCGCCAGATTGCCGAATATCTGGCCGATGAAGTGTTGGCGCAACAAACCGACGAAGTGCAACAGATCTTGTTGCGTCTTGCCCTGCCAAGCCGTTTCTGTGCGGGTCTGGCGACAACCCTGGCTAGATGCACATTGGCAGATGACTCAAGGCCCGCCGATCAACCAGCAGAACACACCGCACAAGGGCAAACATTGCTTGCAGGCAAACAGGCGAGCACCGCCGATCCCGGCCACCTCTGGATGGCCGAGCAGATTGAGCAGTTGGTCCAGGCCAACCTGTTCCTGGCCCCCCTCGACCACGAGCAGCGCTGGTATCGCTTTCATCCCCTCTTTCGCGATCTCTTGCTGCGTCGCTTGCATCTGGCAAGCGGCGAAGATGGCGTACGCGCTTTGCACCGCCAAGCCGCCCACTGGTTTGCCCGCAATGATGCGCTCGAAGAGGCGATCACCCATTTTCTCGCTGCTGGTGACGAGCCTGGGCTCGCCGACGTGATCGAGCAACATTTCAACGCGGCGATCATCCAACAATTCCAAGTCTGGATGCCGCCGCGCCTGCTGCATCTCTTGCCACCGACGTTGATCGCACAACGCCCCGGGCTCACCTTTCTCACCGCCCGTAAAGGTTCCAGCAATCTGAATCTGGCTCAACTCGCCACAGGGTTAGAGCAGATTGATGCCCAACTCGCTGCAACATCACCAGACGAGACCATCCTGCCCTGGCCGACCTTCCTCGCCGACCGCGATAACCTCAAGGGAATTTTGCGCTACTGGCAAGGGAGGACAACCGAGGCATGCCAATTGCTGGAATACGCTGCGCACCATGGCTCGGCCTTTACAGTGATTCGCCAGACGCTGATCTACCTTGGCCTCGCGTATGTTGCGACCAATCGCTATGGCGAAGGCCAGCAGATCATCACCTCACTCCAGCCAAAGCACGTTGATCCCCGCTCACCATGGTTGACCGTCGGACGCCTCGCGGCTCTCTGTGGTATGCATTTGCTGGCTGGTGAGTTTTCAGCGCTCAAGCGCGACGCCCAGTGCTTGCTTGAGGTTGTTGAAGAGCATAGCCTGGTGGCATCCACCTGGATCTCCTATGGCCTGATTTCCCTGGGCTTTGAAGCCTATGAACGCTCGAATCTGGCCCAGGCTGCCGATTATTTTTCCCAGCTTGTGCGCTTAAAATATCAGGCCAATCCAATTATGTATCTCAATGCCGTAATTGGCCTGGCCGTGATTGCCGCCGTGCAGGGCTTGCATGCCGAGGCGGCTTGCTATGAACAAGAGGCAAATGCATTTGCGATTGAAGAGGGCAGCGTAATGTTTCGCAATCAAGCCCTGGGGTGCGCCATACGCCTCGCCATCTTGCGCCACGATGATTCAACCGCTCTGGCCCTGGCACGCCAGATCAAGCCTGAGCCGAACGTTGGCCTGAGCATCTCGTTCGAAGAGCCCCAGCTTATGCAGATCTATGCGTTCATTGTGGCTGGTAACGCTGACGAACACCGCCAGGCCGCTGCACTGCTTGAGCAAGTCCAGCACCATGCGATGACCAACCACAGTACCCGCATCGCGATCCTTGTCCTGACCATGCAAGCACTGTTGCATCAGGTTCACGGCCAAACGAAGGCGGCCCTGACCTCGCTCCAGCAAGCCATTCAACGTGCCGAGTCGCGTGGACTAGTACGCACCTTTGTCGATTTCGGGCCAACTCTTGTTCCGTTGCTCACCACCCTTGCCCAGCGCGGGGTTGCCCCAGGCTATCTCAAGCGCATCCTGATGGCCGCAGAACGATCAGGGATCATTGCTGAATCTGCGCCGATCACAACGCCCCCCCTTGATCTCCCCGAAGTCCTTACCCGCCGCGAAACCGAGATCCTCGCCCTGCTTGCCGCCCGCTGGTCCAGCAAAGAGATTGCCGATCATCTGATCATTGCCCCCAATACGGTCCGCAAACATACCAGCACCATCTACAGCAAGCTCGGCGTGAGCAGCCGCCGTGAAGCGGTTGCCGCCGCCCGTGCCCTCGGTATGTTGCCCCCTGAATAACCCTCCGCTACACCTTCTACTTCATTTTATGTGATGCATTGAAGCATTGTCTCATTTATACTAACCGTACCCCAGAGGTTTGGGTTTTTTAGGAGTGGGTAAAGACAGTACTGGCACTATGTATCATTGCTGGCACAACGGCCAGCAAATAAAAATGAATCAATAGGACAAAACCGTATGCGTCTTGTTGCTGATCGTGATGCAACATATGTTATCCAGATCCAAGGCAAGGTTGAACCGCACTGGCAAGCCGAATTACAACTGCAACTGACCTACACCGAGACCGAAAGCGGCACCATCAGCACCCTTACAGGTTATTTGCCCGATCAAGCCGCTATGCTCGGTGTCTTGAACCGCCTTGCCATGTGGGGCTATCAGATTGTGCAAGTCCGCTACCTGCCACCAAATGGCCCGTCGTAGGGGCGAAGCACCCGCCCGCGCCCGCGGAACCCTTATAGCTCACCAGGGTTACGCTGAAAATGCGGAACCCTTATAGCTCACCAGGGTTACGCTGAAAATG
>NZ_SIJK02000001.1:84301-136400 GCF_004762035.2 Candidatus Chloroploca mongolica | reverse complement strand
GGGTTACGCTGAAAATGCGGAACCCTTATAGCTCACCAGGGTTACGCTGAAAATGCGGAACCCTTATAGCTCACCAGGGTTACGCTGAAAATGGGGGAACCACGTTCCCCCATTTTCAGCGTAACCTTGTTGCTCCTCCCCGCCTGTGGTACAGTATACGTGCCAGGATCATAGAGAGGCAGGGCAAATGATGGTCTATCGGATACCAATGCTGCTCGTAGTGTGGGCGCTGCTGCTCGTCGGGTGCGGCGGGTCTGTCGTTGTGACGCCGTCGCCAACCGCAGTGCCACCAACGCTCGCCGTCGCTACCGCTGCGCCAACTGCGACGCCAGCGTTGCCAACCCCCGAGGTTGCCGCCACCCCAACGCTCCCGCCTCGACCAACTGACCTACCTGTGCCACCAACCGCCACCGTCGCCCCACCGGCAACAATCGCCGAAAGTCGTACCGCCGAGGGCTATCATGTGCTTGGCGATCCTGAAGCCCCAGTGACCCTGGAGATGTTTTCCGATTTTCTCTGAACGGCCTGTGCACTCCACGTGTTGGAGACTGAGCCACAACTGATCGAGCAGTATATCAAGACGGGAACTGTGAAACTGGTCTATCGCCATCTCGTCCAGCTTGGCGATCGCTCGCTGCGGCTTGCCGAAGCCAGTGAATGCGCCGCCGACCAGGGCAAGTTCTGGCCAATGCGTCAGGCAATCTATGCGCGCTACAATCAGATCCTCTTTGACACCGAGCAGGAACTTGCCGCTGCCGCTGCTGACGCCGACGTAGACCTCGCGCAACTCAACGCCTGCCTCGACGCCGCAACGCATCGCGCTGCCGTCCGCGCCGATCACGACGCTGCCACCGCCGAGGGCATTCGTTCACGCCCGGTCTTTCGCCTCGGCGAACGTACCCTGATTGGCGCGCAGCCCTTTACTGTCTTTCAAGATCTGATTGCCCAGGCTTCAGGAAGTTAGGAGCAGACCTCGATGCAACGCAACAATCTCTTCTTGCCACTGAGCCTCATTTTCACCGGGGTTGTCTTGCTGCTCATCTTAGTGAGTGGCACGATCTCAGGTATGACCTCAGCTCAAACGACGACACCAACGTCTACGATATACCCTACACAAACAGCACAGAAAATTCAGACACAAACAGCACAGCGTATTACTGATCTGACAGCAACAGCCG
Source organism: Candidatus Chloroploca mongolica (assembly GCF_004762035.2). GTDB lineage: Bacteria > Chloroflexota > Chloroflexia > Chloroflexales > Chloroflexaceae > Chloroploca > Chloroploca mongolica. The sequence continues at coordinate 135,222 of NZ_SIJK02000001.1, read as the reverse complement.
CCTACCCTTTGACGAAAACACCAGAGAGTCAGACGCAAACCGCACAAAGCTTGCCCTCCCAAACTCCTACCAGAACCGCCACCCAGGGCGGAGCAGGCGGCGGCACAATGAATGAACCTACGGCCACCCCAACCCGAACCAATACACCAACGGCCACCCCGGTAAACAACGGGAACCCAACCGCAGCATCCACCTCCACGTTGACATCAACACCAACGGCGACCGGAACCCCCAATGGCGGGGTTGCCACCATCACGCCCACCAGTCTCCCTGATGGGATCGAGATCCTGACCTGCTTTGCCCAGTCCACCGTCGAGTTGACGGGCGAAGCCGAGCCCAATACGGCGCTGCTGCTCTACTTCAACAGCCGCCCGGTTGGCGGGGGCTTCTCGCGGGCCGACGGACGGTACAAGCTCAACCTGAAGATCGGTGACGAGCGGCCAGGCACCCACATCGTCGAAATCCGCGAACGCGACGGGCGCGACCTCGTCCGCCGCCTCGCCTGCGACATCCCCGCCCCACCCACCCCCATCGTCCCATAACAGTAGCCTGAAAGCGTTTCTTGCACGAAAAAAGCCAGCTTTGCTGGCTTTTTTCGTGCAAGAAACGCTTCCTGAATCGCAGGCCCTCACCCCCGTGGCAGGCAGGCGGGCGTCAGCCCGCCAGCCTGCCACGAAGAATCACCTTCTCTACCGTGACTTGGTCAAGAAAATCGACATCGATGTCAGCCCCAGATCCTGGTGCATCAGGTACTGTCAGGGTGCTATCGGCATTGAGCACAAAGGGATTGGTGACAATGTCACGGGCAAAGTAGCGCGCACTGGCACTGATGTCACCCGGCAAGGTGAAGTTCGGCAGGCTCGCCAGCGCGACATTTGCGGCGCGGCCAATGCCCGTTTCGAGCATGCCGCCGCACCAGACGGGCACGCCAGCCGCTGCCGCCATGTCGTGGATCTGACGCGCTGCGTGCAACCCTCCAACCCGACTCGGCTTGATATTGATCACGCCACACGCCCGCAACTCAAGCGCCCAGCGAGCGTGATCGGGCGAGACAATGCTCTCATCAAGACAGATCGGCGTCTGCACGATGCGCTGCAACTTGGCATGATCAACGATGTCATCGTGGGCCAGGGGTTGCTCGATCAAGAGCAGATCGTACGCATCGAGTTTCGCTAGGTGCGCCGCGTGATCAAGCGTATAGATGCTATTCGCATCAACTTGCAACCGCAGATCAGGCCACGTCTCACGCACAAGCCGCGTTGGCTCAAGATCCCAGCCCGGCTTGATCTTCAGTTTGACCCGCTGATAGCCCGCCGCAACATAGTCGCCGACCACGCGCAGCAGCGTATCAAGATCGGGTTGCACCCCCACACTGACCCCCACCTCGACGCGCTCGCGTTGCCCACCCAGCATCGCCCGCAGGCTCTGCCCGGTGGCCCGCCCAAAGAGATCCCACACCGCAAACTCAAAACCAGCACACGCCATGCGATTGCCGCGCACGCGAGCATAGACCGCTGACACATCCTCAGGCTGCGTCAATTCAGACGCCAGCAACATCGGGGCCAGATGCTCCTGGGCCATCACCCAGGCGGTACTGCTCGTCTCCTCGTTATACCAGGGGCCAATTCCGACTGGTGACTCGCCCCACCCAACGATCCCATCGGCCTCAACTCGCACCAGCAGCGCATGGCTCGCCAGTTCACGCCAGCCACTCGTCTCAAAAGGGGCCACATACGGCAATGCAATCCGCCGAAGCTCAATCTGCTCAATCTTCATACGGCAACCTACAAACTCCCATCTAAACGACTCTGCACATACGGCATATGGACACGCCACAACGGCTCGATCTGGAACAGCTGCGGCCAGAGTTTCCCCGTCACAAAGAGGCGCTTGCCTTCGGCATCATAGGCGATGCCATTCAACACTTCGGGTGATCGCAAGCCCGGCGGATTCGCGGGCAACAGATCGCGCAACTCGCTGAGGTCAAGATAGGCTTTGACCTGCCCGGTCTTCGGATCGATCCGTGCGATCAGATCAGAAAACCAGATATTGGCATACACATCGCCTTCAATATATTCGAGTTCATTGAGACGTGGTACCAGACCAAGGCGATCATACACCTCAACCTGATCAACCACCGTGAGTTCACCCGTTTGCAAGGTTACCTCAGGATCAATAACGTAGAGATTAGCCGTGCCATCACTCATGATCAGGTGCGTGCCATCAAACGTCAGCCCCCACCCCTCTAGCGGGAGGCTGCGGCCCTGAGGAGGATAACGAAAACGATCTACCTCACGAAAATCAGCGCGGTCATAGACAAAACCGGTGCGCTCTTGCCAGGTCAACTGGAAGATCAGGTCGCCAACAAGCGCAATCCCCTCGGCAAAATAGTTTGACTCGAGCACATGCGGCTCACGCACCTGTGTCCCATCAAGCGCTACTTCACGCAGAGTCGAAACCCCATACAGCCCCGTACTCTCATAGAAACGGTCATCACCGTGGTAAACCAACCCCTGGGTAAAGGCCTCGGGATCGTGCGGATACGTCGCCACGACCACCACCTCAACCACCGGTGCCCCGCTGCGACGGATCACATCAGGCAGCACCTGGGCCGTCCGATTGATTGGCCCAGAATCGGGCAGGGTCAACAGATCCGTCTCAGGGGTTGGCCTTGGCGATACGACAGCGGAAGGAGCAGCAAGCACCGTAGGCGGCTGCGCAAGCACCGTCTCCTCAACCGTCGTGGTACAACCAGTCGTAAGGAGCAGCACAACAAGCAGCGCAAGGCATTGTCGCAGAAGCGATCGACGTTTCACCAGAACCTATCCTGACCAATCTTTGAAGCGATAGCAGTCCTATATCTGTCGCATCATACCATATCTCCCTGCGTAGTAAGGCAATTGCCTCTTCCGAGCGTTCACACTTCCCCTGGGAGCGAGGGCGTCCCGCCCTCGGGAGGCCCGCGAGGGCGGGACGCCCTCGCTCCCAGGCTTGCCTGTTACCCATGTACTATGGCACCTCGAGTTGACAAATTATCACCCCACGTATGCACATCTTGCCCTGAAACCAGAGCGATCCAGGCTACCATGAGATGCACAGGTCATGTCAACAATTATGGTGGAGACCTTGGCAGACTATCGCGAGCCAAAGGAGGCACGCTATGGGCTATACAACAATCAAAACCGCATCTCACCACGTTCCCGCCGAATACGAAGTACGCTACTATATGCGCACACCGGCTATCACCCTCAACATTGCCGCACCACTCAGTGATGCCCTTGCCTTGATGCGCGAGCACGATGTACGACGCCTCCCCGTAGTGGTTGATACCGGCGAACTCCGTGGTATGATCACCCAAGGCGATATTCGCGGTGCCGATGTCATGCGCGTCGCCGGGCTTGACCCCCTCGACATTGCGCACGCCTTGCGCCATGTCAAAGTGTACGAGATCATGACTGAAGATCCGATCGCGATCACCCCCGAAACAGGCATTCGCGAAGCTGCAATGCTGATGATCGAAAATAAGATCGGTGGGTTGCCGGTCGTTGATGATCAAGGCCGCGTCATTGGCATCATCACCGAAAGCGATCTCTTTGAGACCCTCGTGCAGCAACTCGATAATCATCTTGCCTGACGGTATCCGTTGTACGGGCGATGGTTTTTTGACGCAAAGGCGCTGGTTTTTTGACGCAAAGGCGCGAAGGCGCTAAGATTTGATTAATCTCTATGCGTCGCTTTACGCCTTTGCGTCAACATGGGTCAACCTTATTTGTCTTGACCCCTACGTCGTTTCGCCCCTATCGGAGATAACCCGTGGATCAACGTGAGCAGATACGCCTCACCAGTCTGGCAAGCAGCGCTGGCTGAGCGTCAAAGTTGGGGCCGGGTGCCCTTTCCAAACTGTTAGCAACCCTGCAACTGCCAGCGAGTCCCAATCTGTTGATCGGGTTGGCCGTCAGTGACGATGCGGCCGTCTATCAACTCGACGCGCAGACGGCGCTTGTCCAGACGGTGGACTTTTTTCCGCCAATTGTTGACGACCCCTACACCTTCGGGGCCATCGCGGCGGCCAATGCACTCAGCGATATCTATGCGATGGGCGGGCGACCGATCCTTGCGCTCGCCATTGCGGCTTTCCCCGACGATCTCGACCCGGCGATCGCCGCAGCGATCTTGCAAGGCGGGGCCGATAAGGCTGCCGAGGCAGGCGCCGTCGTTGCTGGCGGCCATACCGTGGTTGACCGCGAGCCAAAATACGGCCTCTGTGTCACTGGTCTCGTTGATCCGGCGCGTATTACCGCGAAAGTCGGTGCGCGCCCCGGCGACCGTCTTTTGTTGACCAAACCACTCGGCACTGGTCTCATTACCACCGCGCTGAAACGCGGGGCCGCGCCAGCCGAGCACCTCGAAGCCGCCGTTGCCAGCATGCTCCGGCTCAATCGCCGTGCCGCTGAATTGAGTGCCACGGTTGAAGTCCATGCCGCGACCGATATTACCGGCTACGGCTTGCTTGGGCACGCCGCCGAAATTGCCCGGCGCAGCGCGGTTGGCCTGCGCATCGAAACGGCGAATCTTCCCCTGCTCCCCGGGGCCCTCGAAGCCGCCCGCCAGGGGTATGTCCCCGGTGGCTTACGGCGCAATCGCGAGTACCTCGAAGGTGAAGGCTACGTCCACTACAGTGCCTCGATCGAAGAAGCAATCCGCCTGATCCTCTTTGACCCACAGACCTCGGGCGGCCTGCTGATCGCCCTGCCTCCCGCTGCCGCCGCACAACTCCAGGCCACTTGTGCAACGCACGGCGAACCATGCTGGGCCATCGGCGAGGTCATCGCCACGCCGGGCATCGAACTTCGCTAAGCCCGTATCAGGGGGTTTTTCCCCTATCTGTGTGACAAACTCCTCTCGCTGAGACAACCATACTTCGCTATAGTAAGACAAGATTTGCGAAAGCGCCTTTGAACGTGACCGTTGGAGTGCCGACTTTAGTCGGCCTCAGCCGACTAAAGTCGGCACTACGGCGGGCGCAAACGGTCAAGTGCCTACGAAACTTGTCTAACGTATAAAGCATAAGGATACAATGACTATGGGATCAACAGATTCGCGTCGCATGAAGCAGGCCAGTCAGCGCAACGGAACCCTGGAGACCCGTGGTATTTTGGGAAATCTTTCGCATGGTGTAGCCACAATCATCGCCGTAGTGATTACCGTCGGCACAGTTGCCACGGTTGCTTTCTCGCTTGATCGCCTCTTTGCCAGCTTCGGGGTCTAAACATCAACCCCGTAAACTATGAGGTCGCACGACAAAACGCCAACAGAGTTGGCGTTTTGTCGTGTAGAACAAGCTACGCTATAATCAATGCGTGAGCATACGCATCCACATCCTCCCACCTGAAATGCCCCTGCACCCTTCAACTGGGGTGCAGGTTGGTTATGCGATCGTAACGATTGCGGCTGATGCAGGTGGTGCCGCTCTGCCGATCAACTGGGCCATCGTGGCTGATGCTAGTCGGTCGATGCGCATCCCGATTGTGAGTGAGGCGCAGTTTCGCGATCTCGTGCGGGCCGGTGGGGCCGAAGAAGTTCTCGTTGATGGGGTGCCCGTCTGGCAACTGACCACCTCGGTGCCCGAGGCGATCCGTGCCTCGGCACCGAGTGCGCTCGATCATACGGTGCGGGCGCTGCATAGCATTGTTGAACGCCTCGATCAGGCTGATCAGATCGCCCTGATTGCCTCGACGGAACAGGCGATGCTGCTCGTGGCAACCAATGGGGCCGAACGCGCTTCCGTTCTTGCCGGGGCGTCGCGGCTGGCCAGCCTTGATCCCGGCGAAACAACCGATCTGGCCGCCGGGATGCGCCTCGCCCTCGCCCAGATTGGACAACATCGCGATGGCGTAAGCCGGATGATGCTCTTGACCGACGGCTTCACCCGTGATGGCGAGGCGTGTGTAACCCTCGCTCGCGAAGCTGCCGCCCGTGGCATCAGTGTCAGTACCCTTGGGCTCGGTGGCGAGTTTCAGGATGAACTGCTCACCCGTATCGCCGATCTCAGCGGCGGTCGGGCAGTCTATGTCCGTCAGGCCAACGCTATTCCCGCTGCCGTGGCGGCTGAATTGGAAGCCGCCCGCCAGGTCGTCGTGCGCTCGCTGATGCTCACCTTGACACATATGCCCCAGGGCACCGTCTTGCGCTACGTGACCCGCCTCAGTCCGAGCCTGGCCCCCCTGGAGTGGGAAGAAGATCCGACGCAACGACGCATCCTGCTCCACCTCGGCGACCTTGAACGTGACACGCCTGTGCGCTTGCTGTTCGAGTTTGTGGCCCCACCAGCGCCCCTCCGCCCACCCGTCGAAGGCGCACGGGTACGCCTCGCGACCCTGACTGCACAGAGTGGCAGCGCGCATGTTGCGACGAACCTTGTTGCGCAGTATGCTCGTCACACGCCCCTTCCAGCCATCCTTGATGCCGCCGGACGCGCCAGCGCCGTGCGCCTGCAACGCCGTGCTGCGGCAGCGATGACGGTGGGCGATCATGCCGGGGCAGCCCAACTCTTGCACGCAGCGGCTAGACGCTTCGTCGATCTGGGAGAAACCGGGCTTGCCGAAGCGTGTCAGCATGAAGCGGCACTGCTTGCAACGACGGGGCAGGATAGTGGCGCAGGAGCCCGGGCCTTAACCTATGCCACGCGACGGCTGGGTGAGTACGAAGCCTAAACTTCCGTACTGACCACACAATTGCGTCCGGCAGCCTTCGCCATATGCAAACGACGATCGGCCTCGGCAATGACCTGCTCGAATTCCTCCTCAAGCATGGCCGCATCAAGGGCATGATCACCATCGTGGCGCTCGGAAGAGGGCAACGTGATATTCAGCCACGCCGACGCTTCAACGACCCCCAGGCTCAACGTGATGTTCATCTGCGGATGCAGCGCCTGCCAGTTGTACTCTTCGACGGCAGCCCGAATCTCTTCAGCGCAAGCACGCCCATCTTCAAGTGACGTATCTGGCAGCGCAAGCAAGAATTCTTCACCGCCATAGCGCGCCACAAGATCAGACGACCGCGAAGCATCGCGCATAATATCCGCGACGGTGCGCAAGACAGCATTGCCCACCAGGTGCCCCCACTGATCGTTGACCAGTTTAAACTGGTCAAGATCGGCCATAATCACCGTTAGCAACCGGCCTTGCCGATGCATCTGCGCAAGGAACTCGAGGCCACGGCGACTGGCATACCAATGATTCGTCAGTAACGTGAGGCCATCCTCGTTGGCCTCACGCTCAAGATCACGCTTACGCTCGGTTAGCGCTTCAAACATCATGCTCGTGCCCGAACCAGGGCCGTGTACCGTTACTGGAGGGAGATGGAGCATAAGTTGATCGATAAACCCGACCAGATTATCATTCATCTCGAGCGTTACCATTGCCCCACGGGCGAGGGCCTCATGCGCCTCAGCCTGATGAAAGACCAGCGCGATCAAGGGCGTACCTTCGGGACACTGCTTCCAGATCGTCCATGCTTGCTCGTCAGCCATATCGGCAATCATCAAGACAGGGTCAGGCGTGCGCGCCAGCAAGCCCTGAGCCGCAATCACATCGGCGGCGATCAACGGGCGATAGCCTTGATGACGCAGACTAGTGCTTATCGAGTCACGGAGCAAGTCACGCCCACAGATCAAAAGTGCGGCAGGCCGACGCCCCCCACGGCGCTCGAGAGAGGCCGCCTGATGCGCAACCCGCTGATCAATCACATAGCTGCTGCCTGAAATATGTTTGGCCGCATGTTTCAAGTCAGCTGCAACCCTACTCATCGCATCAACACTCGCAAAGCGCTGACCACTATTATTGACCACCGCGATCGAAAGGCTGAGCATCCCAAATTGACGCGGAACCCCCTGGCGGTCAACACTACGTAAATAGCCCCGTTGCAAATCGACCGCATCATACAATTCGCGGACTCGCGCATCAAACGTATCAATAATGCGCTGGCACAACGCTTCTCCGCGCCCACCATAGTGGATCAACGCAAAATCGTCACCACCAATATGGCCAAGGAAGTCTTCGTGGGGCGCAACTTCGGTCAAGACGCTGGCGAGCAGATGGATCGCACGATCACCACGGGCAAAGCCATACACATCATTGAAGGCCTTGAAGTTGTCGAGATCAACATAGAGCAAGGCAAACGCAACACCTTGTTGCATTTGCCGTTCCAACTCAGCGATTAACAAAATATTGCCTGGCAGACCAGTCAGAGGATTACTGACTGGCAACGTGGCCGCCCGCCGCAAATGCCTGCGAATCCGGGCTAACAGGATTTCAAGATCATACGGCTTGACAATATAATCATCAGCGCCCGCGTCAAAGCCAACCACCACTTCGGAAGAGGCACTCCGCGCAGTCAAAATAAGCATTGGGAGATGCGACGTGCGCGTATCATTGCGCAACTGCCGAATCGCTTCAAAGCCATCCATCAATGGCATCATTAAATCAATGAGCATCAGATCAGGAGGATTCTCCTGCGCCATACGTACCAATTCATCACCATTACTCGCAGTACGCACTTCGTATCCCGCATCCTGCAACGTCTCGCGGAGCAGGAGCAGAATGGAGGGATCGTCGTCGGCGATCAAAATCTGGATTGGACGTGTCATACGTAACTCTACATACGAACTAATTATCGCTCCTTTACAGCATACCACATTGTTGCCACCAACTCTATAGTCCATCAGTCCATCAGCAGGGCGATTGCATCTTCCGTGTATGCACCCCACCAGGGCACCCGCAAGGGGTGCCCGTACAAGGCCGGGGGGCGGGCCCGGTGTAGGGGCACCCCTTGCGGGTGCCCTTGCGGGTGCCCTTGCGGGTGCCCCTACAGGGCCGGGGGCCGCCGTGTGCGCCGCTGGTTGCATGCACATGCTGCCACAGAGAGCGTATGGTTGTATCCGGTTTCGTATGATGCAATCGCCCTGTGAGCATTCGTGAGGCTGCCCCCACGAATGCCCACCTGATGGTATAATAGGAGTCTATGCCAGTGCAGCAAAGCCTGGTTTCTTGTCATGAAATAGCTCTTCTACAGGACATATACAAGCTATGGCGATCTTCAGTGACCTTGGGCTGAGTGAAGAACAACTCACAGCCATCCATGAACTCGGCTATGATGAGCCGACCCCCATCCAAGAACAAGCCATTCCGGTCGTGATGTCAGGACGTGATGTGATTGCTCACGCCCAGACCGGAACAGGCAAAACCGCCGCCTTTGCCCTGCCAATTATTGCCCGCATCAAACCCGAAAAGGTGCCCCAGGCGCTTATCCTAACCCCGACGCGTGAACTGGCGATGCAGGTCGCCGAGGCGTTCTTCCGCTATGGAAAGCACGCCGAGGTTCGCGTGGCACCAGTCTATGGCGGTCAACCCATCGAACGCCAGCTCCGTGCCCTCAGTCGCGGCGTACAGATCATCGTTGGTACCCCTGGACGCATTATGGATCATATGCGCCGTGGCACCCTGGCGCTTGATAACATCAGTGTCGTTGTGCTTGATGAGGCTGATGAAATGCTCGATATGGGTTTTGCCGAAGATATTGAATATATTTTGCAGCAGACCCCTGCCGAACGCCAGACGGCCCTCTTTTCCGCAACGATGCCCTCCAGTGTGCTCGATCTCGCCCTGCGCTATACCCGTGATCCGCAACGCATCAGTGTCGTCAGCGAAACCCTGACTGCGCCCCGTACCAAACAGGTCTACTACGAGGTCTTGCCCCGCGAAAAACTTGATGCGCTCTGTCGGGTGCTTGACGTGGAAACTCCCGGTTCGGCGATGATCTTTTGTCGCACCCGCGCCGAGGCCGACCACCTGGGCGAGAGTCTCCAGGGCCGTGGCTATCTGGCCGAGGTCATCCACGGTGATCTGAGCCAGGCGATGCGCGAGCGGGTGATGAAGCGGTTTCGTGAGGGCCAGGCTGAGTTGCTCGTCGCCACCGATGTGGCCGCCCGTGGGCTCGATATTGCCGATGTGACCCACGTGATCAATTACGATGTCCCCGGTGACCCCGAGAGTTATGTCCACCGCATCGGGCGTACCGGGCGGGCTGGACGTACCGGGCTCGCGATTTCGCTGATCACCCCGCGTGAACGCCGCCAGATCCAGACCATTGAACGGACAACCCGTTCACACATTCAGCGGATGAAATTGCCCTCGCTGGCCGATGTTGCCGCACGTCGTCGCGAGGCTTTCCGCGAGGCGTTGCGCGAGGTGCTCGCCGCTGGGAGCCTCGATCCCTATGTGCTGATGGTCGAAGAGATGGCCGAGAGCCACGAAGTGACCGATCTTGCCGCCGCAGCGTTCAAGTTGCTCCTCAACGAGGCTGAACAGGAAGATACGCTGGTGTCGGTCGAGGGTGATGGGGCCGGGACGGAACCAGGGATGACCAGGCTGTTCCTTGATGTCGGTAGACTTGATCGCGTTCGACCGGCCGATATCGTTGGCGCTATCGCCAATGAGATTGGCATTCCTGGACGGCAGATTGGCTCAATTGATATCTACGACCGTTTCGCCTTCGTCGAGGTGCCAAGCGAACACGCGCCCCGCGTCGTCCGCGGTCTCGGAGGCGTCAGTCTTCGCGGCAAGCCGGTGCGCGTCTCGTTCGCCAAACCACGGGGGTAGTTGCAGAAGGTGTTCGCACCGTCCTGTGAGCACGGGCAGGCCGCCCGCGCTCCTAGGGCGGCGCAAACACCTTCTACCAATCCTCGTTGGGAATCCGCAACGTCAGGATCGTCACCCCCGAGAGCAGATAGGCCAGCACTGTCAGGATGATGATTGGGGTAAAGCCCCACTGCACCTGGATGAACCCGCTGATCACCGCCGCAAGCGCCCATCCTCCCGCCCACAACACATTGAGCAAACTCGCCGCCATGCCGCGCTGGTTGATTGGCGTGTAGCGCATCACCAGGGCGTCATTCATCGGGAAACTGGCCGAAATAAAGAGCCCGCGCAAAAAGAAGCCGACGACCGCAAAGAGCAACACCGGGGCAAGCATCATCAGCATGCCGGCGATAGCCCAGATCCGCAACAGTGCGGCCCCACGCCGCAAGCCGATGCGCTGCGTCACTGGAGGGCCGAGCAAGGCTCCAATGCCCATCCCGAGCGAGACGAGCGCAAGCACCACCCCAACCGCTGCATCGCTCAGGCCGAATTGCGCACGAAAGAAGAGGTTCTGAAACGGCAGAATCATCCCGCCCCCAATGCCAAGGAACAGGCCTGCTAACGCAAACCGCAGCAGACGGCGCAATGGCAAAGGCGGCGCAACCGGCGCATCAACGCCACCTTCGTGACGTTCCTGGGCAATCGGCAGCGGGCGCAACAGAGGCAACATCGCGAGCAGACTCAAGCCGATCACCACACTCAAGGCGAGCCGGTACGCGGCAGTCTCCTGTGGCCCCACCCCAAGCAAGCCCGCCGCCAGGGTGGGCAACATCCCACCAAGAACACTGCCCACTAGCCCGATCATCAACGTAGCCGAGGCATTCAGTCCAAACGCATTCGTCCGTTCGCGATCAAAGGTCACACTCGCCAGCAAGGGTGTTACCGCCATCGTCGCCATCAAGAACGAAGCCCCGATAATAAACTGCGCCGCAATCAACGGCCAGAGCGCGGTTGCCTGCAGGATAAAGATCCAGCCGAGACAATAGGTCGCCAGGGCGGCAATAATTGCGCGTTGGGCCCCAAAACGATCAATCAGCAACCCCAACGGAACCCCAAAGAGCATGCCTGCGCCACGACTTACCGTCGAGAGCAATCCGGCCGTGTCAGGCCCATAACCAAGGCTGACCAGATAAAAATTGAAGAGCAGGTCGGCAATGTTGAGGGCGAGACCAAAGAGCACACTGTGAAAGAGAATCCGCCACACAGGTGGGCTAATGCGAGCCACATGAGCCGACGTGACGATCGGAGCCATAAATGCGCTTTCCCTTTTTGCTACTACCGACAACAAAACAAGGGCCACGCCGCCCCGTGGATGACTATAACATATTTTTGACTAATCCAAGATCAGCCTAGAGGCTGATTCTTAAGCCAGCTTCGCTGGCTGGTAACTTCCTGGGAGCGAGGGCGTCCCGCCCTCGCTCCCAGGCATGTCATGCTGAGTACGAAATGGCCTGTGGGCCATTTCGTACTCAGCATGACAAACTATGCCAGGGCGATTGCATCTTCCGTGTAGGCACCCCGCCAAGGCACCCGCAAGGGGTGCCCCTACACCGGATGCGGCCTTGCCCCGCCCCGGTACAGGCACCCCTGGCGGGTGCCCCGCCCCGGTACGGGCACCCCTTGCGGGTGCCCCGCCCCGGTACGGGCACCCCTTGCGGGTGCCCCGCCCCGGTACGGGCACCCCTTGCGGGTGCCCCGCCCCGGTACGGGCACCCCTTGCGGGTGCCCCGTTGTATCCGATTTCGTATGATGCAATCGCCCTACAAACTATGCCAGGTATGGTTGCACAATGCGAACGAAGATGGTATCCTGGCACACGTTGCCAGCGCAGGATCTCAACGCCACGCTGGCACCACATTGCCTCCCTCGAGACGATCAAGAAGAGAGACGATATCATGCGGCTGATTCTTGTGCGCCACGGCGAAACTCCGTGGAATGTCACCCTTCAATATCAGGGCCAGGGTCAGGTGCCCCTGAATGAACGTGGCCGCGAACAGGCGCGCCGTGCGGCAGATCGCGTCGCTCGCTATGGGGTGACGGCGCTCTATAGTAGCGATCTTGCCCGCGCCTGGGAGAGCGCTGAACTGATTGGTGCAGTCCTCGGGCAGACACCAGTGGCCATGCCTCAACTGCGCGAGATTGATGTTGGTCAGTGGGAGGGGTTGACCCCCGAGGAACTCTATCGGCGCTTTCCCGATCATATGGCCGAGTATCGGCGCGATCCCGCCCGTACTGTGCGCCTCGGCGGCGAGAGTTATGCGCAACTCCAGACGCGCGCCCTCGAGGCACTCAATCAGATCCAAGAGCAGCATAAGCCCGATGAGGTGATTGTTGCGGTTTCGCACGGGGGCACAATCCGTGCGTTGCTCTGCCATGTGATTGGGCTCGATCTGGCTCATTTTGGCCGTATGTGGCTCGATAATGGCTCGCTCACCGAGTTGCGCCTGGGGCGCAATGGCTGGCGCTTGCTGCGCTTTAATGATAATGCCCACGTCGAAGATATGGTTGCTGAAGGTGGTGAATAGCTCAGGGGTCTGCCTTTATGACCAGTGCTCAACCCTCGCACGCATCAGATCAACGCGATCCACTCTCTAGCAATATTCGCGCCCTCGGCAATGCGCTCGGGCGTGTTTTGACCGATCAAAGCGGTGCCGCAGCCTTTGCCCTCGAAGAACGGGTGCGCCGGATGACCAAAGAGTTGCGCGCCTCGGGCGATGAACGCCTCGTCCAGGAGTTGCAGGAGCTCATCGCCAGTCTGTCAGTGAGTGAGTTGCACGGGCTCACCAAGGCGTTTACCCTCTACTTCGGGCTGGTCAATCTCGCCGAGGCCGTCGAACGCCTCCGTGTCCTCCGCGAACGCGACCTGCGCGCCGCACCCGCACCGCGCACCGAGAGCATCGCCGCTGCTGTCGCCGAGCTCTGTGGGCACGGTGTGACCGCCGAGGCGCTGCAGCGCTGGCTCGATGGGGCGCTGATTATGCCTGTGCTTACGGCGCATCCCACCGAGTCACGGCGCCGTACGACGCTGATCAAGCTCCGCCGGATTTTTGATGGTCTGCTCGATCTGAGTCTCGGTGAACGCCTGTTGCCGCCTGAAGAGCGCGGGGCGATCCTTACCCGCATCGAGCGGGAGCTTATTGGCCTCTGGCAGAGTGACGATGTCCGTTTGCATAAACCGTCGGTCGTCGACGAGGTCGAAAATGGGCTCTTCTATTTTCAGACGACGCTCTATGATCTGTTGCCGCAGATCCATCGCGCCATGGCGCGTGCACTGGCCGAGCATTATCCCGCGCATCCCTGGTCATTGCCGCCGTTGCTCCGCTTTGGCAGTTGGATGGGCGGTGATCGCGATGGCAATCCGTTTGTGACCTCCAGCGTCACGGTTGATACGGTGCGTCGGATGCGGGCCTCGATGCTCAGGCACCTCATCCGTCAGATGGATGCGCTCTTTACTGAATTGAGCCAATCCCTGACCCAGACGAGTGTGAGTCAGGGCGTTGATGAGCGGATCGCTCACTATATCCGGCTCTTTCCGGCTGAAGCTGGTACCATTAGCCCACATCATAGTCGTGAACCCTACCGACGCCTCTGCCAGTTGATCCGCACGCGCCTCGAACATACGCTCGCCCATACGTTGCACCACGAGTTGCAGTGGGCGAGTGATCCGCCTGCCTTGCCCCCGCCGACGGTCTATCATCGTAGTGCCGAATTGCTTGATGATCTGCGCATTATCTATGCGAGTCTCTGGGCCAATGGGGGCGAACTGGTCGCCGATGGTTTGTTGCGTGATGTGATGGCTACGGTGGCGATCTTTCGCCTGCATACGGCCACGCTCGATATCAGGCAGCATAGCGAACGCCACCTCGGTGCGCTCACCGAGATCTTTGCCAGGGCCGGGATCTGCGCTGATTATGCCGGTCTGGAGGAAGAGGCGAAGATTGCGCTGCTCACCAGCGAAATTGCCAGTACACGCCCCCTTACGCCTGCCCGGCTCACCGGGTATACGCCCGAGACGGCTGAGCTTATCCAGACGCTGCGGACGCTGGCCGCGATCCTCGAGCAGCTCGACGGCGAGGTCATTGATACCTATGTGCTCAGCACCACCGCCAGCGTCAGCGACTTGCTCGGTGTCTTGCTGCTCTGTCGCGAAACTGGCCTCTATCGACCCGGGGTCTACAGTCGCCTCAATGTGGTGCCCCTCTTTGAAACAGGGGCGGATCTCGAATACGCCCCCCGGCTCTTCGCTGATTTGATGCCCCTGCCCGTCTACAGCGATCATCTGCGTTTACGCGGACAGTGCCAGGAGGTGATGCTTGGCTATTCCGATAGCAACAAAGAGGGTGGGTTTGTCGCCGCCAACTGGGCGCTCTATCGCGCCCAGGTCGAACTGACCGAGGTGGCCGACCGCTATGGTGTGCGCTTGCGCCTCTTCCACGGGCGCGGCGGTGCCGTCGGGCGCGGCGGCGGTCCGGCGGGCCAGGCGATCCTATCGCAGCCACCGGGAACCTTGCGCGGCCAGATCAAAATGACTGATCAGGGCGAGATGATTTCGGATCGTTATCTCGATCCGCGTACCGCGACCCGGCACCTTGAACAGGTCGTCAATGCGGTGATGCGTGCTGGTTTTGCCGAAGTCCTGCGCCCACCCGAACCCGGCTGGATTGCGGTCATGGAGGGGATTGCGACCGCAGGACGTGATGCCTACCGTAGTCTGATCTATGATGATCCGCGTTTTTATGACTATTTTCGCTCGGCCACCCCAATTACCGAAATCAGTCGCCTGCGGATTGGCTCACGGCCGGCTTCGCGGCGCAACAGCAACCGGATCGAAGATCTGCGTGCTATTCCATGGGTCTTTAGCTGGATGCAGAGTCGGCACACGCTGCCGGGTTGGTATGGGCTGGGCAGTGCGCTGGCAGCCTTTGCGTCTGGTGGCGAGGATCGCCTCACGTTGCTGCGCGACATGTATCAGCAATGGCCCTTCTTTACCACGCTGCTCGACAATGCCCAGTTGATCATCACCAAAGCCGATATGGACATCGCCCGTCGTTACGCCGCCCTCGTCAGTGACCACAACCTCGCCCAGGCCATTCACAGCATCATTCAGCGCGAATACGAAACCACGATCCGCCAGATCTGCCTCGTCGCCCAGATCAACGCCCCCCTCGATGCGCAACCCGTCTTGCAACGCGCCATCCAGCAACGCAACCCCTATATTGACCCGCTCAGCTACATTCAGATCGAAGTGCTGCGTCGCCTCCGCGCCAATCCACCCGACGACGACCAAGATGACCTTGAAACGGCTATTCTTATGTCAATCAACGGCATTGCGGCGGGGTTAAAAAATACGGGGTAGGCTTAAAGCTTCCGGGAAGCTTTACTAGCATTGGATCCCTTCCTGTGCTACGATGTAAGGAGTGTGCGTCGCGTTTGCACATGCATCAGGGAGGGTAACAATGTACGAACTCGCAACCGAAGTGGCCGATCTCCGTGAGCGCTTTGCGCTGATCCGGGGGCATCTTTGACCTGGCTAGCAAACAGGCCCACATTGAAGAACTTGAAGAACGGGCCGCACATCCCGAGCTCTGGAATGACCCGCGGGAAGCCCAGGGGCTAATGCAACGCCTGACGCGCCTCAAAAATGAGGTCGACGTCTGGACAAGCATCGGGGTGCGGCTGACCAATCTTGATGAATTGATTGAGCTCGCCTCGGCTGAAGATGATGACTCGCTCCAAGAGGAACTGACGACCGAGGTTGCGGCGAGTCGGGCCGAACTCGACCGTCTCGAACTCGGGTTGCTGCTCAGCGGGCGGTATGATGACGGCGATACCTTTATTTCGATCCAGGCCGGCATGGGTGGTACCGACGCCCAGGATTGGGCCGAGATGTTGCTGCGTATGTATATGCGATGGGCCGAGGCGCGTGGGTTCACGGTGAATCTGCTGGAAGAGAGCCCCGGTGATGAGGCAGGGATCAAGAGCGCCACGATTGAGGTGCGTGGGCCGTATGCCTATGGCTATGCCCGCGCCGAGGCCGGCGTCCATCGCTTGATCCGCCTTTCGCCCTTTAATTCGGCGCATACCCGGCAGACGTCGTTTGCCCGTATCGAGGTGATGCCCGAGGTTGATGATGCGCCCGAGATCGTCATCAAGCCTGACGATCTGCGCGTTGATGTCTTTCGCAGCGGCGGACACGGCGGCCAGGGTGTCAATACGACCGACTCGGCGGTGCGCCTCACGCACCTGCCCACTGGGTTGGTCGTGGTTTGTCAGAACGAGCGCTCGCAACTCCAGAATCGCGAGACAGCCTTGCGCGTGCTGCGTGGGCGTCTGATCGAACGCGATCTCCAGCGCCAAGCCGAGGAACGCGCCCGTCTGCGCGGGGCCTATCGCGATGCAGCGTTTGGGAGCCAGATGCGCACCTATTACTTGCATCCTTCGACGCTCGTCAAAGACCATCGCACTGACCACGAAACAAGCAATGTGCAGGCCGTTCTCGATGGACAAATCGATCCGTTTATCGAGGCGTATCTGCGTTGGAATGTTGCAGAGGCATAATGCATCTTCTTTTTCGCATCCTTTTTTTGAGCATCCTGCTGGTGAGTGCCGCACCAGCGTATGCGCGTGCAACCGAGACCATCCGGGTAGAGGCCAGTACGGTGACACCCGTTTTTCCCACGTCAATCAGCTTTGAGGTCACAGCCGAGTCATCAGCGGCACCGCTTGTGGCGGCCCAACTCTTGTACGGCCCTGCCCGAAGCAACGGGCTCACGCTGGTCGAATTGCCCGTCACGCCCGGCCAGCGCGTGACCCTGCAACACCGCCTCGATACCGAGGTCTACTACTTCCCACCCGGTACCGAAATGAGCTACCGCTGGGTGCTCCGTGATGCTGACGGCAATGAGATGACAACCCCGCTCGAGACGTTTCTCTACCACGACGAACGCTTTCCGTGGGCTGAACGCAGCGAGCGCAATGTGATTGTCTACTGGTACGAAGGCGGCGCAGCCTTTGGCGAAGAGGTGATCACAGTCGCGACGCAGACGCTTGATCAGCTTGAGCAGGAGATCGGGGCACAACTCGACCAGCCGGTACGCATCTATGTCTATGCATCGAATAGCGATATGCGTTCGGCGATCCAGCGCAACTCGGTCGAGTGGGTTGGCGGGGCCGCCTGGACAGGGCTTGGGGTGATTATCGGGGGCATTATGCCGGGCGACACCGCCGAAATCGAGCGCATTATTCCCCACGAACTGTCGCATCAAGTGCTGGCGCAGGCCACCCGTAATCCGTATGGCGGCGTTCCCGTCTGGTTCGATGAAGGCCTCGCGGTCCACAATCAGATCCAGCGCGACCTCGGCTGGGACGAACTCGTTGAGGATGCGGCCATCGAGGGCCGCCTGATCCCTTTGAGTTCACTGGCTGCGAGTTTCCCGGCTGACCCGGCGCAGGCAACGCTCTCGTATGCCCAGAGCCGTGACATGGTCGAGTACATGCTCGATGTCCATGGCCCCGAGGCGATGCGGGCCCTGGTTGCCGCCTTTGCCACCGCAACGCCCATTGACGAAGCGTTGACCGAGGTCATCGGCATGACGGTTGATGAAGTAGACGCCGTATGGCGGACAACCCTACCCACCCAGGTACGCGAGGTACCGATGGTTCCCGGCCCCCAGACGGCCCCGCCGAGTCGGTTTGACCAGGCCGCATCGGTGCCCCAGACCGACCAACCCGACGGGCTAGCGTGGCTCGAACAGATCCAGCAACAGGCACCCTGGGCTTTCCTGGTCGGCCTGGCCTTCCTGATCATTCTCGGCTTAACCGTCGTCGGCTTTGTCGTCGTCATTGCCCTGCGTCTCGCAGGCGTCGATAAACGGACATCGTAACGCTCAACGAGGAGCACTTGTATGGAGACGAAGTTTACCCCATGGCGCATGAACTACATCAAACGCGACCCGGCCATCAGCGAGGATGGCTGTGTCTTTTGCGCCATCGCCGATGCGCCGCCCGATCATGATCCTGAGCATCTGATCCTCTATCGGGGCAGGCATTGCTTTATTGTCCTCAATCTCTACCCCTACAATACCGCGCACATGATGGTCATTCCGTATTTGCACACCGCGAATCTCGCTGGGCTTGACGTAGCAACAGCGCACGAGCTCTTTGACCTGACCCAATGGAGTGTCGCGATCCTTGAGGCCGAGTATCAGCCCCACGGCTTCAATTTAGGGATGAACCTGGGACGCATTGCGGGGGCCGGCATTGCCGAGCATCTCCATATGCACATCGTACCGCGCTGGAATGGTGACACCAACTTTATGCCCATCGTCGGCACCACCAAACTTATCCCCGAAGAACTAGACGCAACCTACGCCCGGCTCCGCCCACATTTCACGGACAAAAGATTTTCAGCGAGCTTCTGATCGCAATACTCCGCGTGACGCCCCAAGCCGTCACGCGGAGTATTGCGATCAGAGCCGTCACCTTCGGAGGGCAACGCACGCGACGCGTTGCTAGTCCTGATCCAGCGTCACATTGATCATATCAACAAGGCGATCAACCTCAAAAGGCTTCTGCATAATCACAGCACCCTCGGCCTCAAGCGCGGCAAACCAGGGCTTACGGTTGAGCGCCGTCATGATCATAATTGGAATGCCCTGATCTTGCAGGCGCTCTTTCAGGTGATAGAACACCTCAACGCCATCCATATTAGGCATCATAATGTCGCTAATTACCAGACTGGGCGTCAGATTCTCCAACATACGCAGCCCCTCCTGCCCATCGGGGGCCAGGATCACCTCGTAGCCAGCGTTACGCAACGCATACTCAAGGATGGTTTGGAGCGTCAGATCATCATCAATGATAAAAATAAGTCCTCGAGATCGGGTCATATGCATCGCCTCGTGCAAGGAGAAAACCGCACTGAACGGCTGAGAAGACCGGTACGCCAACGGCTAAATTGGTGGCTATTATACCAGAGGATGCAACGTGCGTTGCATCCTCTGGTATGGGTAGGGGCCAGGGCGATTGCATCAGGCGGCCCCCTGCCCTGTAGGGGCACCCCTTGCGGGTGCCCTGGTGGGATGCATACACAGAAGCCCTGGGGGAGGGGCCAGGGCGACAGCCCGAACGTAAAGAGTATGGTACCATACAAAAAAAGAACCCTACGGAGGAGCCCCCAATGCCAGTCGTACCAGGTCCGTTGCGTTCGTTTCCGTATATTCACTGGGAAGAAGTTCACTTTCGGGATCTTGATGCCCTGGGCCATGTGAATAATGTTGTCTATGCCTCGTGGCTCGAGTCGGCGCGGATCCAGTATTATCTCACTTTGATGGGGGTCAAGCTGGAAGAGATGGGCTTGATTCTCGCAGAAATGAGCATCAAGTATCTGGCCCCGGCTTTTTTTGGTGAACGCCTCGCCGTCGGTGTGCGGGTGAGTTCGATTGGCACCAAGAGCTTTGTGCTCGAATATGTGATTGCCCGTGAAGGCGACGAAACCATCATTGCAACCAGTACAACCGTGCAGGTCGCTTACGACTACAAAACCGGTGCGACGGTTCCAGTCTCTGAGACCTTTCGCCGTCGCGTGGCCGAACGCCAGGAAACGGCATGACAGACGCCTACAGGCCAGCTTTGCTGGCCTGTAGGCGTCTTATGCAGTTTGCTGGTATGCTGGAGTGCCGGCTTTAGCCGGCAGCTACTGCACGGCGACGACAAAACTCGCTTCGCCGAAGGGTTTGTCCTGTAACCGGATGCGCAACGACGTTGCGCTGCTGCTGAGCGGGCGCTTGGCGACGGCGATGCCACGTTCCTGGTTTCCAGGGGCAATCTGGATTATGCGTGGGCGCGAGGCTGTCTCATCGAGCAGATATTCATTGCCCAGACTGTCGCTGATCTGAATGTTATCACTGTCAAGCGGGAATTCGATCAGCCGATCCGAGTTATTCTGCACATTCCAGGTCAGGGTAATCTGCCCATCGCACGTCGAGACCTGTTCAAGCGCAATGATCACCTCCGGAGGATTAGAAGCCGCACTGCCCCCCTCGGCCACACTGACCCAACTCCGGGTGGTGGGATCATACCGTTTGCCCACCAGTTGAGCATGCGACCAGAGGCACCCCTCCAGGTCGGTTGCTTGCATCAAGAGGGCATCACCCGTTGGCACACCGGTCACCGCCACGATCAAGACGGGCGGATCATCAGCGAGGGGCACCGGACGAACCGGACGCAAGACGAGCGCGAGCGCCAGAATAACGGCGAGCACCGCCATTGCGGCTGCAATGCGCCCGGTCGTTGTGCCAAGGGCCTGCCTGACCTGGGCAACCAAGCTCGTTGATGGCACAGGCGACCCCGCAGGGTCAGGCGCATCAACAAGCGCAGGTGTCGCTGAGGCATCCGCGCTCGGCTCAGCCAGAACTGGCCCCTCTGCCGGAAGTTCATCAGGGTCAAGCATCGCCTCGGTACTGGGCACGAGCCCGCGCAGCACCGTATTGATCTCGTGCCAGGGCGTACAGTGAAGCAACGAAGGAATCGCCAGCATCTCTTCTTCCGTCAACTCAATTTCAGAAGAGCGCTCGGTAATCAGGTAGGCAGGCAATTCATCCATGCCCTTGAGCTCAACCTTCCAGTCAAGCTCGATCTCCGAGCCGTCCTGAATGGCAGGGGCAATCACGACCGCCCGCTTACAGGTACGAAAATCGATCCCATTGGCCTTCTGGCCCGAGAGAAATTCGCGCCGATGTTCATTGAGGAAATTGGTCAGGGCATGAAAATAGGAGATAACCTGATTATAGGGATTTTTGCGCCCTGCATTGAGCCGTTTGCGTTCGCCATTCCGCCCCTCGACAAACCAGGGGCCATTCACGCTCCCAATAACGCGGCCATCGCACTGCTTCAATTCAAGAATAAAGATCGCATCGTGCTTGATAATCACCAGGTCAATCGTGCGCCCGCCTACACTGAAATTGGACAGAATCAGATAGAGGCCCTCCATCTGATGGAGCGCATTGGCGAGCGCCATGATGACGCGGCGTTCATTGGGATGTTCGGGCTTTTCACCGATCCAGACCTGGACTGCCATTGGGTGCCTAAAACTACCTTTCTTCCTCTTGCAACGCCAGGGTTTTGCGCAATTCAACAATCTGATCGCGGAGTCCGGCTGCCTGTTCAAATTGCAGATCGCGAGCCGCCTGCTTCATCTGTTTTTCGAGATCTTTGATCAGTTTATGCAACTCTTCACGCGGCACCCCGGGGCCAGGAGGAGCGGCTGCGGGGGCCTTACCACTGACGTTATACGCATCACGTTCTTCGGCCATCCGTTTGATGCGATCAGTGAGGTCGCGCACCCCTTTGCTGATGCCAACAGGGGTAATGTTATGACGGAGATTATGGGCCATCTGGATGTCACGCCGCCGCTGCGTCTCTTTGATGGCGGCATTCATCGAGGGCGTGATCGTATCGGCATACATAATCACTGTTCCCTCGATATGGCGTGCGGCGCGCCCAATCGTCTGGATCAATGATGTCTCCGAGCGCAAAAAGCCCTCTTTGTCGGCATCAAGAATGCAGACGAGACTCACCTCGGGCAGATCAAGCCCTTCACGCAGCAGGTTAATGCCAACAACAACATCATAGACCCCGAGGCGCAGATCGCGAAGGATCTCGACTCGCTCGATCGTATCAATATCGGAGTGCAGGTACATTGTACGCACACTCATCTCTTTGAGATAATCGGCAAGATCCTCAGCCATCCGCTTGGTAAGCGTCGTGACGAGCGCACGTTGCCCTGCCTTGACCCGTTGACGAACTTCAGCAATCAGATCGTCAACCTGGCCCTTGGTCGGGCGCACCTGCACAACCGGATCAATCAGGCCAGTGGGGCGAATAATCTGCTCGACAATCTGCTCGCTCTGCGTCCGCTCAACCGGGCCAGGCGTCGCCGAGACATAGACGACCTGATAGATATGCTGGCTAAACTCATCAAACTGCAACGGGCGATTATCGAGCGCCGAGGGCAAACGAAAGCCATAATCAACCAGCGTCTGCTTGCGATGACGGTCGCCGAGGAACATCCCGCGTACCTGCGGCAGCGTAATATGACTCTCGTCGACAAAGAGCAAGAAATCGTCAGGAAAATAGTCGAGCAACGTCCACGGCGTCTGCCCGGCGGCCCGCCCATCGAGGTGACGCGAATAGTTCTCGATCCCCGAACAATAGCCAACCTCCGAGAGCATCTCGAGGTCATACATCGTACGCTGCTTGAGGCGAGCGGCTTCAAGATTTTTGCCTTCGGCCTCAAGTTCACGCAGGCGCTCACCCAATTCATCCTGAATATTGCCAACCGCAACCGCAAGCTTCTCCTTCGTCGCGACAAAGTGTTTCGCCGGATAGATCTCAGCGGTCGTGCGCAGCAAAATCACTTCACCCGTCAACGGATCAAACTCGGTCATGCGCTCGATCTCATCGCCCCAAAACTCTACGCGCAGGGCGGTTTCGGCATTGGCGGGCAAAACATCGAGGGTATCGCCCCGCACGCGGAAGGTACCGCGATGAAAATCGAGATCGTTGCGCTCGAACTGCAGATCGATCAACTGACGCAGCAACTTGTCACGATTACGAATCTCGCCCTGGCGCAAACTCACCATCACCTGACCATAATCGTGGGGCGAACCAAGGCCATAGATTGCCGAGACCGAAGCCACAATCAACACATCGCGCCGTGTAAAGAGCGCCTGCGTGGCCGCGTGCCGCAGACGATCGATCTCTTCGTTAATGCTCGCCTCTTTCTCAATATAGAGATCTTTCGAGGGCACATAGGCTTCAGGCGTATACTCATCGTAGTACGAAATAAACATCTCGACCGCGGCATCGGGCAAAAAATCGCGAAACTCGGCCCAGAGCTGTGAGACCAGCGTCTTATTATGGGCAAGCACGAGCGCAGGGCGCTGCATCTGGGCAAAGACGTGAGACATCACAAACGTCTTACCCGAACCAGTCACCCCCAGCAACGTCTGCTGACGATAATTCTTCTCAATGCCCTCAACCAGTTGTGCGATCGCCTGGGGCTGATCGCCCGTTGGCTGATATGGGGCCTCAATTCGAAATGACATCGTTGATCCTAGCCTTGTCGATCGCGTCCGTCTCTGTATTATACCTAGTCGTGTCTAGTTGTGCCACAAGCGCTACGAACAGATGGTATACTGTTGCTTGCAGGAAGGCCCCGTTTTGACCGACGACACTGGAGTCTGCTCATCATGTCCAGTATGCAACCGCTCTCACTCTTTACGCTCCTCACTGATCGCCTTGGGAAGCGGTTGCAGCCAATTCAGGCAACCAAAGCGACTCTGGTTGATGTCAGTCATACGTTAGAAGATCTTGTGCTGCATGAGCGTCTGCCGGCCCTGATCTTTACCGGGTTTCAAGAGTCGAGCCACTGGCGTGAAGAGACCGAGCGCTACCGCGAACTGGCTGGCGTTGCCCATCAGATCTGTATTTTTGCGGGCGGTCAGTTGCCCCCAGAGAGCGACCAGAAACAGATCCACGTACGCTTGCACGGCCCTGACCCGTTGCGCCAGGAATGGTTTTTGCTTGTTTTGACCGAGCGTTTTGCCGCTGTGCTGTGTGGCCGTGATCTGCAGGCCCCTACGCTGAGCGAGGGCGACCGCCGGTTTGATACCATCTGGACGTTCGAACCAGATCTGATCACTGAAATTGTCGCTGTCTTGCACGAGGTCGTAGCCCGCGAGCGTCCTGACCGCCTGGTTGACCTGGAAACAGCGATCGAACGGTTTCCGCCACCACCGCCGGATGCCCATCTCTTGACCCTCTTTACGACACGCATGATTGATGATCTGGTTCGCCAACACGAGGCGCGGTTGCAACTCGAAAGGATGCTCGCCTACGAGTCACGCCTGCGTGCGCTTGGACAGGTGCTTTCGGGCGTTGCGCACGAGTTGAACAATCCGCTGCAAGGCATTCTCGGCTTCGCCGGATTGATTGCTGAAACCCCAGAACAAGCCCCGACCACGCTCGAAGAGGCCGGCTATATCGTTGAAGCGGCACGACGTGCCCAGACGATTGTGCAGAGTTTGCTGCAACTGGCGCGCCCAAACAGTAGCGAACCCGCGCTGGCGAGTCTGAACGAAATTATTGATCAGACCGTGATCTTTGTGCGTGCAGATATGTCAAGTTATGGGATCAACCTGAACATCACGAGTGAACCCGAGGTTGCACCGGTGCTGGTAAATCGGGTGCGGATTCAACAATTGCTGATCAATCTGTTGACGAATGCCATTCAGGCCCTGGCCGGGCAGCCTGGAGCACAGCAGATCGAAATCATTGTCCGCCAGCATACCCTTGAATGGGTCGAGTTGCGCATTCATGATAATGGGCCAGGCATTGCAACCGAAATGCACGAACGCGTCTTTGAGCCTTTCTTTACGACCAAGGCACCTGGTGAGGGGACGGGCCTTGGTTTGAGTATTGTGCGGACAATTGTGGAAGAGCATCAAGGCCACTTGAAACTCGAAAGTGGCCCGCTTCGTGGAACAACGTTTTCGATTCTTTTGCCGACCGGTGTCAAGCGCAAAGCTGAGACTGAGCCGGTTCAAGCCGAAAACCGTGGCGCAGGCTTGATCCTGGTGATTGATGATGACCCGCAGATCGTATTGTTGCTCGAACGGGTGTTGAAGCGAGCGGGGTATGTCGTCCGTACCGAACGCAATCCCGAAGTCGGCTTGCGCCGAGTCTTGCATGAGCCATTTGGGGTGATCATCTCGGATCTGCTGATGCCTGAAATGCCTGGCACAGAATTTTATGAACGCCTGATCCGCCTGAACCCAACGCTGGGCCATCGCATCCTCTTCATTACCGGTGATGCAACTCGGCCAACAACGCAGGCCTTCTTGCAGGGGACCGGACAGCCCTACTTGCTCAAGCCATTTACTACCCAGCAGTTGCTGAGTAGTGTCGCTCAGCTTATTGCGGCCCAGCCAGCCCTTGGTGACCAAGGGTTGGCTGTGGTAGGCCCCGCTCCAAAAAGAGCACCTGAAGCAGATGAGTCACGATGACCCAACCGCAGGAGATCCTCTGCCCGAGTTGCCGTAAACCTGGCCGCCGTCAGGCGCGTTTTTGCCAGTATTGCGGCCATGACATGGTCCTCAATAATGCTGGCCCGCATTACTATATCACCCGCGTGATTAAGGCGGGTGGTCAGGGCGCAGTCTATGAGGGCATTGATGACGATGGCAACATCTATGCGGTCAAAGAGATGCTCGATAGCTTTACCGAGCCAAAAGAGCGGGATGAAGCGATCAAGCGTTTCAATGCCGAGGCTGAACTGCTCGAACAACTCACCCATCCGCGGATTCCTCGGGTCTATAGCCACTTTAAGGATGAAGGCCGCCATTACCTGGTGATGGATTATATTCGGGGCGAAGATCTCGAAGATATTGTGGAACGGGAAGGCAAGCTTGCCGAGCCTCGTGTCCTCGAGTGGGCAACCCAGATCTGCGATGTGCTCAGTTATCTGCACAGCCAAGGGCTTATCTACCGTGATATGAAGCCCTCAAATGTGATGATCGATCATCAAAACGGGGGCATCAAGCTGATTGATTTTGGCATTGCCCGCGTGCTGCAGGTCGGTCAGCGTGGCACGCAGATCGGGACGCCAGGCTATGCCCCTCCTGAACAATACCAGGGGTTGGCAACGATTGAGTCGGATGTCTATGCGCTGGGGGCCACGCTGCACCATGTGCTGACCGGGCGTGATCCGCAGGCGCATCCGCCTTTTTCTTTCCCGCCAGCGCGCACCCTCGAGCCAACTCTTTCACCCCAGGTCTCGGGGGCCCTCGAACAGGCCTTGCAGATGCGCCCGACGGCTCGCTTTGCGTCAATTGCGGCCTTTGGGGCAGCCCTCGGTGTGTTACCGGCTTCACGACCACTTGGCGTTCCAGTTTCGGCACAGCCCACGCCAACGCCGACCGCTGCTCCAGCACCCACGCCTGCCACATCAGCCGCACCACCATCAGCCGTACCGCCACCACCGGCACAACCCGCACCACCACCGGCACAACCCGCACCGCCCCCGGCACAACCCGCGCCTGCTTCAGTCGTTCAAACAGCAGGAGCAGTCCAACCTACGCCCCAGGCAGCGGTTACGCCTTCATCATCACCGCCCGCGGGCCCGGTCATGCCCACCCCGGTACCACCGCCAGCACCAGCCTCACCGCCGGTGCAACCAAAGCGGCGAGGATGCGCTGGGTGCATCGGCCCAATGGTCATTACGATCCTTTTGATCGCCGGATTGGTTGCAGTCGATTTCTTCTTCATCGGCTTTCTCCCGCGCACCCTGGGCTTTGAAGGCCCAGCCGCCCCGATCTCTACGCCCCAAACCCTCGTGCAGATCCCGTTCACGACCGAAATTTTTATTGTTGACCCAGATGGAACAGATCAAGGCAGGTTGCAAACCGCGTTTGCGACCGCATTTCTGGAACAGGCCCGGCAAACATACGGCCCCACCGCCCAGCTTGACGTCACCCAGCCCTTGATCTACGCCGACGGCCCAACCGAGGCGGGCCGCGAGGAGCGGGGCATCATCTATCGGGCGGTCATCGAGGGTTTTCTGCTTGTTCCCCAGTAGTGTGCAGTAGCTTACAGTCGGCAGACCAGATCGAGCATAGACTGAGTGCATACGTGATCGTGTTTTAGAAGCAGGATCCAGATGACGCCATTGTATGTCTATGTCTCGGCTGATTGTCCCGTCTGTGCGCGTACGCTGCTACTCGTAGCCGACGTGCGTGCGCAGGAGCCTGAGTATCCCATTGAAGTGATTGATCTGGCACAACCAGGCACAACAAAACCAGCCATGGTCTTTGGCACGCCAACCTACGTGTTCAAGGGACGGATTCTTTCACTGGGCAACCCAACTCTGGAGACCTTGTTAAACCTGTTCAGGGAAGATGGCTGAATGCAGTGCGCAACTAGGTGGTGCCAGCATGATGTGATGGCTATGAAGAATTGGATGCAGGAGTGCCGACTTCAGTCGGCTTCCGGCTCAGCCGACTGAAGTCGGCACTCCTGTATGCCCGTTTTCATGCTTCATTTCATAAGGCAGCGTTCAGGCGATGCCAAGTTTCCGTGCCAGTTCGGCATTGCTCGGTTCAACGAGGGTGCTGCCATCAGCAAAAACAATCGTAGGAATGCTACGCATCCCGCGATTGAGCCGTTCAACCTCAACGACCGCATCGGGATTGTGGTCGATATCAACCCAGGTGTAGAGGACACCTCGCTCGTCCATAAACTTCTTGGCCCGACGGCAATCGCCACACCAGAACGCACCGTACATTGTAATCTCACCTGGCTGCATATGATCCGATCCTTGCCTTGTTTACTCGCTATGAACGTATGCTCCCCGGTCAGGGCCTGGAGGTCTGGCCCTCCCCACCCGCGCTACCGGCGTTCTAGTTTACCATAAGATAGCCTTTTAGAAAGAGTGAAATTATGTATGATCAGTTTCATACCATTGTCATCGGGGCCGGTTCAGGGGGGCTGACGGTTGCCGTTGGCCTCAGCAGCCTTGGCAAATCGGTGGCGGTGCTTGAGGCATTGCATGTTGGTGGCGACTGCACCAATGTTGGGTGTGTCCCTTCCAAGACGCTGATCCATCAGGCCGAAGAGCGGGGCACGCTCGACCCGGATGGCGTGCTGGCTGAGGTGCGGCGCAAGCGCGATGCATTGCGTGAAAAGGAGACGCACGAGTTTGGGGAGATACCCAATCTCAGCCTGATCTTTGGGCGAGCGCGTCTGGTCAGTCGTACGCAGGTGGCAGTGAGGTTGGCCGAGGGCGGTGAACGAATGTTGCAGGCAGAGAACATTGTGATCGCCACCGGGGCCCGCCCCCGCAAGCTGGTTATTCCCGGCCTACCCGAACAACGCATGCTTACCAACGAGACGGTCTTTGAGTTGCCGGTTGTGCCGCACCACCTGGCAATCATTGGTGGCGGAGTGATTGGGGTCGAACTGGCCTTTGCGTTTCGCAAGCTTGGCAGCCATGTCAGCATGATTGACTCTTCACCGCGCCTGCTCACCCGTCACCTGCCCGAGGCTGCCGAGGCCATCGAGGCCTCGCTTGCCGCCAAAGGCGTCGAGCTTCATTTCAAGACGAGTGTGCAGGGCTACGACGAGGCGATGCAAGCGTTGCAGATCGAACGCAATGGCAAGATCGCGACGCTGCACGAGGTTGACTATGTGCTCGTGGCGGTTGGCCGCCAACGCAACCTCGATGGGCTGGGCCTCGAAGATGTCGGCATTACCTTTGATCTCCGCAATGGCATTGCCGCCGACAGCTATGGCCGTACCAATGTGCCAGGCATCTATGCGATTGGCGATGTCACAACAACTTCGGCGTTTACCCATTCTGCCAATGCGCAGGGACGGCGAGTCGTGCAGCGCATTGCGTTCCCCTGGCTGCCCGCGACCACCCCTGAGCCTTTCTATCCAAGTGCAACGTTTGCGGATCCCGAAGTTGCCACGGCTGGCATGAGTCAACGCGACCTAGCCACTCGTTATCACCCGGCGCTGATTAAACGCATCCGAGTTGACCTTGTCACCCAGACTGATCGTGGGTATACTGATGATCTCCAACATGGTTTCATCATCGTAGATACCGTGCGACTGACGGGCAAAATCTTGAGTGTAACGATTGTGGGACCACGCGCCTCGGAAATGATTTCGCTCTTTACCCTGGCGATTCAAGAGGGCATCTCGCTCTACCGGCTCTATCGGGTTGTCTATCCGTACCCGACTTTTTCCAGTGGCATCCAGAAGGTCGCCGACGCTTTTATGCGCGAGACGCTGCCCAATCTACGAGGCGAACTGGCTACCTATCTGCGTTATCGCTGGGCACGGCCAGCGCGAGTGGCTGATGTCACTGTGCCCGTGGGAGCACGGGCGGCTGAGCGAACTATGCTCCCAGGGGAATAAACCAGCCATAGCTTAGAAAGACGCCTTCTTGAACACCAAACAGACGCGCTATGACATTGCCATTATCGGCTCGGGCATCAGTGGATCGAGCCTGGGGGCGATCCTTGCCCGCCACGGGGTGCGCGTCATTATCTTTGAAGCAGGCATGCATCCCAAATTTGCTGTGGGCGAGTCGATGATCCTCGAAACGTCGGAAACAATGCGGGCGATGGCCGAGTTTTTTGATGTGCCCGAATTAGCCTATTTCAGTTCCGAAAACTATATGGCGCATATTGGCACATCGCACGGGATCAAGCGCCATTTTAGCTATCTCCACCATATCGCCGATCAGCCACAGAACATGCGCCATGCGCTGCAAGCAGTAATTCCACAGCGTCCGCACGGCTACGAGTTGCATATCCATCGCCAGGATAGCGACTATTTCCTTACGTCGGTGGCGGTGCGTTATGGCGCCACGGTTCTACAGGGAACGCCGGTCAAGGATATTGACGTGACGACTGATGGAGTGACGATCCTGACGGCCCAGGGTCAGACGTACGAAGC
This sequence comes from Candidatus Chloroploca mongolica, assembly GCF_004762035.2. Taxonomy (GTDB): domain Bacteria; phylum Chloroflexota; class Chloroflexia; order Chloroflexales; family Chloroflexaceae; genus Chloroploca; species Chloroploca mongolica. The sequence continues at coordinate 105,004 of NZ_SIJK02000001.1, read as the reverse complement.
TGATTTTGTGGTTGATGCAGGCGGGATGCGCTCGCTGTTGGCCGAGAAGTTTGGCTGGCGGAGCCGGGATTTGCAGAGTCATACTCGTACGATTTTTACCCATATGGTTGATTTGCCCTGCTATAACCAGGTTGGCGCAAGCCATCAGGCGTATGGCCTTCCCTTCCCGGTCTCGGAAGGCACGCTGCATCACGTCTTCCACGGGGGGTGGCTCTGGGTGATTCCGTTCAACAACCACGCCCGTTCAACCAATCCCCTGGTGAGCGTAGGTTTGCAACTTGACCCGCGCATTCACCCGATGCGGACGGATCTTTCGCCTGAAGAAGAATTTTTTAGCTTCATTGATCGCTTTCCAAGCATCAAGGCCCATTTTGCCGGTGCGCGAGCGGCACGTGCCTGGACACGCACCGAGCGCTTGCAATACACATCAACGCATGTCGTCGGTGAACGCTTTTGCCTCCTTGGGCATGCCGCTGGCTTCATTGATCCGCTCTACTCGAAGGGGCTGTATACCACGCTGATGAGCACCGCGCTGCTTGGGCATCTCTTGCTCGAAGCGCATCGGCGTCAGGACTATGGGACGGCGCAATTCGAGCCGCTTGAGCGGTTGACGTTGCGATTTGTCGCAGCCCACGACCGGATTGTGGCAAATTCGTATAAAGCCTGGTCCAACCCAAAGCTCTGGTCGGTCTATGCGATACTCTGGTTGCTCGGCGCGTATCTGGAGTATCTGAAGTTGTTGAGTACAAGAGGTCGGGCGACGAGTCGTGCGGCCTATTTTGCCGAGCTTGCCGATCTACGCCTCGTTGGGGGGGGCTTTGGGCCGTTCAAGACGCTGGCCGACCAGATTGATACGCTGATCGAGGCGGTTGACCCGTGCGACGAGGCAGCGGTTGACCAGACGGTGCGTCAGATCCGTGCGCTCTTGGCCAACTTTCCATGGATGCCGTGGGCCTTTCAGCAAGTACTCGCGGGCGCGAACCATCTGCCAGCGAATAAACTACGCCTGAGCTTGCTCCGCCAGGATCAGAAGGGCTTTCTTGGCGATGGGCCATTTCGCCAGCACTTCTTTGGTGACGCAAGCTTACGTCAAGTAACAAGGTTTTTTGTCAGCGAAAGCATTAAGTACGCCGGTTCGATGCTCAACATACGCAAACAGGTGGGTTTTCGGCGGAAGTTGGGGGGAATAGCTTGATCGAGCGGGAACAGGAACTGGTCGCACCGCAACCAATCAGTCAGCGACGTGGCCTGCGCGATCTTCAGCGCTTTGGGCTGGTGCTCGGGGGTTGGCTGCTGCTGGTGGCAGCGATCCAGGTGTATGCCCGTGCCCAGATGGTGCAACCACTCGATCTCTTTCAAGGCATGGTCACGGTCTGCCAGGTTCACCCGGCCAGTCCGTTCCTGTTTATTGGTGCGGCGATGTTGAGTCCCATCTTGCTGCTACCTGCGGCGCTGCTGGGAGGCGTTGCGGGGGTCTGTTTCGGCCCAGGCTTGGGCATTCTCTACACCTTGATCGGGTGCAATCTTTCGGCGTTGCTGACCTATAGCATGGGCAGGATCACAGGGCACGGTGATAATCGCATTGCCCGCCTCTGCGCCCGTTATGGCGACCGCTTGCAACGTAAGCCCTTTCTTGGTGTTCTGGTTTTGCGCTTAAGTTTTTTACCTTATGATCCGATTAATTATCTGATCGGCCTGTTACATATTCCGCTACGCTCATTTTTACTCGCGAATACACTGGGGAGCCTGCCAGGGGTGATCGTCATTGTGCTTGCTGGCAGCGCCTTGCATGAACTCGGTCAGATCAAACCGGAAATTGTGTTTGGTGTGGTGGCCGGCGTGCTGCTCAGCATCGCCGTTGTGGTACTTGTGCGCCGCCGGTGGCGTGTCTACGATGAAGGGAATTAATAACGTATGCAGTTCCAGCGTTTTTCAGTAATTAGTTTGATGATGATCTTTGTGGTGGTGCTCGCGGCATGTGGCGGTCAACCTGCGGCACCAGCGCAGCCCGAGGCACCTGACGCCGAGGCGTTTGACCTTGATGATTGGGCGAGTGTCGAGGCTGCCGCACGAGGCCAGACGGTCAATTGGTATATGTGGGGTGGATCGGAAAGCATTAATCGTTTTGTTGACGAATTTTATGGCACAGCGCTCAAGGAGCGGTATGACATTACGCTGAATCGCGTGCCTGTGGCTGATGCCGCTGATGTCGTCAATCAGATCCTCAGTGAAAAAGAGGCTGGCGTTGATCCCGGCGCGGTCGATGTGATCTGGATCAATGGCGAAAACTTCCTCTCGCTCAAACAGGCGGAGATGCTCTTGCCCGACTGGTCGCGGCGCCTTCCCAATGCATCTCTGGTTGACTGGGATAATCCGGCGATCTACCTTGACTTCGGCGAACCCGTCGAAGGCTATGAGAGTCCCTGGTCGTCGGCGCAGTTTCAGTTGATCTATGACTCGGCACGGATGAGCGCTGATGAATTGCCTCGTTCGTATGCCGAATTGATGACCTGGGTGGAGGCGAACCCCGGACGCTTCACCTATATCGCGCCTGGGCCGGGGGCTTTCCAGGGGACACGCTTTGTCAAAGGGGCGCTCTTTGAACTGAGCGGCGATCCAGGGCTCTGGCTTGAATATGATGAAGCCGTCTGGAACGAGTGGTCACCCCAAGTCTGGGACTATTTCAACGCGATGAAGCCTCATCTCTGGCGTGAGGGTACGACCTATCCCCGTGACGAGAATGAGTTGCATAGTCTCTTTGCCAACCGCGAGATTGATTTCAGCATTACGCAGGCGATTGCCGGTGCCGGGCCGCTGATTGCCCAGGGCTTGATTCCTGAGACATCACGGGCCTTTGTCTTTGATGACTATATGATCGGCGATTTCAACTATCTGACGATCCCCAGCAATGCGCCGCACAAAGCCGCCGCGCTGGTGCTCGCCAATCTGATCCTCGAGCCAGAATTTCAAGCGGCCCAGATTTTGCCAGAAAATGGCTTTGGCCTGGGCTACGCGATTGATGTCACCCGCGTGACCGACCCGGCCCAGATCGCCGCCCTCGAAGAGGCTCAGGCCCAACTTGGCGAGGCGGCAACCCCCGCCGAGGATCTTGCCGGTTCGCTGGTGGCCGACTCGTCGGGCGAGTATCAGACGCTTGTTGAAGAGGGTTGGCGTCAGTTTGTGTTGATTGGGCCGTAACATGCGCGTGGATCGCCCAACGCTACGCCGCTGGCTCATGCTCACCCCGGCCCTCCTCGTGACAGGCGTGCTCTTTGGGGTGAGCATGTACTACGGCATCAGCCAGAGCCTCGGGTATCTACCGTTTATCGGGGCGACCAGAGTGAGCCTCGATGCATATGCGAGCGTGCTTGGCGGCGCGACACCCGCAGGACGCGAATTCTGGGCAGCGCTCGGTTTTTCGCTCTGGGTCACCGGGGTTTCGACGCTGCTCTCGTCGGTGGCGGCGCTGCTGCTCGCGGTGATACTGAGCCATCGTCGCCGCCCGGCGCACCAGGCGACATTGCTTGCGCTGAATGCCAATCTCGCGCTGCCGCATATGGTCTGGGCGATTGCCCTGTTGCTGTTGCTGGCCCAGAGTGGCCTGATCGCCCGGGTTGCCGCAGCGCTCGGCTTGATTGCGACGCCCGCCGAATTTCCGGTGCTAGTGCGCGATCAGGCGGGGATCGGCATCATTCTGCACTATGTGAGCAAAGAGATCCCTTTTCTTGTGTTGATCGTGCTGGCCGTGTTGCGCACGCAAGGCCACGCCTATGCCGAGGTTGCCACGACGCTCGGCGCTGGCCCCTGGATGCGGGTGTGGCGCGTGACGCTGCCGCTGGTCTGGCCGGGCCTATCGGCGGGAGCCTTGCTCGTCTTTGCCTTTATCTTTGGGGCCTACGAGGTCCCGGCGCTGCTTGGGGTCTCGTATCCACGGGTACTAGCGGTGCTAGCGCTCGACTACTTTCTCAACGCGGATCTCAACCGGCGCGCCGAGGGCATGGCGATCAGTCTCATCATGACAGTTGTTGTCCTTGGGGTTGGCATTCTGGTGCGGAGGATTGATGGCTCGGAACGCTGAAGACAATCTGGCGTCCGGGGGCGGCTTTTCCCCATGGCCTGCCTACCTCGGCTATGCGTTGCTCTATCTGCTTTTGCTCGGGCCAGTCGTTGGCCTGGTGCTCTATGCCGGATCAACGCGCTGGTTTTTCCCCGATCTTCTGCCAGCCACCTGGACCTTCGAGACCTTCTGGCGACAGTTGAGCAACGCGCGCACGCAGCAAGCGATCGGGACAAGCCTGCTGCTCGGGGGTGTCGTCACGCTGCTCGCCCTGGTGATTGCGCTCCCGGCCGCCCGTACGCTCGGCCTTGAGCGTTTTCCTGGGCGGTCGCTGGTGCTCTTGCTGCTCTTTTTGCCGACGATTGTGCCCCCACTTGCGACCGGGATGGGGCTGAACATCATCTTTTTGCGCCTCGGGTTGGCCGGCAGCCTGGCGGGCGTTGTGCTAGTTCATCTGATCCCGGTGCTGCCCTACACCATTTTTGCGCTAATTGGCGTCTTTGTGCGCTACGACGAGGGCTACGAGCAACAGGCCCGGACGCTGGGCGCTGGCCCGTTGCGCATCCTCTGGCAGGTGACGTTGCCGCTGGCCGGCCCCGGCATCGCCGTGGCGGCGCTCTTTGCCTTTCTCGTCAGTTGGAGCCAGTATGTCTTGACGTTGCTGATCGGCGGCGGGCAGGTGATCACCCTGCCGATGCTGCTTTTTGCCGCCGTTGCAGGCGGCAATCCGGCCACCATTGCGGCACTTGCCCTGATCTTCGCCGGGCCGCCCCTGGTTGCCATCGCGCTGGCAGCGCGAGCCTTAACCGAACGCACCACCACGGTAGGACAACAGTATTAACTATGACACGGATTGCACTCGAACACCTGCACAAAACCTATCCCCGGCAGGCCGCGCCCGCGCTTGAACGACTCTCGCTTGAGGTTGAAGCCCACACGCTCCTGGCCCTGCTCGGGCCATCGGGCAGCGGTAAATCGACAATCCTCAAGCTGATCGCCGGCATCGAAGATCCCGATCAGGGCGACATCTGCTTTGACGGGCGCAGCATCTTGAGCATCCCGGCGCATCGGCGTGGGGCCGTCTTGATGTTCCAGAAAGCGTACCTCTTCCCTTTTCTCTCGGTCGCCGACAATATCGCCTTTGGCCTGCGCGCAAAAGGGGTAAACAAGGCGACCATACAGACCGAAGTGCAGCGCATGCTCGAACTGGTCGGGTTGCCCGCGATGGCGCACCGCCGCCCGGCGCAACTCTCGGGGGGCGAGCAGCAGCGCATTGCGCTCGCCCGTGCGCTGGTGGTGCAGCCGCAGGTACTGATGCTCGACGAGCCATTCAGCAGCCTCGATCCGGCGGTGCGCCAGAACCTGCAGGAAGCGGTACGGCGCATCCAGCGCGAACTTGGCATCACAACGATCCTGGTGACGCACGACCGCAGCGAAGCGCTGGCGATGGCCGATCAGGTGGCCCTGATCGAACGAGGCAGGCTGGTAGCCCACGCGCCGCCGCAGCGGCTCTATGAACGACCGCCGCATCGCCAGGCAGCGCGGCAAATGGGCATAGACACCTTTCTCACCGGGCGCGTCACGGGCACCACCCTACAGAGTCAGTTTGGGCCGCTGACGGTCAAAGAGGTGCCGAGTCACGGAGGCGAAGCGCTCTACGCCATTCGGCCCGAACATCTGAGCCTCGGGTATGAACCGTGTGCGCACAGCCTCGCTGCCACGGTACAGAGCCAGATCTACCGCGGCGATCATGTGGAAGTGCAGGTCAGCCTGGGCGAAACGGTGCTGCGCGTCCGCACCAACGCAGCGTGTTGGAGCAACGGAAGCGGCGTCTTCCTGCACATCCCACCCGAGCACCTCTTTCTGCTGGAAGAGGCTCGGCCTGAACCATCGCGGTTGGTATAACAGTTCGCACTTCTCCTGGGAGCGAGGGCGCTTGCATCTTCCGCTTATTCATCTTCCGCTGATTCACATTTCTTTCGGTGCCGATGCCTCAGCTTTTTGCCTGAGCACGGGAGATACGAAAGAGCCCATCGAACGCGAGGCACTGCGCCTCAGGAACCGTATGCCTCCGGGGAACCTTGTCGCTCAGATCCACCGCTCGCCGTCGGCACGTCGGCATTATACAACTGCTCACCCAGTTCGGTCAGCAGGGCCAGTCCCTTGACCTCCTGCGGCAGCAGTGGGATGGGCAATACCGGGGCGGCAAAGCGGCTGGGCAGTTCGGCCAGGTAGCGCGCCTGCATCGCTCGGCGCGCCTGGCCGAAGGGCGTCGTGGCCGCCGCTTCCGTCAGGACGTAGTTGGCGACCACGAGTCCCGGCGCAATGCCCAGCGAGCTCAGTTCCTCGACCGCTCGTGCGGCCTCAAGGATCGGCGTTGCCTCAGGGTAGAGCACAAAGGCGAAGGTACTCTGGCGTGGGTCGCGCATCAGTTCAATCACCCCGCCGAAACGCGCTTTGGCTACCTCGTCGGCCTGGGCCCCGTCCACGCTGGCAAAGACCTTCACATCGATCTGCTGGCTCCAGTCCATCGGCAATTCGAGCATGCGCAGGGTGTGGCCGGTCGGTGCCGTATCGAAGACGATTACCTCCCAGTCGGCCTGGGCGGCATAGTCGATGAACAGATCGAAGGCCGCGATCTCCTCGGTGCAGGGCGAATCGAGCTCCTCCTGCATCATGGCGATGGACGCAGGGCTGCGCCCGCGCGCCCGCGCATCAGCAAGGATGCGGGTCTTGTAGGCTTCACCGGCGGCTTTGGGGTCGATTTTGGTCGCGAAGAGACCCGGCACGCCGGACACCGGGGCGACCGTATCGCCCACGGGCACATCGAGTACATCGCCGAGGTGGGCGGCGGGGTCGGTGGTCAGGAGCAGAGTCTTGAAGCCCTGGTGGGCCAGCCAGACGGCGGTGACGCACGAGGCGACGGTCTTGCCAACGCCGCCCTTGCCCGCGAAGAAGATCGTGCGCCGCCCGCCATCGGGCAGCAGGCGCGGCAGGATGGCCATGAGGTCAGGTTCGAGCGGAGTGATAGCGTCGGGGTTTACCGCCAGATCAACCAGCGCGGTCGCGTCATGGTGGAAGAGCAGCCGACCCACGGCGCGCAAGCGATCCACGCCCGTGATCTCGCCCGCCAGCAGCGGCATCTGGCGAGTGGGCAGCGGTAACTCGCGGGCGATCTGGGCCAGGTAGCCCTGCTGCATGGTGCGGCGGGCGGCGAAGAGCGGGTTGGCGGCCTCCTCGGCGGGGATGACCGCGTTGACGATCAGGTGCTGGCTGCTGATGCCGAGCTTACCCAGCTCATCCATAGCCCGCCGGGTCTCTTTGAGCGACGTCGCCTCGGGCTGGAGGACAAAGGTGAAGGTGGTCGCAGCGGGGTCGCGCATGGCGGCAACGGCACGCTCGTACTTGTGCTTGGCGTCCTGGATGGCCGCAGCGGGGCCAATGCAGGTCTGGCCGCTACCCTGCTCGGCGGCATCAATGCTGCGGCTCCACTCGACCGGCAGTTCGATCAGGCGCAGGGTGTGACCGGTGGGCGCAGTGTCGAAGATGACCACATCAAAGTCACCACCGGCGTCGCTGGGCACGTCGAGGAAGTCGGTGAAGCGGTCGAAAGCAGCCACCTCGGCGGTGCAGGGGCCGCTCATCTGCTCCTCCATCACCGCGACCATGGCGGGCGGAAAGGCGGCGCGGATGGGGGCCAGGGCGCGATCTTTATACTCCTCGGTCGCCCGGTCGGCGTCGATCTCCATGGCGAAGAGGTTTGGTGCGGCGTCGATGGGCGTAATTGCGTGGCCAATCGGCTGCTGAAAGACATCACTCAGGTTCGAGGCCGGGTCAGTGGTGACAATCAAGGTACGCTGGCCGGCGTCGGCGTGATAGACGGCGGTGGTGCAGGCCATGCTGGTCTTGCCCACGCCACCCTTGCCCGAGAAGAAGAGAAACTGGGTCACGCGGACGCTCCTTCCAGGGCCGCCTCGATCTCGGTCGCCGTGGGGTAGGCCCCGCTCTTGATCACGGTACCGCGCACGGTGGTGATCGGCAGCGCCTCCATATTGCGCTCGCGTACCAGGCGCATCACCTCGGGATGACCGATGAAGGCTTGCGGCGCACTGGCCATCTGGTAGCGCTCGACGTGCAGGCCGCGCGCCTTGAGCGCGACCACCAGTTCATTGGTATCGAGCAGGCTTTGATCGATGGCCGGGCCACAGAGGCCGGTCGAGCAGCACATCGGTGGGTCATAGAGCGCCACATCGGCCTGGGCATGGGCGGCTGGGGCGGTGGCGAGCAGTGAGATAGAACTCATGGGTCGGGACTCCTATGCGGTTCAGGCGTAACCGGAGCGGCTACGCCGCAATCATCGCGGGTAAGGGGGCGATATAGTAGAGCCGGGCCTCGGGGAGATCCGCCACGTCGAAGGCCTTGGTGGCCTTGGGCAGCGTAGGCGGCCAGGGTGCCGCCAATCGAGAAGCCCTCGTCATCGGGGTGAGCCAGGATAACCATCAGGGAACGGCGCGTCATTGCGAAACTCCCTCTAGCTGTCACAGCCAACGGTAATCAGATCGTCCGGCACGACCGTCGCCTGTGGACCACAACTGGGCTGGCGGGCTTGGATGCGCCCCGGGTCAAAGAAAGCGGCGAACGCGGTGTTGAGTACCTCCAGATTAGGGCGATTGATCGCGTAGTAGACCCAGCGCGCATCTGCGGCATCGCGCTCCACCTCGACCAACCCGGCTTTGCGCAGCACGCTCAGGTGATGCGAGATCAGATTGGGGGCCAGGGCCAGTTGCTCGCCCAGCTCGCAGTTGCACTGCACGCCAGCCATCAGCAGGTTCAAGATCTGCAAGCGCCGCGGCTCAGCGAGTACCTTGAGCCAGTGGGCGAGTTGTTGGGTCGTGGGTTGTTCTATGACCATCATTGCGACCTCGGGACAATGCTTCAACTACAGTTGAATTATATCTGATGGTCTGAACGAGATCAAGGGTACCAGGGTTACTATCACGCAACTAGACAGCCCAACCGCCGCCGACGACGTCGCCAATCGTCCGGGTCATGGTCACGCACGACGAGCCGGTACCGCAGGGTGAAGACAAGAAGATTGCGGGAGCGGAGGCAGATACGGGGGACGCAGATGACCCGGAGAATGCAGATGCGGCGGAGGGAACGGGTGCCGAGAAGAAGAACGATGCGGAAGCCAGAGCCGACGAACAGCCAGGGGACGCGACGGATGGGCGTGGATCGACGAGTTAGGCTGTCAAACACACAAAGCGCCGATCCAGCCGGATCGGCGTTTCGCATTAGGAAGCCCTAAACAGTGGCGCCCCCGGCGCGACTCGAACGCACGACACGCAGTTTAGGAAACTGCTGCTCTATCCTCTGAGCTACGGGGGCATATGAGGTTGCTCAAGCCGACGTGGCTCGGCAATGGGGGAATGCAGCGTCGCTCGCTGATTGCATTCATGATACGCGCCGGCCCACCATGATGGGCCAGCGCGCATTGAAGCAGAACGAGTTAGCGATGACCAAACAGGCGCCAGCCACTCGGCAAGGCGACTGAGGCCAGCCCGATCTTCAGCGCCGCACCTGGGAGGAAGGGCAGGACAGCCGCAACAAGCAGGGCTGAAATGCTGACACTGCCAGTCAACAATGCCGTAGCGACCACAAGCCATGTGAAGCCCATCACCAGGATAATTGCCTCGCCAGCGAGCATCGCAGGCAGCGCGGTGCGAATCTTGCGATCCCACCCGCGGTTCGCCAGGTAGCCAACGACCGCCGCAGCCACCGGGAAGGCAAAGAGATAGCCTGCCGTCGGGCCAAAGATGACCGGCAGCCCCGGAATGCGGCTCGGGCTCCACGCGCTCGTACCCATCGAGAAGACCGGTAAGCCGAGTAGACCCTGACCCAGGTAGGCGAGCAGGGTCAGCGCCCCCAGGCGCGGGCCGTACAGGGCACCAATCAGATAGACGCCAAGCGTCTGACCAGTGATTGGCACGGGGGTAAAGGGCAGGTGAATGCTGATCCGCGCCAGCATTGCCATCAAGATTGTCCCAGCTACGATCAGCAATCCATCACGCACAATGGGATTGGCTAGAGACCCGCGGGCGGGGACCAGGCGGTCGGCCAGGGTTCCAACAGTCGTCACGCCAGTGGTCATACAGGTCACTCCTTCATAGATCGTACGAATGATGGGCACTATTGTAACACGTTCTCTGCAATGCTCGCAAAAAATTAGCTGCGCTGTTTTTTGCGAGCATTGCGAAGGATGCATGGAGCATAGCCCTGGCATATTTATATCAATCTAAACTGTGTTAATTCTCGCTTAACAGAGCCTTAACGCGCTCTGTCATCGACAGGAAGCCGTGAAGCTCGTATACTATCAATGGAATTTGTTGTAGTAGAGGAGAAGGCTTGTGACGATGCGGGTTGGTATTAATGGCTTTGGGCGGATTGGGCGTCTGGCATTGCGTGCAGCCTGGGGTTGGCCCGAGGTGCAGTTTGTCCATGTCAATGAGGTGGCGGGTGATGCCGCTGCCTGTGCCCATCTCTTGATGTTTGATTCGGTGCATGGTCGCTGGGGCCGCGAAGCTTCGGGTGAGGGCACCCAGTTGCTGATTGATGGGCAGACGCTTGGTTTTAGTCGCATCAAAGATCTCGCCGCAGTACCATGGGCCGACGCCGGGGTTGATCTGGTGATCGAGGCTACGGGCAAGTTCCGCACGCCCGAACAATTGGCCCCCTATTTTGCCGCCGGGGTCAAAAAGGTGATCGTCGCCGCCCCCGTCAAGGGTGAGGCGCTGAATATTGTGATGGGCGTGAATGATCATTGGTACGATCCCACGATCCACCATCTGCTGACGGCGGCATCGTGTACGACCAATTGTCTTGGGCCGGTGGTCAAAGTGATCCACGAGGGCATTGGCATCAAGCACGGGATGATTACGACGGTGCATAGCTCGACCAATACGCAAACGGTGCATGATGCGCCGCACACCGATCTTCGCCGCGCACGGGCTTCGAGTCTTTCGCTTGTGCCAACGACGACTGGGTCGGCCACGGCGATTGGCCTGATCTTCCCCGAGTTGAATGGCAAGCTCAATGGGCAGGCGGTGCGCGTTCCGTTGCTCAATGCCTCGCTGACCGATTGTGTCTTTGAAGTCACGCGCCCGACCAGTGTCGCCGAGGTCAATGCCCTCTTGCAGGCCGCCGCCGCTGGCCCGCTTGCCGGCATTCTTGGCTATGAGACGCGCCCGCTTGTTTCGATGGATTATGTCACCGATCCCCGTTCGGCGATTGTTGATGCGGCTTGCACGATGGTGACGAATGAGACCCAGGTGAAGATCTATGCCTGGTACGATAATGAGTGGGGCTATGCCAATCGTCTGGTTGAGCTGGCTCGTAAGGTGGCAGGGTTGTTATGACCACGACCAGGACGCCGCAAGCACCAGCGCCCCTTGGTGAGACCGAGGCCCTGGCGCAACGCCAAACGAACCTGCGCAATTATGTGCTCGTGACGTTCGCGTACTGGGCCGATACGCTTACCGATGGCGCCATTCGGATGCTCGTGCTCTTCTATTTCTACCAACTCGGCTTTACCCCGCTACAAGTCGCCTCGCTCTTTCTCTTTTATGAGATCTTTGGCATTCTGACCAATCTTTTTGGTGGCTATCTGGGCGCACGCTTCGGGCTCAAGACGACGCTCTTTCTTGGCCTTGGTACCCAGATGATCGCGTTGAGCCTGCTCGCGTTTGCGCCGCCGTCACTCCTGGTGGTGCCGTATGTGATGCTCGCGCAGGCGTTTTCGGGTATCGCCAAAGATTTGACCAAGATGTCGTCCAAGAGTGCAGTCAAGCTGGTCGCAGGCGAGACGCAGGGGCAACTCTATACCTGGGTGAGCGTGCTTACCGGTTCAAAGAATGCGATCAAGGGCGTCGGCTTCTTTCTCGGGGCGTTGCTGCTCACCCTAATCGGGTTTCAGCTCGCCATGCTGGTGCTGGCCGTCCTGGTGCTGACCGCCCTGGTCACTACGGCGCTCTTGATGCGCGGCGATCTCGGTACGGCCAATAAGAAGGCAAAGTTTACCCAGATGTTTTCGCATAACCGGGCCGTCAACATGCTGGCTGCCGCCCGGATCTTCCTTTTTGGGGCGCGGGATGTCTGGTTTGTGGTTGCGCTGCCGATCTTCTTTGTGAGTGTGCTGGGCTGGGATTTCTGGCTCGCCGGGGGCTTTATGGCCGCCTGGACGATTGGCTATGGCGTGGTGCAGGCCGCAACCCCGCGCCTGATCCGCCGACGCGTCGAGGGCAATCACGAGCCTGATGGTCGCACCGCGACCCTGCTCGCCTTTGGGTTGGCGTTGTTTCCGGCAGCAATTGCTCTTGCCCTGATGAATGCTGTTGCGCCAGCCTTCTCAGTCGTGACCGGGTTGATCGTCTTTGGCATTGTCTTCGCCTTCAATTCAGCCGTGCATTCCTACCTTATTCTCGCCTATACTGACAGTGATAAAGTCGCCATGAATGTCGGCTTTTATTATATGGCGAATGCGATGGGCCGCCTCGCCGGAACCGTGCTCTCCGGGTTGCTCTACCAGATCGGGATGAACCTGAGCACCTACGGCGGTTTGATCATCTGTCTCTGGGCCTCGGTGGCCTTTGTGTTGCTGGCTGGCCTGATCTCGCTGCTGCTGCCCCGCCACACCGCCCCGCGCACCCGCCCGATTGCGCTTGGCGATCTTGGTGAATAGCTGTGGTAGGATATGCTTATGCAGAGGCCAGCTTCGCTGGCCTCTGCATAAGCGAGTGCAAGCGGGCCGCTGCGGAAGCTGGGCCGCTGCGGAAGCTGGGCCGCTGCGGAAGCTGGGCCGCTGCGGAAGCTGGGCCGCTGCGGAAGCTGGGTTGCGGCGCAAGCGGGTTGCGGCGCAAGCGGGTTGCGGCGCAAGCGGGTTGCGGCGCAAGCGGGGTTTCTGATGAGGTCGAGGTTTACTGTGATGGAGAGCGAATCCCGTTTGGTTCAAATGGTGGAGAGCCTGCTTTTTGTGGCGGGGGAGCCACTGACGCTGGCTGATCTCACGCGAGCACTTGAGGTGTCGGCTGAGGCGGTTGAACAGGCCTTGCAAGAACTGGCAACGCACTTGCAGACCCGTGGCATCCGCCTCCAGCGCCACGGTGACGAACTGCAACTGGTCAGTGCGCCAGAGGCTGCGCCAGCCATCACACGGCTGCTTGGTCTCCAGGCTAGTGGACGGCTCTCAAACGCTGCGCTCGAAGTGCTGGCCATTATCGCCTATCGCCAGCCGCTCACTCGCGCCCAGGTCGACGCGATCCGCGGGGTGGATAGTAGTGGCACGCTGCGCGCCCTGCTTGCCCGTGACCTGATCAGCGAGGCCGGGCGCCTCGAAACCATCGGTCGGCCGATTCTCTATGCCACCACGCCCGCGTTTCTCCAACAATTTGGCCTGCTCAGCCTCACTGATCTGCCGCCCCTCGATCTCCCCCCGATCGACGCTGCGCAATAACCCACGCTTTGTCCACACTCACCCCCCAGTTATCCACAATTTTGTTGCGAAGCATTGCTTGCCTTGCAACAGGCCTTCCATGCCGCTGCAATGCTTTCTCACCAGACAAAAAGCCATGACACCACGAAAAGTTATCCACATGGATCGTTCATAGTTGTCAACATAGACCCGTGAATCAAGCACTAGGATCGAAAGTTTCAGCCCTAGAGCAACGTGCAAAACTATAAGCAAGAATTATAGAGATCGTACGTTATGTTGCTTGAAATGGATGGGAAGATCGAGTATGATTGCCAGCAGACTAAGAACGCAACGGCGACTACTCCTGCTTCACTCGCAGCTTGTGTGAACAGAAGCGAGCTACATGAGGGCCCACTGGCCCGCTTTTCAGGTTCATTTTGATGTGTAAGGGGCAGCGGCCCCGCTTTATCGTGAAAAGTCTGCGGGAAGGCACTGTGCCTTGCCCCCTGGCTTTGTATTGTCTATGTAGGACAAGGAGGTGCCTGTGAATCTGAACCAGATCTGGCAAGCAGCACTGGGCACCATTCAGATGCAGACATCCCGTCAAGAGTTTGATACGTGGCTCCGTGGTACCACCTTGCTTGCGCTCGATGGTGGTACGGCAACGGTCGGGACGAGCTCGCCCTTCCATAAAGAGGGGATCGAGACGCGTTATATTACGCCCGTCCGCCGTTCGCTCGGCGATGTGGTCGGCTACCCAGTGCAGGTGCGGATCGTGATTGCCAATGGCACCAGCGGGATGTTTCGCCATGAGCTAGCCACGACGACGCCCCTGATCACGGCAGCTGATGATGAGGCGTATGGCAACAACGAGCGGGCCGTGCAACTCGATCTGTCGAGCGCGCTCCGCACCGGGATGCTCAATCCAAAGTATACTTTTTCGCGGTTTATTGTCGGCTCAAGCAACCGGATGGCCCACGCGGCCTGCCTTGCGGTGGCCGATAATCCCGGCCAGGCCTACAATCCTCTCTTCCTCTACGGCGGGGTAGGACTCGGCAAGACGCACTTGTTGCACGCGATTGGTAATTATGTCCTCGATCGCGACCCTGAAATCAATGTGCTCTATGTCTCTTCCGAAAAGTTTACGAATGATCTGATTAATGCAATTCGTCGCCAGCAGACCGAAGAATTTCGCATTCGTTACCGCAATATTGATGTGCTGTTGATTGACGATATTCAGTTTATTGCGGGCAAGGATGCCACCCAGGAGGAGTTTTTTCATACGTTCAATGCATTGCATTCGGCGGCCAAGCATATCGTGATTAGCTCGGATAAGCCACCCAAAGCGATCCTGACCCTTGAAGAGCGCCTGCGCAGCCGCTTTGAATGGGGCCTGATCTGCGATGTGCAGCCGCCCGATCTCGAGACCCGTACAGCCATCCTGCGCGCCAAAGGCGAGCAGATGAATGTCTATATTCCCGACGAAGTCTTTGATTTCCTCGCCTATAAGGTTCAGAGCAATATCCGGGAACTCGAGGGGAGTCTCAATCGTGTCGCGGCCTACGCCGATTTGCACGGCCTGCCCATTAACGTCGAAGTAGCCACGCTCGCCTTGGCTGATCTGCTCGGCACGTCACGCCGCCGTCGCATTACGCCCGACATGATTATTCAGGCGGTCAGTGAGCACTATGGCATTGATGTGCGCATTCTGCAGGGCCGGGGCCGCTCACGCAATATCGTTGGCCCGCGCCAGGTCGCAATGTATCTGCTGCGCGAAGAGACCGAGTGCAGCCTGGTTGATATTGGCAATCTGCTCGGCGGGCGCGACCATACCACGGTTATGCATGGCTATGAGAAGATCGGTGAAGATATCAATACCGATACCCGCCTGCGCAACGAAGTGCTTATGATCCGCGAACGCCTCTATGCGCAGAGTGCGTAGGGGCATGCGACTAGACCTCACAGCTCTGGCAGAGCTGCGAGGTCTAGTCGCAATACCTTGCAAAGAGGGTGGATCGTTTGACGCAAAGGCGCAAAGGCGCGAAGGTTTATGGCGCTCGACGCGATCATGACAACCTGGAGCCAGCCCGAGGTGCTCGTGCTCGCAGGGCTCAGCCTGTTGCTCACGGTGCTCTGGCGCGAACCGATCTTTGGCTTGCTTTTCTATCCGCCCGAACCAGCCTCGTGGCTCTTTCTCTTGCTAGCACCTCCGGCACGAGGCGGGCCACCTCGCTCAGCCAGAGCGGTAGGGCGATTGCATCATACGAAACCGGATAAAAAATACGCTTTCTGTGGCAGCATGGGCATGCAACCAGCGACGCAAACGGCGGCCCCCGGCCCTGTAGGGGCACCCCT
Source organism: Candidatus Chloroploca mongolica (assembly GCF_004762035.2). Lineage (GTDB taxonomy): Bacteria > Chloroflexota > Chloroflexia > Chloroflexales > Chloroflexaceae > Chloroploca > Chloroploca mongolica. The sequence goes on along the minus strand of NZ_SIJK02000001.1, from coordinate 89,126 downwards.
TGCGGGTGCCCGTACGCCGGGCCCGGTGTACGGGCACCCGCAAGGGGTGCCCTGGTGGGGTGCATGCACGGAAGATGCAATCGCCCTAGCCAGAGCGGTGCCAGGGTTGCGAGGGCGTGCCCGATCGCCGGTGTACGCAGCCAGGCGGCGATCGGCATTGCTGCCGAGGTCGTGTCGGATGAGCAGCAGGCCCGCCTCGCGGCCCTGTTTGCGGGGCTCGACCCGGTGCGCCTGCTACGTCAGATTGATCGGCTCCAGGTGCGTTGTGGCACCTGGTGGTAAACTCTTTCGTGAGGCAACGAGCCCGCCAAAGTAAGATTCTCTCGTGAGGCAGAACGGGCGGCAAATCTAGTTGACATTCAACAGCCCAACCTTATGTGTGTTGCATAAACTGCCAAAGCGGGCAGTCGCCATCCTTTACCGGCGCAGCACTGGCACATAGACCCGTTCATCGCGACCCGTGACCCGCAACGGATCACGGGGGATGGTCGTCTGGCCATCCATATTCGCCCCCCAGCAACGCACGCCCCCATCCAGCGTTAGCGCACAGGTATGATCACGCCCTGCGCTGACCGAGCCAACCAACCCAAGATCCGTTGGCACCAGGGTCTGGCCGTCCCGGTTGCTCCCCCAGCAGCGGAGCGCCCCGTCGGTCGTGACCGCGCATGTATGTTCCCCGCCCACGCTGACCTGCCTGACCAGACCGAGGGTGCCTGGCACCGTGCCAAAGAGCTCGCCCCAACAGCGGATGGTGTTCGCTGTCGTCACGGCACATGTGTGCCACACTCCCACACTGATCTGGCTAACCTCGCCCAGATCGGGCGGTACGCTCGTCCGACCACCCGTGCTTGCTCCCCAGCACCGTACCGCCCCCGCGCTGGTCCTCGCACAGGTATGGCGCTCCCCCGCACCTACCTGGCGCACCAGGCCCAGATCCCCTGGTACGGTCGCCTGGCCGTACTCGTTGTTCCCCCAGCAACGCAGCGTCCCGTCCGCCGTCGTGACCGCACACGTGTACCGCCATCCCGCACTCACCTGGCTGACCTGGCCCAGATCCTCTGGCACCGTGCATTCACCATCAGCGTTCCGTCCCCAGCAGCGCACCGTGCCCGCCGTCGTCACCGCGCATGTGTGCTCTGCCCCGGCGCTCACCTGTCTGACCGGGCTGAGGTCGTCGGGCACGGTGCTTTGGCCTAAGAAATTGTTTCCCCAGCACCAGAGGGTTCCTGCATTGGTCACCGTGCACGTGTGCTGTGCTCCCCCACTCACCTCGAGCACCAGGCCCAGATCCTCTGGCACGGTCGCCTGTCCATATGCGTTGTTCCCCCAGCAACGCAGCGCCCCGGCCAGCGTCATTGCACATGTAGACAACGAACCAGCGCTGATCGTGCGCACCGCACCGAGGTCATCTGGCACCGTCTCCTGACCACGTCCATCCACGCCCCAGCAGCGCAACTGGTCGCCCGTCGCCACCGCGCATGTATATGATCGCCCAACGCTGACCTGACTGACCAGGCCCAGATCCGCTGGTACCGTCGCCTGACCCGCGGCGTTGTTGCCCCAACAGCGCAGCATGCCATCCCTCCTCAGGGCACAGGTGTGGTCATCGCCCGCCTGCACCTGCGTAACCTGGCCGAGCGATCCTGGCACCGTCGCCTGGTTATCGGTGTTGAGTCCCCAGCAACGCGCCGCCCCGTCCGCCGTCACCGCACAGGTATGAAACCGACCTGCGCTCACCTGCGTGACCACGCCGAGGTCATCCGGCACGGTCGTCTGGCCCGATGCGTTGTTTCCCCAGCAGCGCACCACCCCTGCGGTCGTGACCGCACATGCATGGTACCCGCCGGCGCTGACCTGGCTGACCGCAGCCAGATTCGCCGGCACGGTCGTCTGGCCGAGCTCGTTCTTCCCCCAGCACTGGACAGCCCCACCCATGAGCACCGCACACCCATACTCCCACCCTGCGCTCACCTGCGTGACCAAACCAAGATCGTTGGGGACATCAGACCACGCGCCCCAGCAATACAACTGCCCGGCGCGATTGATCACACACGTTAGGCGACCACCAGCGCTCACCTGGGGCAGGTCGGTGCTGCTAAGAACGCGGATAGTGGACGAGCGCAGATCCATCACTGTTCGTGCAGCCGCCGATCCCAGCGGTTCATGCACTGGCGGCGCCGCCAGCGACGTGAGGCTGGTCAGCAACAGCGGAACCCCGAGCCCGACGATCATGAGCAAGAGCATGAACATGCGACGCATCACGGTTCTCCCTTCGTGCCATCTCCAGCGCCCGTGCCTAGCCACACGATGGCGTCAGCGAAGCCGCGGGCGCGCCACGGGCGCAGGGTGGGCAAAGACGGTCTCCTGCGCATCGCGACGCTTCATCGCCGGCGTACGGAAAGGAACAGGTGGGCACGACCCACCGCGGGAACAACCCAACGCACGGCCAGCGTGGCGATGATGCGGGGAGGCTCCTGGTCTGAGCATACCATAGCCGCGAACCCACGATAGTGAAGGTTGATGACGCCCTGCGTGAAGATCTTTCTTTTATCCCAACCACACCGTTGGCAGCAACACCGCCACTGCGAACAGGAACGTCAACCCCGCAGCAAGCCACCAGACCGGCTGCGGCTGATCGGGCAGGGGAACCGGGTTGGGCAGAGGCGCGTGGACATCCAGCCAGTAGGCTGCCAGGAAAAAGCCCCAGAAGAAACCAACATAGCCAAACCAGTATTGCAACGCCACAATGATCACGCCCTGCCAACCGAGTGGATGCCAGATGGCTAAGACGGTGAACAAGACGTTGAAAACAAGATAGGGAACCAGCAGCAGGGGCAGGGCAACCCGCAGCCGTTCGGCTTTGTCGCTGGCGTCGGTTGCAAAGCGCAGGGCGGCGCGCGCCAGCCAGAAGAAACCCCACAGCAGGCCGCATGCACCGACCAGCAGGATGGGCAAGCGCACCGCCCACGAGCCGCCCAAGCTGTCAACAACTTTCTGCCAGTCACCAACCTGCTCACGCCCCGACTGGTAGAACAGCGGATCAACGAACAGGTAGCCAAACCCCATAAACAGGTTATACCCGGCAACGTACATCCAAAACAGAGCCGCCATCGAACGCTGCTGGCGGGCGCTCTGGTGAAACAGGATCACGCCCAGGAAACCAAGCAGGATATTCAACAACGCGGGAAGCGCCTCGACCAGGAGGGTGCCGGTCTCATTCGGCGTACCGGGCCAGTCCCACAGGACGGCAAACAGGTTGAATGCCTGCCACTCTGCGCCGACCAGCACAGCGGTGACACCGTGGCAGGCTTCGTGGAGGATTTGCGCACCCAGCGCGCCCAGCAACGCGGCGGTCAGGGCATTGAGGATGAGCATTCTACGTTTATGCATAGAGCAATCTTTCTTCACCTCGTCGGTTTCATCGTATGGTATCCGCCCGACAGATGTGTGGATCATCCGGCAGGTAGCGCACCATCAGCCCTTCTCCCACCGGCACGGCGTCGTACAAGCGTTTGTTCTGCTCGGCGCGGAGGATGCGTTGAAAGCCTTTGCCTGGCATTTCAGCATTGAAGGCATAGGCGACGAAGTAGGTCGTGTCGCCATCTGCATCGGTGTCGATCCATTTTTTGAACACGATGCCCTGGGCGACTTGCCCGCCCATGCGCAGGCGACTCATATTGACGATGCCGATGATGGACGACACAATCATCGCCAGGCCAATCAGCGTGAACAGTCCGCCTATGCCACCGAAACCGAGCAACACGGTCAGCGAGGGGGGCTGTAGTTCCGCCTTGACCGCCGAAAGCGACGGGTCAGCAGGCCAGTAGAGGATCTCAAGCGGTTGGCCGACTTCCAGGCGGCTGAACAATGCGCTGCTGACATGATCCAACCCTTGAAAACGGGTCGTAGCGCCCTCAAAGGAAGCCTGGAAGTGGTACGCAACATAGTACCTGATGGAGTCTTCGTCGGAATCAAAGTCCAAGCTCGGTGATGACGGCAACAGCGGGAAGGCCTTCACGCAACAGGCGGTGATAGGCGCTGCTGTCGCGGAGATAGGTTCCCACCCCTACCACCAGGAACAGGGCGCTGAACAGCGTCCAGGCCAGGAAAAAGAAGAGCGTGCAACCCGAAGCCTCCAGCGGCTGACTGGGCTTCGGCGCGTGGAGATCGGCCAGTTCGGGCGGCAGCTTGGCTTGCGTTGGGATTGGGGGCGGCGCGGCGGCGTGGCTGCCCGTGTGTGCGGGTGCCTTGGCCTGCGACATGTGCAGCGCTGCGCCGCAGTCCGGGCAATGAGCATCGTTTTCGCGGATGCCTGCTCCGCACTGCGGGCAGGTTTTCGTGGGTACGTGCATTGCCTGCCCCCGCAAACCTTGTCGAACACGACATCGTCGTTCGGGCCGTTGCACATGAAATCGTTGCGGGTGTCATCGCTGCCCTGTGACGCCCCCCAGTGATTGTACCAGATCCGGGGTGCCGTGCTGCACACGCCGGTTACCGCCTAGGGCTGATGCAAAGTCCGTCTGATCGTCCGCAGATAACGCAGATGACGCAGATGAGGGCTTCCGCATCTGCGTTATCTGCGGACACTATCTAACCCTACCGGGACATTGCAACCGCCATGGGTGGCAATGTAGGGCGATGGCATCTTCTGCGTATGGACCCCGCCAGGGCACCCGCAAGGGGTGCCCGTACACCGGGCCCGGCCCCCGGCTGTAGGGGCACCCGCAAGGGGTGCCCGGTTGGTGGCGAGTGCCCCGCCAGGGCACCCGCAAGGGGTGCCCGTACACCGGGCCCGGCCCCCAGTAGGGGCACCCCTTGCGGGTGC
>NZ_SIJK02000001.1:0-84201 GCF_004762035.2 Candidatus Chloroploca mongolica | reverse complement strand
CCGGTTGGTGGCGGGTGCCCGGTTGGTGGCGGGTGCCCGGTTGGTGGCGGGTGCCCGGTTGGTGGCGGGTGCCGCCGGGGAATCGGCGCGATCACCATCACCGTCATCACCCAGGAAACCTGGAGCAACCAGGAGGCCGGGGCCGTCGCGCCGGAGCAGGCGACGGTGCGGGTGACCTCTACGCTGCGGTGGGATGCGGGCGTGGGGGTGTGCTAGCGACACAGGCCGGATCGCTCCCTTTCTGGCAACCGGCCAGTCGCTGCTGGTGGCGCGCAAATCGCCGCAGTGGAACGCCCTGACGTGTGCCATGAACTTGCCCACTTCTTGGGCCCATGTGCTCCGGACATCACCTGCGCGTACGGGCTGATGCGGCGCTTCTCGCTCAGTATGCTGTCGATATGCGACAGAGTATGATCTCATTCGGCAAAGAGTTCCGCGAGCACTGCGAGCACCTTGGTCTGAGTCGTTGCAGAAATACGACCGAGATAGTTCACCAAGCGGCGCTTATCGACAGTACGTATCTGGTCGAGGACAATATGGGCGTCTTTGCCCTCAAAGCGTGTGGCGACACGCGAAGGATAGGCGCGCGCTTTGGTCGTCATCGGGGCAACAATCACGGTCTGAATATAGTCATTCATCTCGTCGGGTGAAATGATCAGGCAGGGACGGGTTTTCTGGATTTCGACCCCGACGGTCGGGTCAAGGGTCACAAGGTACACGTCAAAGCGTTTCATTCCCACTCCCACTCACGCTCATCCCACAGGGTTGGGGGTTGGTCGAGGTCAAGCAGCCTATCATCCTGCTGTTCAGCCATCTGCTGAAACTGCGCGGCCCAAGAGGCGCGTGGAGCAGAACCAGAGCGCACGATCAATTGGGCGCCCTGTACTTCAAGCTCAATGGCGTCGGTAAGTCCAACTTGGTCCCGCACGACTTTGGGTATACGGACACCGTGCGAGTTTCCGATTTTGATCAGCCGCGTTTTAATCACGGTGCTCATACGGCAATCCTTTCTACGTACCCACAGTGTAATTACAAAGGAAGGTATTGTCAAGTACGGAGAGGCGCCGGTTCGGCAACTGCGTTCCGGGCAGAGGCCGCCTAACGCCCGCGCATCAGCCGCCGGCGAAAGGACCACACGCTGGATTGGAGCCACGTCCTGACTGATTCTGGTTTTCAAAAAAGCCCCGATTCGCCGGTCGTGCTGCATGCGCTTGTTGGGCCGGAAGGACGGTAGCTTCAACGAGCATCCCTTAGGACTCATTCGTCGTTTGCCGCCGTAGGTGTCTTTGCACGGCCACATCGTAGGCTTCAGCCAATAACGGTTGCACGGTGTTATGAAATGTATCATCGCTAACGGTCACGTTAGCCGCCCCGCTGGCAGCCGTCTGAAGCGCGACGAGCGCCGGCACGCGACGACCCTAGCAAACTGCGAGCGTTCGCCGTCGAGCGGTGGAATGATCGTGTTGATGGCGACGATGACTCCGAGCGTGAAGGTGGAAATAGAACGCCGCAGTTTGCGGCCCCAACCCGCGCCCAGCTCCCGCCCGCGCCAGCGGGGTCGGCTGCACGGGGTGTTGGGCCGCTGAGGGAAACTGTTTTTTTGCTTAAAACAACTCATCTAATAAAATGTAGTACCGTATCTTCGCCCAATCTGGTTCGATTTCAAGTAGGTTAAAGAGTAAATCAACATACGCTTTGTCATTGCCTATGTCATGTTGGATGGACTGGACACAAAATGCGATGTCGTACCATTTATCCGCTTTTCCACTTCTTCCTAAATCGATGAGGCCACTGATACGATCGTTTCTGATAAATATATTGCTGTCGCCAAAATCACCGTGCGAAAAGACCAGTTCTTCGTTTGGTTTATGGGTTTGCAGAAACGCGTAGAGCGCATCTGGATCAGCAAAGGGCGTATCATCTTCCCAGTTTTCTGTATTGATGTCAGCGAGGTTGTGGCGGAGGAAATATGCTAATTCCGCAAGTCGATAGTCTACGCTGCTATCAAACGGGCAGTCTTCGATACGTATCGCATGAAACCGCTTAATCCCGTCGCTATAGATGTGTACCATGCGTTTTGGGTCGCGATGGTGTTTGTAATCTTCAGATCCTACGACACCGTCAACGGCACGCATCAGTAAAAACTTGTTACCTTCGTACTGTTCGAAGTGCAGGACTTCAGGAACAGGTAATTGTCCTTGTAACCAAAGCATGACATCTTTTTCCCGCTCAACATCGTAGGTCGTTCCATTATACTGGCGAGGTGATACTTTCAAATACAGATGGTCATTACGTCCGATTAATTGATACACACTAGCCGGGGACATCCCCGCTGTATCCGGTACAAAACGGTATGTTTTGGTCAGGTTGCCTAATTGGTTGGAGAGGTTGAGCGTTCCCATTAGCGTATGTTCCCCGGCATATTCAGAACACAAAAGCGCGTTTCGCTTCTGGGTTCTCTCTAGGAGAGAGACACATACATGCGCTATGGTACCATACCACGGCGATGTGGATGCAGCCCAGGAACAGGGAATCGGTTGCTCCAACGAGACTCTTTCGTACCCCAAAGCTGTGGACGCAGCACCGAATCAGGGACTCGGCTGCAGGATGGAGGTGATGACACAGCGGGTAATTCGGAGACGAGAGTATAACTCTCCTGCGATGAGGCTGATTGAGCGAGGGAGTGCTGGCACAGGTTATGGACATGCACTGGCCGGCCGCCGGCCAGTGCATGAATTCGACAGCGATTCTGCGGCCTCGATCAGCCTTGCCCGTGCTCTACCGCGATGATACCACCTAAATCTGCCCTGTATGGTGCTACGCCGCACGTTTGCCGCTTTCACCAGTTGCGCCATCCCCGCGCGAGCTTCTTTGACGCAAAGGCGCAGAGGCGCAAAGATTTGAGGCATCTCCATGCGTAGCTTCGCGCCTTTGCATCAAAGCAACCATCTTCGGTCAACCTTTGCGCCTTCGCGCCTTTGCGTCAAAGCCACCGCCGCATTCATAGGCTCATCTTGAGGGTCAAGGCATTTTTGCCAATTGGAACAGCCGCCGGGCAACCATGAAGTACCAGACGATGCTGGCAATCCCGCCAATCATGGCGAAGATCATGGCGACGTCAAACAGGGCCGGGACAAAAACGGAGAGGATTTCAAAGACCAGTAGGAACCCAAAGCCCAGCATGCCAACATAGGCGCTGGCCCGGCTGAAGATGCCGCCGCGCAGCAGCACCCAGGCCATCAGCAAACTGGCAAGCAGGCTCAACGCAAAAGCCAGGAAGGTGCCGGGTGTATGGCTCTCCCCGACCGCCAGCATGGCTTCGCCTGCGGCCACCAGGGCGGCACGTTGGGCGTCGTCGGTGGCCGTGGCGTACCGGTTGCTGAGTGCCAACATTGCAAAACTGCGGTTGGTGGCAAAGAAGACCGCTCCGCCAATCGCAGCGATGACCAGCGCCAACCCCGCCCAGCCGGGGTTGACCGTGCGGTGCGCGGCAAACAGGGCAAACGAGAGCAGCACCCCGAACATGGTCAGGAAGATGTTGATCAGCCCCAGATTGCGCAATTCGAGCAGCGGATTGGCCTGCAAGCGTGCGAACCAGAGCGGCACGGTGAGCAATTCAGGGGCGACGCGCTCGCCGCCGGGCACAAACGTAATCAGGATTTCCAGCACGGCAAACACCACCGCCAGCAGCGCGGCAACCGCGCCGAGGCGGTAGATGCTCTTCCAGTTTGCTTCAGCCATCATCATCGCTCCTTGTGCCGAGCCCGCCCGCCCAGGCTGCGGCGCGTTCGCCTTCGCCATCTTTCAATGGCCCCTGCTCGCCGGTGACGAAAAAGCCTTCTGGCGGAGCAGCTAAGACACCACCCTTCTTTTCGAGCGTTTTGGCAATCGTGCTGGCGGCGTACCCGCCCTTGTCCACCAGGAAACGCAGAGCCCTAGAGTTGATCGTCTCCAACGCAATGCGCGTGTCGAAGGCGGCCACCCGCACGCCAGTCAGGTGATTTTTGGGCAAACCCTGCAGCAGTTTGACCATGCCCTCGGTTGGCCGAAGGCCGCGGGTCGGCGAGCCGACCACCAGCAGATCAAGTGCGCTCGCCGGACGCCTATCTTCCGGTCGAGACCTATCTGCACATCCAGGACAGTGCGGCGCAGTACGTCAATGACCCGTATTTCGGCCTGCATATGGGCGAGTTCGCCCAACCCGGCAGTTGGTCCATCCTCGGCTACCTGATGATGAACTGCAAAACGCTTGGCGAAGCCTTCGAGAAATCGGGGCGTTACCAGCGCATCATCGGCAACCTGATTACTGGCCGTGCCGAGCTCAGCCTGGGCAAGGTGCGACTGGTCTACTTCACGCCGCCCCACGCCCCACCGATGTCGCGGCACTGTTTCGAATCGACCTTTTCGAGCAGCGTGCGTCTGGTGCGGACGCTCTCTGGCCTGCCGCTCAACCCTCTCGAAGTGGCTTTCATCTATCCAGAACCCGCATCGCGCACCGAATACGAGCGCATCTTCAACTGCCCGGTGTGTTTTGGACAACGAGAGAACGCGATGACGCTCGATATGCGGATGGGCAACCTGCCCGTCCGTATGGCCAACCCGGCCCTGCTGGAGCATTTCGAGCACTATGCGCAGAACTTCATCGCCCAGATGGAACAGAACGACGCCACCACCCAGGCCGTGACCAAAATCATCCTTGCGCGACTGGATGACGAGTCGCTCTCTATTAAGAAGGTCGCCCGTGAGATGACCGTCAGCGTGCGCACCCTGCAAAAGCGGCTGGAAGCCGAGGGCGTGGTCTTCAGCGACCTGCTGCGCGACATCCGCCAACGGTTGGCCAAGAAATATCTGCGCGAAAACTACTCGGTCGAGCAAATCACCTACCTGCTGGGTTTCTCAGAGCCAAGCGTCTTCCGTAAATCGTTTAAGAAGTGGTTTGGGGTTACGCCAAGAGAGTACCGGGATTGGGCGACCTGCGGATGAAAGTCTTGCTCGGCTGTGGTTGGGGTGAAAGTCGGTCATCAGAGCAACCTTTCGTCACATGGGTGGCTTCATCGTTCTTCTCCAACCATAGCGTGAGGCACGCGTGAGGCCGTCAGGATGAACCCTCGGCCTCCGCCACGGCCATAGCCTTGACAACCCGTAACGCACGCAAGGTGACCCATTTGCTCGGCTTGCCGCGGCGCTCGAGGTCGATCCACATCTTGCCAGTGAGCGCGTTTTCAAGCTTCCAGCGCCCCTGCGCGTCTTGCTTGTCCAGCAGCCATTGATACGCTTCCGCTAGGCGCGGATCATGGCCATAGCCCAACGTAACCAGCACGGTCAGAGTCTCTAGGATATCGCTCCAGTAGCTGAGCGGGAAGCCGAGTTTGAACCAGGATGGGCTGATCTTGCCCGTGAAGGGATAGTCGGCGCCGGCCAGGTTATGGCGCAGCAGAAACTGCGCGCCCTGTTCGATGGCCTGCTGGAGCAGTGGTGTGCGTGCGGACGTCGGCACGGCGGCGAGCGCCTTCATGGCTTTGGTTGCGCCCCAGGCGCACGGCTGGCCCGCGTTGATCGCGCAGGCGAATCCTGGGCCGCTGGTGCCGGATTGGTCGTAACGGATTGGCTCCTCGCCCGTGATCGCGTGTATCTGCCACACCAGCGCTTGCTGCACTCGCGGATCATCCAGCCAGCCTAACCGGATCAGGCTGGCGAGCAGATTGCCGTTCAGGCAATGGACGACGTTCCTCGGCACGGGGTTGTTGGTATTGCTGCATGCAAAACCGCCATTGGCGGCGATCGTGTGGTTGAGCAGGTACGCGCAGCCGCGCTGCACGCGTTCATCGTTCGGGTCAGCGCCGAGCTCGCCGAGGAAGATGATCTGCCAGGCGGTGCCGCGATACTTGCCATAGCCGCCGCCAGGTTTCTGCCAGTAGCCGTCGGGATGTTGCGCCTCTAGAATGGCGGGTACCGGGCCGTACTGCATCACCGCCGCCTGCGCCGCAATGACCTCGGCCGCATCGGCGGGCTGGTCGAGCAGATCACGGAACGCGAACAAGCGAACGCCTGGATTGACGGAATCCGGCTCTAGCAACCAGGCACGTGCGTCACCATTCACGGCGTTCAGCCAGGACATGAAACCTCCCCTGGAGCGCCCTCAGAAAGCGCCGCGTGCTGAGCGTGGGCCGCATTGCGCACGAGCAGCGCACACGCAGGAGTGCCGATCACCCTCGGCGTTGGGCCTCGGCACGCAGCGAGGACTGCGCTAAGTATACCCCATCACTGGACATCCGGCGGTGAACATGCCGCTCGATGGCGGAAAGATCGGTGCACGGCGAGGTGCGCGAGCGTGGCGAGCCGTCGAGCGCGGTGTCATGAATCGCACGGCGCATTCACGCAACGTGGTGGCCCTGCGCGATGCGCTCGCTCGCCGTGCGGAAGATTGACAACCGGGCACCGCAATGATATACTATCGCTAACAGACCAACTGGTCGGTATGTTAGAGGATGTGACGCCAATGGATGCCCAAGACGCCCGTGACCAGATTCTCAACGCTGCCCTCGCCCTCTTTGCCCAGCAGGGCTTTGCCCATACCAGCATGAACGACATCGTGCGTGCGTCAGGCGTGAGCAAAGGAGGCGTCTACTGGCATTTCTCGAGCAAGGATGCGTTGGTGCTGGCGATCTTCGACGCCTTCTTCCGCGAGCAAGAGGTGATTTTGACCAGGGTACTGAACAGCGCAGAGCATCCGGCGCTCCGGCTTCGCCGGTTGGTTGAGCTGGCCGGGGCCGAGTTGGAAGCCACCACGGTTCGCCTACCCGCGCCGCTGGAGTTTTATACCCTGGCGGCCCACAACGAAACGCTGCGGGCACGGCTGGCGCAGTTTTACACCACCTACCATGAAAAGCTCTGCCACCTGCTGCAAGCGGGCATCGATGAAGGAGTCTGGACAGCGACAACCGACGTTGCCTCTACGGCTCATGTCGTCATCGCTGCCATTGAGGGGATTATCTTGCTCTGGAGCCTCTTCCCCGACCAGATCAAGCTGCGCGAACAGATGGAAACGACCGTTGCCTTGCTGTTGACCGGTCTGGCAGCCGAAAAAGGATGACCACTGATGCAGACGTTACTCTTTGCCCCAGAAACCCTGAACATTGCCGAGACGACGCGGATGATTGAAATTGCCCGCGCCTGCGGCGGCGCCTTTCACTGTGAGTTTTTCGGCTATGGCGGCGAGTACCAATACCTGATTGGCGAGGCCGGCTTCACCTGTCACACCCTGGAACCGCGCCTGACGCCGCAACGCGCCGAAGAACTGTGGAAAGCGGACCGGATGGAGCGGGGCGGCAAGTTCTTCACCACCGAGGAACTGGCAACGCGGGTGCGAAATGAGTTGGCTTTGTATGAACGGGTGCGGCCAGCGGCCGTGGTCATCGGCTTCACCATGAGTGCCTTCATCTCGCCACGGGCGGCCGGTATCCCACTGGTATCGGTCAACCCCTTCGCGCTGACGCGCCCCTTTTTCCAGGCGCAGCCGACCATCTGGGGCGAACTGCTGCGGGGTACGCCGCTCGACTGGCTCCCAGAGGGGTTGCTCAATTGGGTCATCAACGGTTGGGCGCTCCGCACCCGCGTCTGGACCGGGTCGATGAACCGCGTGGCGCGGCAGTTCGGCGCACCCACTTTCCCGCGCTCGTTAGACATCTTGCGTGGCGATTATACCCTGGTCACCGACATCCCCCAGTTGACCGGCGTGCCCACATTGCCGGACACATGGCACTACGTCGGCCCGATTTACGCCCATCTGGCGGGGGAAGTGCCGCCAGCGATCGCCGCGCTGCCCCGCGACCGGCCACTCATCTACTTCGCCATGGGAAGCTCGGCCAACCGGGAGGTGCTGCTGCGGGTGTTGGGGATGTTTGCCGGACAGCCCTACACCGTGATTGCGCCCATCAAGCGCCACCTGGCTGGGCTGAACGTGGCTGTTCCCGACAATGTGCTGGTGTTCGACTGGCTGCCGGCGCATCTGGTCAATCCGCTGGCGGACGTGGCCGTCATTCACGGTGGGCAAGGCACAGTGCAGACGGCGTGCGCTGCCGGCACGCCCTTTTTGGGGATCGGCTTGCAGCCAGAGCAAGACCTCAATGTGCTGCAAGCGGTTCATTTTGGCAGTGCGCTGCACCTGAATCGGTATGCCGTGAAGGAGGATCGGGTGTTAACCGCTGTGCATCGCCTGCTCACCGAACCCACCTTCCGTCAGAAAGCGACTGACCTGCGCCGCGAACTGGAACAATGGCCTGGTGCGGCTAACGTCGCGACGTTTTTGCGGCGGACTTGTTCTGCATAAACAGGGCAAGTCCCATATCAGCCGATGGCGGGCGGATCAGCGCAATGGAAGGCCGTGCCGTCAAAGCTGCCCACAAAGTACTGCGTGCCGCTGCCTCCCGCCGATCCCTCTGTGAGCACGCCCACGCTCAGCACCCAGTGGCCGTCGCCTTATAGGCACGGTATAATGTTGGCCCCCGCACGGCCTTGACCTGACGCTGTAGCCGCCTCCAGTGCGGCTAGCCATCGATCAGGCGGCGGTAGATCCCAGGCGACGAGTCCTCGATGACCTGGGCCTGCACCGTCTTGGCATAGAATTCCATGGCACTGCGCGCCGCCCAGCCGATGATCGCGTAGCCGTACCCCTCGTCCCACATTGCCAGCAGGGAAGTGATCAGCAAGGCCTTGCCGACGCCATTGCCCTGCGCCTCGCGCAAGACACCCATCGGGCCAACGTAGCCGTTCGCGGTGGCATTGTAGCAAGCAAACCCGATGATCGTGCGCTGTTGCACCGCAACGAAGCACGTAGGTGGGTGGTTGGACATGCTCGCGGCACACTCCGCCATCCAGCGCTCTTTGGCCTCCTGGGGCCAGTGGGCCTCCGCGCTCGTCTCAATGAAGCGGATGACGCGCAATGCATCAGGCGCAAGCACGCGCTTGATCGTGATCTGCTGCTGCGCAAGTCGGGCGATCAGCGCGTGGTCGGGCGTGATATGGTAGAGTTTGACGAGCATATCGGCCATGCTTTCCTTCTTTCCAGTGCGTCTGTAACAAAACGTATGCGCTAGCGGCTCTACGTGCCATTATGCGCCCCCATCATAGCATGTACCGTTCGTAGGCCGCATGGTCGCCCTGAGGGGAGGCAGGGCTGATGCAAAGATACTGCTGGCAAACGTTGCATGAGCAACCTTCGCTCAGAGAGCCTGTACTCCCCACAGCGTCGTTGCGGTTTTTTGCGGAGGAGGGCTGTGACGACCTCGCTTGGTGGCCCACGCCGCACGAGGCGCAATTTCTCGACGCAAGACGACCCGAAAAACGCAGGGTGCCGCTCAGTTGGGGTTTGCCAGCAGTATCATGCAAAGTCAGCGACGGAACAGGAGGCGGTCGATGGCGGACGCCATCGACCGCTGTAACGCGGCCAGGTTCGACTGACCGCCACGGGCGGCCAACCCGCAGACGGCATTGTTGAGGCAAGCGAGGATGTGTGCGGCCTGACCCATGCGCACGTGCGAGGCATCTTCGCCTCACGTGACATCACGACGATAATGCAGAACGTTCTCAATCTGCCAGGGACCGCGCTGGGCACCCGGGGAGCCTGTCTCCCAGCGAGGACCGCTGGATTCCCGCCTACGCGGGGATAGCGCAGTGAACCTTTTGACCATTCTCAACGGTAAAATATGTGAGCATCGTTATTATACACTTCTGTCTTCAGGAGTTTGCGGTGAACATGTATTTTGTTTATATCCTGGCAAGTAAACGAAATGGTACGCTGTATATCGGTATGACCAGCAATCTTATCCGACGTGTCTGGCAACACAAACAGGGTGTCTACGAGGGGTTTACCAAAATCTATGGTGTTCATACACTGGTTTACTATGAAGTCATGAGTGATACAATGGCCGCTATTAGACGTGAAAAACAGCTGAAGAAGTGGCGCCGTCGCTGGAAGTTGCACTTGATTGAGCAACAGAATCCCGCTTGGCACGACCTGTACGATACTTTGTTGTAAGCAGATCTTGTAAGGGAATCAAAATGAGCTGTAAGTATGGTATGAAATCATACCTGAAGAAGGAGAATGCGTGATATTTACGGGGATTGTCGAAGAGATTGGCCGGGTGCTCGAGATTGTCGGTGATCAGGAACGTGACAACTTCCTGACGATTGCGAGCCAGGTCGCTCGTGAAGGGGCGCGTCTCGGTGATAGCATTGCGATCAATGGGACGTGTCTTACGGTGACGGCGCTCGCGACGGATCAGTTTCGTGTTGGGCTGAGCCCTGAAACGCTGCGGCGCACTAATCTCGGGCGGTTGCAGGTCGGCGACCCGCTCAACCTCGAGCGTTCGCTGACCTTTGGCGGACGGATGGGAGGTCATTATGTCCAGGGCCATGTGGATGGCGTCGGCACGATCGTCGCGGTTGTGCCTGAGGGTGATGCGAAGCGTATCCGCATTCAACCGCCAGCCCAGTTGCTGCCCTATATCGTCGAGAAGGGTTATATCGCGGTCGATGGGGCAAGCTTGACGGTGGCTGAACTGGACGATCGGGCCGTCGGTGAGGTGCAAGCGGCGCTCGAGGCCAATGATCTCGCCGAAGCCCGACGGCTCCTGAGTTGGCACCTGGTCAGTCGGCCCACGTCCGACCTGAGGACCGACGAGGTGGCCGCAGCGACGATCGAGTCCCTGGCCGAGAACCTTTCCGATAGTCTGGTGGCCCCATCGCTGGCCTACCTGCTCGGTGGATTGTCTGGCATCGCAGTCTACCGCCTAACCAATACTGCCGACGCGATGTAGGGCTACCGTAACGAGCGCTACGAAGATTTAGGAAAGGTGCCGGCGCGCAAGGAGTATATGTCCACATTCACTGGCAGGCCCATCCGGCGCTTGCCGCACGCTTTGTGGCGGCGGCAAGCCAACAACATCGTCGTCGGTAACGAGAGTTTTCTGATCATTTGACGCAAAGGCGCAAAGGCGCAAAGGGTGTTGTGACCGCATCTGGACGCCAAGCGCGCGACGGAAAGCTGTGCCAGACGCACTCCCACTTCCAGGCGCATATCAGGCCGTTTCCAAGAAAAGGAACAAGCGATGAATTTGCTCTTGCCCGCGACCATCAATCACATTCGCCCCCTCGACCAAGACGCCATGGCCGCTGCCCGTCTCCGCCAGCAGCAATTGACCAAGCCCCACGGTGCGCTCGGTCGGCTTGAAACGCTGTCGATCCAGCTTGCCGGGATCACTGGCACCGCAAGGCCTCGCCTGAAGAACCCCGCAGTCGTCGTGATGGCCGCGGATCATGGCATTGCCCGGCAGGGTGTGAGCGCCTACCCTGCCGAAGTGACGCCCCAGATGGTGTATAACTTTCTGGCGGGTGGTGCCGCGATCAATGTCCTAGCTCGCCACGTCGGGGCCAGGGTGGTGGTCGTTGATGTCGGGGTGGCGGTTGACCTACCCGCTACGCCTGGCCTCCTTCAGCGGAAGATCGCCCCCGGCACCAACGATATGTCGGTCGAACCAGCGATGAGCCGTGCCCAGGCCCAGGCTGCTATCGCGACCGGCATCGCGGTGGTCACCGAGCTGATCGAAGCTGGCGTTGATGTCATTGCCACCGGCGAGATGGGCATTGGCAATACGACTGCCGCCAGTGCTATCGTTGCGGCCCTCACCGGCGCCCCCGTCGCCGAGGTGACCGGGCGTGGCACTGGTATTGATGATACCGGGCTGGCCCACAAGATCGCGCTGATCGAACAAGCCCTCGCCCGCCATCGCCCCGACCCGACCGATGCGCTCGACGTGTTAGCCAAGGTCGGTGGCTTCGAGATTGGTGGGCTCGTCGGCGTGATGCTCGGCGCCGCCGCACGCCAGGTTCCCGTTGTGGTCGATGGCTTTATTTCTGGAGCAGCCGCCTTGCTGGCGTGTCGCCTTGCGCCAGCCCTGCAGCCCTATCTCATTGCGGCCCATCGCTCGGTCGAACGTGGACACCAGGCGATCTTTGCGCAGCTTGACCTTGAACCGCTGCTTGATCTCGGGATGCGTCTGGGCGAAGGAACCGGTGCCGTGTTGGGGATCTCGCTCGCGCAGGCAGCCTGCAAAATCCTTGATGAAATGGCGACCTTCGCTGAAGCTGGAGTGGCAAGCAACCAATGACTGACCGCGAACCTTCATCAGGGGGTGCCTTCACGCACGATCTCGACACCGCGCTGCGGTTTTTAACCACGATCCCACTGCCATGGCCTGCCCCAGCCTTGGGCCGTGGTCTTGCCGGGGCGGTGCCGTATTTTCCGCTGGTTGGGGCAATCATCGGCCTCATCCTGGTTGGAACCGGGTGGATCGCCAGTCTCTTCTGGCCGCCACTCGTTCAGGCCGCCTTGGTCGTGGTTGCCTGGGCCATCCTCACCGGCGGGCTGCATCTTGATGGCGTGAGCGACACCTTCGACGCGGTGATGAGTTGGCGGCCGCGTGAGCGCAAGCTGGCGATCATGAAGGATAGCCACATCGGTGCCATGGGCACCCTGGCCCTCGTTGCTGTCCTGCTCTTGAAGGTAGCCTTCCTTGCCGACGCCGGCGAACACTGGTGGTACGCCGTGCTGCTCGCGCCAATGCTTGGGCGCTGGGCGATGATCGCGGCCATCGTGCGGTTTCCGCTGGCCCGTACTGATGGCCTCGGAAGCAGCGTCCACGGTCAGGTGAGCCGTGGTACGCTGAGCGGTATCAGCGTTGTGGTGGCCGTGACCGTGGTCGCCATTGCCGGACTCGGCGGCATCGTTGCGTTCCTGCTCGTCGGCGGTGGGGCGTATCTGCTTGGGCGCTGGTGGACCCGTGACCTCGGTGGGCTCACGGGTGATACATATGGGGCCCTGTGTGAAGGAACCGAAGTGGTGGCCCTGGCCGCCATCACCGCAGCAGCGAGGTTTGCCCTATGAGCACGGTCATTCTGTTTACGGGTGGGGCGCGGAGCGGCAAAAGTGCGCGTGCCGAACACTACGCCGCTCGTCTGCATCGCCCGGTGACCTATTTGGCGACGGCTGAAGCACGCGACGATGAGATGCGCGAACGGATCGCGCATCACCAGCAGCGCCGTCCCGCAACCTGGACAACCTGCGAGCAGCCGCTAGAGGTCGCGACGGCGCTGGCGAACGTCGCGCCAGGAACCGTCGTCGTGCTCGATTGCCTCGCGCTCTTGGTCAGCAATGTGCTGCTGGCCAATGAAGCCGCCCCGGATCAAGCCGTCACTGCCGAAATCAGCGCCATCCTGGAGGCAACACATGCGCACGATCTGACCCTGATCGTGGTGACAAACGAGGTCGGTATGGGGATCGTGCCGGACTATCCGCTTGGCCGCGTCTATCGTGATCTGCTTGGGCGAGCCAATCAGCAGGTCGCCGCGGCGGCAACCGACGTCTATCTGGTAGTCTGCGGGATCGCGGTTGAGTTGAAGGCCTTGGAGGTCGCATGGGCACGCCCAATCGAGTAGTCCACGGTGCCCTTGATGAACGTGAACTGGCGGCACTGGGGGTGCAACCCGACAGCGTGCTCGATTTCAGCAGCAATCTCAATCCGTTTGGACCACCTGCGGGTGTGCGGGCAGCGCTGGCGACCCTCGATCCCGCCCCGTATCCGGATCGCAGCTGCGTGCGGCTCCGGCAAGCCCTGGCTGAGCGTCATGCATGTGAGCCCGAGGCCATCCTGCCGGGGAACGGGGCCAACGAGCTGATCCACCTGGTCGCCCGTGCCCTGCTGCACCCCGGCGATAGTGTTTTTGTGATCGGGCCAACCTACGGCGAATATGCGTATGCGAGTAGGTTGATGGGTGCGCACGTTGTCGAGCTACAAACACAGCCGGAAAGTGCTTTTCACCCCGATGGCCCAGCGCTGAAGCGCGCTGATGCACACGCTGCGCCCACAGCTCACCTGGATCTGTGCGCCAAATAATCCCACCGGGGTGATGCTCTCGTCGGCGATCATGCAGATGCTTACCACGATCAGTGCGACAGATGGGGGCTACCTGATCCTGGATCGCTCGTATAGCGATCTGCAACGCCAGGATAGCGCGTCGCTGCCCGAAGCATCGTCGCCGCACCTGATCACCCTGCACTCGCTGACCAAAAGCTATGCCCTGGCCGGGTTACGTTTGGGCTATCTGCTGGCCGCACCAGTGTTGATCGCACGCGTTGGCACCTTTCAGCTGACCTGGATGGTTCTCGGCACCGCCTCCTCGGTCGGCAAAAGCACGCTCGTCGCAGCACTGTGCCGCATCGCGGTGCGGCGCGGCATCACCACCGGCTCGCTGAGCATGTGCAAGCTGCGCTCGATAGGCACCATCTCGATCAGTTGCTTGCGCGCTAAACGCTGGAGCCGCTGTCGCAATGGAACTGACCAAGCCGTGACGTACGCCGGAACCTACGGGGGATCCAGCGGAGCCTGGAAGCGGTAGCCGATGCCCGGCTCATTGCGGATCAGGATGGGTTGCGCAGGGTTCGGCTCGATCTTCTTGCGCAGCTGCGTGATAAATACGCGGAGCGTCGGCACATCGTCGGCGGCACCCGGCCCCCAGATCGTGGTGAGGATGTGCTGGTGGGTCAACACTTTGCCCGCGCTCGCGGCAAGCAGCGTCAAGAGTTGGTACTCCGTCGGGGTCAGCCGAACCTCCTGTCCGGCGAGCGCGACGCGGCGGCGCGCCCGGTCGATGCACAGCGGGCCGAAGACCACGACTGGCTCGTCGGCCCCCTGGCGCCAGGCCGCGTTTCGCAGCGCCACCCGCAAGCGGGCCAGCAATTCGTCCATCCCAAAGGGCTTGGTCAGGTAATCGTCGGCACCCAGATCGAGCGCGGCTACCTTGTCCTGCTCGGCCCCTCGCACCGTCAACACGATGATCGGCACCCGTGACCAGCTTCGCACCTGGCGCACGACCTCAAGTCCATCGAGTTGCGGTAGGCCCAGGTCGAGGATCATGACCTCTGGTTGCCAATTCGCCGCCTGCGCCACCGCAGCAGCACCATCCGGCGCGATTGCCACCGTATGCCCATAAGCGCTCAGGACAGTCTGCAGCATGCGCCTGATTTGCGGCTCGTCATCCACCACCAGAATTCGCGCCATGGCCGACTCCTCCACTATGCGATTCCCGCCCGAGGCGGCGTGATTTGCCGGCTGGCGACCGGCAGTGTGAAGGCAAACACCGCCCCGCCACCGGGCCGCGCCTCCACCCAGATCGCTCCGCCGTGGGCCTCGACTAGCCCCTTGCAGATGGCCAGGCCCAAGCCGGTGCCCGCCGCGTGACGCTCGGCTGCCGCAGCGCGCACAAACTTCTCGAAGATGCGCTCGCGCAGCGCATCAGGTACCCCCGGCCCCCGATCGCGCACTTCCACGCGGATCTGCTGCCCCTCGACCTGCGCCGCAACTTCGATCAAGCTCCCCACTGGAGCATAGGCGGCTGCATTCTCGAGCAGGTTCCGCAGCACGTGTTCGATCTGGCCATAGCTGATCCGCACCCAGGGCAGGTCGTCGGGCACCCCGAGGATCAACTGGGTGCCCGGATGCCGGGTGGCCAACTCCCCAGCCACGGTGCCGATCAGTTCGTCAAGGTCGTGCAAAGACCGGGACTGAGGAATAGCCCCCGCCTCGATCTGTGACATCTCAAGCAGATCACCGACGATCCGGTTGAGCCGGTCGGTCTCGACGCTGATCGTGTCCAGCAACTCGCGGCGCTGGGCGTCGCTCCATAACACCGCCGGGTCGAGCAGGCTGGTCGCCAGGCCCTTGATGACGGCCAGGGGGGTGCGCAGATCGTGCGAGACGAGCGAGAGCAGCGTCGACTTCAACCGGTCGGACTCTGCCAGGGCGCGGGCCTGCCCGGCCATCTCGCTCAGCCGTACTCGCTCGATCACCAGGCTCACCTGGGCAGCGATGGTAGCCAGCAACTCGTGCTCGCTTGCGTTGTAGGGGATACCGGTCACCGGGCGACGCACGCGGAGCACGCCAATCTGGCGCTGTTCGGCGTACAATGGCACATCCTCGTAGTCCCCGGCGAGGTCGGGTGGGGGCGGCGCGTCGCCTGCCTCAGCGAGTAGTACCTGACATGCGGGTACAGCGAGGATTTGAGGCGTCATCCGGGCGACGATTGGTGGGATGCGCTCCTGGGTCAACTCGGCACTTAGCGCCTGACTGAGCTGATAGAGGGCACTCAGTTCGCTGGTGCGGCGTTCGGCGATCAGCGCCTGACGTCGGGCCGCACTCGCCAACCCACTGACCAGCAGTGCGACACTCAGAAAGACCCCGAGCCGCACGCCACTTTCGAGTGAGGTGAGGGCGAACCCACCATAGGGCGGGACGAAGAAGTAGCTAAAGGCGAGCGAGGCGAGCAGAGCACCCGACAGGCTGGCGTGGTGCCCAAAGCGCATGGCACTCAATAGCACCACAAGCATATAGATCAGTGCCGCAGTGGCCGAGTGGATCACGTCCTGTTGTTGAAGCATCAGGATCGTGATGAGACCAATCGCTGCGATACTGATCACAACCTGGGCGAGCGGGGCGCGTACCATTGACGCGGCTGCCCGCTGAAGCGCGGTAACACGAGGGATAGCCATACTCCCTATTATACCGTCAGGCAGATCTGTGAGGTCTCGCCCGTGTTGCGCATACCGGATTATTTCCGAAGAGGCTGTCTGAAAAGTCAACGGTTTGCTTCGGAGTGCCGGCTTTAGCCGGCTAAAGCCGGCACTCCCAGGGCACACCACGTGGTGGCGAACGATGCTGACACCCTTTACGCTCATCGGAGTGCCGACTTCAGTTGGCTTCCAGTTCAGCCGACTGAAGTCGGCACTCCGCGTCGAGGGTCAAGCTGATCCGGCCCTTCTGAAACCAGGTCTAAGGACTCAGAGCGTGCGGAAGAGCAGATCCATCGCAAATGCGGCGAGGCCAATCGCGACCAATGTGATCGTGAGGGCCAGAATGGTCAGGCTAAGAGTAGCGCTTTTGCGGGTCTGACTGCGGCCCCTAGCCTGCTGCTGTTTCTGGATACGCATTATGATCACCCTTTCTTGTCAATCGTTCACATACCTTGCGCACCGACCGCGTTCCTACGGGTAACAAGGCCGCTAGGTACGAAGTTCGTTTACGAGTATACGCTTCTAGCGCACTACCCGGTATTTGGGAACCATTTGGGCCTGCACACCTTGGCAGCAAATGCTTTCCAAACGTTGAGGAGGGCGCACTGGCCGTATACTTGGTCAGAGGCTCGGCTTATGGCGCGGTCGTAAGAAAATGTATCCAGTGGGGCCAAGGCGATGCGCGCACCCGGCCCCGCTCCTCCAAGTGAACGCGCATCTCGATTGAGAGGAGACTTGAATATGGACTGGTTTACGATCCTGCTGATGCTGCTGGCCGGGCTGGCACTGCTGGTGGTGGGCGGCGAGTTGCTGGTACGGGGCGCGTCGAGTGTCGCCACGGTCTTTGGTATCTCGCCCCTGGTAATTGGACTGACCGTGGTGGCCTTCGGCACGAGCTCGCCCGAACTGGCGGTGAGCATCCAGGCGGGCCTCGCGGGCAACCCCGACATCGCTGTTGGCAATGTGGTGGGTTCGAACATCTTCAACGTGCTGCTCATCCTCGGTGTCTGCACGCTGATCCTACCGCTGCTGGTCTCGCGGCAACTGGTGCGCCGCGAGGTGCCGATCATGATCGTCATCTCCTTCCTGCTGCTGCTCCTGGCCTTCGACGGCAAGATCGGCCTGCTAGACGGCATGCTGCTCTTCGCTGGCATCGTCGGCTACACTGGCTGGTCAGTGATCGCGAGCCGCAAGGAGACGGCGTCTGCGAAGGACACCGAGGAGTCGGTGACGATCGATACCATCGCCGCGAAGAGTCCCCTCTGGCTTGGTGGGGCAGTAGCAGTGCTAGCTCTGGCCGTGGCGGGCTTCTTCTTCGGCTGGTTCAATGTAGCAGTGGTCGGCTTGCTCACCGTAGGCACGGTGCTCTTCATCGCCGGCTCGCTCTTCGGCAAAAGCGGCACCACAAAGGGCGGCGACATTGCCCACCAGGTCGGCTTTATCATCGCAGGCCTCGGCATCCTGATGCTCGGTGCAGACTACCTGATCGACTCCTCAACGACGATCGCCCGCAGCCTTGGCGTCAGCAACCTGATCATCGGCCTGACGATCGTCGCCGCTGGTACCTCATTACCCGAGCTCGCCACCTCGATCATCGCCACCATTCGCAAGGAGCGCGACATCGCCATCGGCAACATTGTCGGTTCGAATATCTTCAACATTCTCGGCATTCTTGGCCTCTCGGCAATCGTGACGCCGGGCGGGCTGAACGTGAACCCACAGGTGATCAGCTTTGATCTGCCGATCATGATCGCCGTCGCGGTGGCCTGCCTGCCAATTTTCTTCACAGGGTTCACCATCGCTCGCTGGGAGGGCGTCTTCTTCCTGGGCAGCTACGTTGCGTACACCGCGTTCCTGATCCTGGTGGCCACCAACAACCCGGCCCGCGAAACGTTCCAGAACACGATGCTACTGGTGTTGTCCGTGGTCGCCGTGGCACTGGTCTGGACCAGTGTGCAGTTTTTTCGCAATACCGCAAAACTAACGCTGTGAGACCTCGCACGTCTGCTAGACCTGCGAGGTCTGACGGATGACAGCGTGACTTGTGCGCTCGTGCGTTTGAGGTCATCGCCCTGCAAGAGCATCGTCTCGCAGCTTCCCATCTTTTGAGCCAGATGGTACAATGGCCCTCGCGGATACAGGTAGCGCAGATATGTTCCCAATGTCGGTGCATCGTTGGCCTTCTTTGAGCGTGCCTTTGGGCTCGCACGACGCTTTCTTCACGCGTCTGGCGACTACGGCGAACTTGAGACGGGAGCAACTCCGCTTGCGTGCGCATCGCATGCCTTGGGGCACATGAATCTGTCCAACGGGTTTGTTGCGGCAAGCGGATCCAGGACACCCCTTGGCGTTGAAGTTGCGCTGGTGACGCCCCGGTCGCTGACGCCCACACGAAAGCCCTGGCTGCGGGTGCGACCGAGCTGAAAGCGCCTGAGACGAAGCCGTGGGGCCAAGTGGTCTCGTATGTCCGCTGCCCAGATGGCCCGTTGGTTGAAATCTGCTCACCGATTGATGCTGACCCGAAGGAACTTCCCTTGCGCTGAAAAGCTAACCGTACTATACTTCTTGCGGCTGTGAGGGCGTTAGCGAAGAGGAAGATGCTGTGAGTGGTACGCTTGAGGTCGTTCGCGGGATGCGTGATCTGCTTCCTGCTGCCCAGGGTGAGGCCATACGGGTGCGTTCGCACATCGAGGCAATCCTTGAGGCCTATGGCTATGCATCCGTTGATCTGCCGATCATCGAACACCGCGATCTCTATCAACGCAAGCTCGGTGAGGAACTGGCCGGCAAGGTCTATGAGTTTAGCTTTGGTGGGCGCGACCTCGCCCTGCGGCCTGAATGGACAGCCTCAGTCCTGCGGGCTTATGTGGCCCATTTGCAGGATCAACCCCTGCCGCTACGTCTGAGTTATAGCGGGCCGGTCTTTCGTTATGAACGCCCACAACGCCACACGTATCGCCAGTTTACCCAGATCGGGGGCGAGATCATTGGTGGCCCTGCCCCGCGCGCTGATGCCGAGGCACTCGCTGTGGCATGCGCGGGCCTTGAGGCTGTGGGGATCAACGACTACCGTGTGCTGATTGGCCATGTCGGTCTCGTGCGCGAAATCCTTGCCCAACTCGGCCTCACCGAACGTACGCAGGGCATTCTGGTCTGGGGGCTTGATCGCCTCCGCACCCGCGGCCCCGAGGTCATCCGTGAACGGTTGCATGAAGACAATAGCGAAATACCGGCAGGCCTCGAGTTGCCTCCCGGGATCGACGAGAGCCAATCAGCCGCCTGGTTGCTTCAGACGCTCCGCATGATGGAACTTGACCTCAGTACGGGCACGCGCCATCCTGAAGAGATTGTGGCACGCTTGTTGCGCAAGTTGCGCCGCCGCGACGAACAGGCGGCGATTGACCACGCCCTGACAATCCTCACCCACTTGACGAGCCTCAGTGGTCCACCCGCGACCGCAATGCCTGCCATGGCCGCGATGCTCAGCGAGTATAACCTTGAAGCACCCGCCTACCAGGAGTTGGGGGCGTTGGTTGAACTGCTCGAGGCGCACGGGCTTGACGCCGAACACATCCGGATTGAGGCCGGGTTGGGGCGCGGGTTGCACTACTATAGCGGCATGATCTTTGAGATTGATGATGCCAGCGGTCTGCAACTGTGTGGTGGTGGGCGCTATGATGATCTGGTCGCTGCCCTCGGTGGGCGCGGGCGCGTTCCTGCGGTTGGCTTTGCCTATGGCCTCGAACGTGTCGTCGCTGCTAGCAAGCTCACGCCTCCCCCCAGTCGCCGTCAGCACGTCCTGGTGGCACCGGTTACCGATGATGATTATGGCTATGCCCAGCAGGTGGCGCGGCAATTGCGTGCCCAGAACATGATTGTCACCGTTGATCTGCGTGGGCGCGCCGTGGGGCGCAATCTGAGCGATGCAGCACGCCGGGGCGTTGACGTTGTGGTGATCGTCGGGCATGAAGAACGCCAGAACCAGACGCTGGTCTGGCGTGAACTGGCTCGGCATCACGAGCAGAAGATGAGCCTTGACGACCTGGCGCGCATGGGACAAGCAGGCTAAGGAGAGGGCACGATGGCCGAGAAGCCCCCCTGGGGTCGCTACAATCAATTGCTTCCGGCTCAACTCGCCGCGATCCGTGCCGCGATTCCCGTGATCTATCTGCCCTGGGGGAGTCTGATGTGGCACGGGCCGCATCTGCCCTTTGGCCTTGATACGCTGGTCATCGAAGCGATGGCAGAACGTGCCGTGCAGCGTACCGGGGGCGTCTTATTGCCAACGATGAACTGGGCCAGTGATGGTATTCCGCATCCCGACAACCTCACGTTCAACCCAACGACGCTCAATCTGGTGCTCGATGATCTGCTGGGCCAATTGGCGGCCACAGGATGGCGCGTGATTGTGGTGCTCAATGGTCACTATGGCTATAGCCACGATCGGTTCATGATGGAGGCGGCCCAGCGTGCGCTGCATCAGCATCAGGTACTTGTCCTGGCGATCACGCCGCTGGCCCTGGTTGACGAAGCGATGCTTGACCACGGTGGCCTCTGGGGAACCTCGCTCTTGCTCGCCCTGCGGCCAGATCTGGTTGACCTTGCAATGCTTGGCGATCAGCCCTTGCAACCAGGCACCAGTGGGGTCGTCGGGCGCGATCCCCGCTATACCGCAGCAGCAACGCTGGGTACCAGCGCGCTGAACCTTGCGGTCGAACGGATCGTTGCTGCCGTGCAAGATCTCGTAAAACGCAATGATCCCGCCCAGTTGACCGCCCTGTACGAACAACGCCACGAGCGTTATCAAGCTTTTCTTGCCCGCTATGGTAGTGATCCTGCCCAGGTAACTGCACACTGGTGGGCCGCATTGACGCAAGGTGAATGATTCCATGCTGCGATTTGCGATTCCTTCCAAGGGCCGTGGCTATGATGCGACGTTGAGTCTGCTTGAGAGTTGTGGCCTGCGGGTCGTACGGGCGAATCCGCGCCAGTATACCGCGACGCTCCGCGGCCTCCCTGATACCGAAGTTTTGCTCCATCGTCCTGCCGATATTGTCGAAAAGGTTGCCGAAGGCAGCATTGATCTCGGTATTACGGGGTACGATCTGGTGGTGGAACAGCGCGGTGATGATCCCACTTTGCTGACGATCTACGATGATCTTGGCTTCTGGCGCGCCGAACTGGTCTTTGCGGTGCCGCAAGGCTGGGTTGATGTCAGTTCGTGGCAAGATCTCGCCGATTTGGCGATGGAGCTGCGCGGGCAGGGGCGGCGTTTGCGGATTGCTACCAAGTATCCCGAGATTATCCGGCGTTTCTGTCATCAACAGGGCATCAACTATTTTGACCTGATCGACTCGCAAGGGTCAACCGAGGCGGCCCCTGGCCTGGGCTACGCCGATATTATTGCCGATATTACCGAAACAGGCACGGCTATTCGCGATAACCGGCTCAAGATCGTCGGCGGTACGATCTTGCGCTCACAGGCGGTGCTGGTGGGCAGTCGGCGCACGCTGCGCAATGACCAAGGCAAACTCGCGCTGGTGCGTCAGTTGCTCGAGTTGATCGAAGGCCGACGGCAGGGGCGCCTCTTCTATTCGTTGACCGCTAACCTGCCTGGTGCGTCGATCGAGAGCGTGGGGCGCCAGGTGACTGCCCGCATTGAACTTGCCGGCTTGCAAGGCCCGACAATTGCCCCGGTCTGGAGCAAATTCGATGACGAACAGGCGGCACCACGCTGGTATGCCGTCAATGTTGTGGTGCCCCAGGACGAGTTGTTGCCCGCAGTTCAACACCTGCGCAACATTGGTGCCGTGAGCATCAGTACCGTCCAGGTGCAACACGTCTTCAAAGCCGAAAGCGAGGCGTTTGCCCGTCTGCGCACGGCTCTCAGCGAGGAACGCCAGGATGTCTGAGACCTATCGTGACGCGGGAGTGGATCTTGCGGCTGCAACCATGGCCAAAGCGTTGATGGGCGCAGCCGTACGTTCGACCCATAGCCCGGCAGTGCTGGCCGGGATGGGAGCGTTTGGCGGTTGTTTTGATGCCGGTGTCGCCCTGCAAGGCCTGCGCGAGCCCGTGCTGGTCAGCAGTACCGACGGCGTAGGAACCAAGACCCTCGTCGCAACGGCCCTTGGGCGGTACGAGACGGTCGGGCAGGATCTGGTCAATCACTGTATCAACGACATTCTTGTCCAGGGCGCACGACCGCTCTTTTTTCTTGATTATGTCGCGTCGGCCCGCCTCGATCCCGTCCAGATCGCCACCATCGTCGAGGGCGTCGCCACGGCGTGTCGCGCCACGGGGTGCGCGTTGCTTGGCGGCGAGACCGCCGAGATGCCGGATGTTTATGTGGAAGGGGCCTTTGACCTAGCCGGGACGATTGTTGGTGTTGTGGAGCGAGCACGCTTATTGCCCCGCACCGACCTTGCGCCGGGCGATGCGGTGCTGGCGTTGCCTTCGACGGGCCTGCACACCAACGGCTACTCACTGGCGCGGCGCATCGCTGCCCGCGATGGCTACGCCGCCCGCCCTGCCGTGCTCGGCGGTGCCAGCATCGGCGAGGCGCTGCTGGCAGTGCATCGTTGTTATCTCCGCGAAGTTGAGGCGCTCCGCAACGCCGTGACGGTCAAAGGCTTGGCCCACATCACCGGGGGCGGACTCTTCGACAACCTGCCGCGCATCCTCCCCAAAGGACTGGGCGCGACCATCACGCGTGGCACATGGCCCATCCCGCCGATCTTCACCTATCTGGTCGAACAGGGCCGCCTGGCCGAGCACGAAGCCTATCATGCCCTCAACATGGGCCTGGGCATGCTCGTTGTGCTTGCCCCAGAAGAGGTCTCTGCGGCGCTTGCGGCGGTGCCCGAGGCATGTCACGTTGGGGTCATCACTGACCGGGCGGAAGTTGTCTTGGTGGATTGAAGGAACGCCACAGCAAGCGCCGTGAGCACTGATAGCGAAATGCGTGAAAACGACCAGCAAAGCTGGTCGTTTTCACGCATTTCAGGAGTAAGCTGCTCAGGCCTGGGGACGAACAACCAGCATCGGAACCGGCGTTGTCTGCATAATCTTCTGCGTGACGCTGCCATAGATCCAGCGGCCAAGGCCACCCCGACCATGCGTTGCCAGAGCGATTAGATCAACGCCTTCGCTCTCGGCAAACTCAAGGATCGCATCGGCAGGATAACGGATCAAGACCTCGGTTCCGACCTGTAAGCCCTCATCACGTAACGGGCCGATAAGGTCAGACAGATAAGAATGAGCATCGTTGAGCAGTTTTTTCATCGGATCAACGAACTCGGTGGTTTTCGTCGCGCTTTCAGTGACATCGGGGTATTCGCGGGGAACGGCGCGCATCAACGTCACCTTCGACGCTAGTCCAGCAGCGGCAAGAGCTCGCACGTGAGGTAGAACCTGCTCAGCGAGCGGCGAACCATCCAGGGGAACAAGAATGTGATTGTACATAAGGCCTCTCTGATAAACCGGTACTCGCTACCGCAACAGCGCATGTAGCGAAGGCTTCATCCAGGCTCCCTTGCCAGGAATAATTCCGGAAGATCAATCTACCCTCCATTGACATTATACCAGTACGAGTTTCACAAAGATAGAGCCTCACCGCTAAGGTTGATCCGTCTTGACGCAAAGGCGCTAGGGCGCGAAGGTTTGATGGATCTCCATACCCAGCTTTGCGCCTTTGACAAGGTTCGTAGGCACTTGACAGTTTGTGCCCGACGTAGTGCCGACTTCAGTCGGCCTCAGCCGACTGAAGTCGGCACTACGTCGGGCCTAAAACGGAAACAGAAGTGGCACAAAGATCATGCAGATCACCAGCACCAGCAGTTGCAAGGGGAGGCCCGCCCGCGCATAGTCGGCAAAACGATACCCACCCGGGGTCAGCACCAGGGTGTTGACAGGTGAGGCGATCGGGGTGGCAAAGGCGGTCGAGGCGGCAATTGCAACGGTCATCAAGAGCGGTTCGGGGCCAATGCCAAGCCGGCTGGCGGCTTCGAGCGCAATCGGCATCATCAGCACCGCCGTCGCCGTATTCGAGATGAACTGACTGAAGATGGTGGTGAGCAAGAACATCCCTACGATCAGCGCCAGTGGCCCGAGCGGGCCGATCGTCTCGACAATGCCCCCGGCAATCAGCGACGTGCCTCCCGTCTTGTTCAGCGCCGTTGCCATCGGCAGCATCGCCGCAATCAAGACCAGACTCTCCCAACTCATGCGTTTGTAGACCTCCGTGACTTTGACGCAACCCGTCAGCACCAGGGCCACTGCCGCAAGCAGTGCAACCGTCATCGTCGGCACCCATCCTCCAGCCATCACGATCAGCATCAAGAGGGTAATGATGATCGCAACAGGGGCCTGCGGAGCCATGGTTGTCTCTTGTTCGGCCTCGAGTTCGGGCGGCACCGCCGCAATCACAAAATCACCGTAGTAGCGCTGATCACGCACAAGCGGGGCGAGTGTCACCATTGGTCCGGCGACCAGCAACGTATCCCCGAAACGCAGTTGTTCCTGGGCAAAAGCACCCTTGAGCGGCTGCCCCAGGCGTTGCACACCAAGCACATTGACCCCGAAACGACTGCGCACCGCCAGATCCACCACCGAGCGCCCAAGAAAGCTCGAACGTGGCGTCAGGGCTACTTCGACGACCAACAGCCCTGTGTTCAAATGGCCGCTCTCGAGGGGCGAAGGCAACACATCCAGGTCAAGTTCCGTCGCCATCCGCTCGGCCTGAGCCGTCGGCGCTTGCAGATCCAGCAGATCGCCTGCCGCAAACCGTGTATTGGCATTGACCGCCCGGGCTTTGCCTGGCTGCGCACGATCATTCTGCCACGGATACGAAGCCAGCAACGTCACGTCGTACGCTGTGCTCAACGTGCTCTCGACGACACTCTTGCCAATCAAGGGTGACGTTGGACGAACACGCAGCGAGACAAGATCATCCTTCACGGCATACGCATCAATCAACTCAGCGGATGTAACCGCATCATTGCGCGCATCAGGTGCATCTGCGGGCGGCTGAACTCTGGTAGGGAGCAGATGACGCCCGGCCAGGGCCATGAAGATGATCGCCACCCCCAAAACAAGCAGGCCAATCGGCGTAAAACTAAAGAAGCCAAATGGATCACGCCCTGCATTCGCCAGAGCTTCACTCGCAACAAGATTCGGTGGGGTTCCAATCAGCGTCAACATGCCGCCGATGAGCGCCGCATACGCCATCGGGATCAGCAAGCGCGAGGGGCTAATGCGAGCGCGCCGGGCAAGCGCGACCACCACCGGTAGCATAATCGCCACCGTCCCGGTCGAACTGATAAACGCCGAGAGCGGGGCCACCACCACCATCAACATCACAATAATGCGTAACTCACTCGTCCCGGCAACCCGCCCGAGCCAGCGGCTAATCGAAGCCGCCACCCCCGTCTGCAACAACGCCTCACCAACCACAAAAAGGGCCGCAATCAGGATCACGACCGTATCGCCAAACCCTGCCGACGCCTCAGCAGGGGTCAGGATACCGGTCAGGGTAAGCGCGAGCAGCGCAAGCAGCGCCACCACATCCAAACGCAAACGATCACTAACAAAAAGAATGATCGTTGCCAAAAGAATACTGAGTACAATGAGAATGTCACTGGTCATCATGTTCTCCTCACACGGACATCAACACTAAAAGCCCAAAGATATCGCCCAGCAGGTGCGCCAGCCAGACCACCCACAGGTTATTACGGCGGGCAAACATGATGCCATACAAAATCGAATCAACGACAATCAGGCCGATGTCCGTCAAAACGATGAGTCCCGGCCCGGGGGCAAAATGCGCCAACCCAAACAGGAGCGAAGCCACCCCGATTGCTGCCGGAATTCCGATAAACGGAGTCAGCCTGCCCTGAATGAGCGTCCGGTAGGTCATCTCCTCGCCAATCAGGGAAAATGCCAACAATGGGAGCAAAACACCCCAAGAGATCCCCGTTTCAAAGGGCAGGCGATCCTGGACATGCGCCAAAAAAGATGGGAAGTATGCCTTTGCCCACAGGGCAACCAGGGGTTGAATAACAAAGCCCAACAGGATGAACAGCATCCAATTGGCGCGCAAATCGTCCCAAAACGTGCGGAGGTTAAAGCCTAACTCGCCCCAACTGCGCTTACGCAGATGGCGCTCGATCAGCAGGTACGCGACCGGCACAAGCGCAAACAACGTTTTTGCCGACGGGATGAGCAGCATTCCCAAAAGAGTAATAGCAGTTACAGCAATGGTCTCAAAAAGGATGCGATTGATTTTCATAAGTCAAATCTTTCCGGAGAATGAGATGAAATGTATCATTGCTGCTCCTCGCGCAAGATGAGATGCCGTCCGATGAAGGCAAAAGCGATGAGGAGCACAGCCGTTACCCAACCGCCCAGGCTGAACATGTCCGGCCCATAGAGCGCTAGCCCGGCCCCAGTGACAACCAGCAACCCGGCCAGGATGCCAAACACCTTCATGCCGTACAGCGTGATGAAGGGAAGGTAATGTGCGCCAACTACGACCATCGCTGCTGGGAAGAACCAGTTCTCGCGGTAGAGCGTGGCTGCGCCAACGAGCAGGAAGTTGAGCGGCACGGTAAACGCGACCTGTGTACCGAGCGACCACAGTCCATTCTCCGGGCTGACTTTGCCGGGGCGCCCGAGTAGGCGCACACCGAGTTGGGTGAGCGGGAAGAGAGCCATGCTGCCAAAAAAGAGCGCTATCATGCCGGCCCTCGGCGCGAGCCAGGTTCCAAGCGCGGCGGCAACGAGCCAGATAATGCCGGAAACCAGTTGCCCGGCAAATCCACCCAAAAAGGCAGAACGCATTTCACGTTGACAGTCTGTGATCTTCATTGTTTTATCTCCATGGCGCAGGTGTAGTCGTATTGGCCGTAGAAGAAATAGACCAGGACATCCAGTTCAGTCACCACCTGGTTCAAGTCGGTGGCGAGCATAGTAATCCCACAGGCCAAAGTCGCATAAACGTGAGTAGACCTTGCCGCGCCACAGGTTGACCTTTTCTGCCAACATGTACTCGCGGAATTGCCAAGAGGGCAAAAAAATGCCCGTGATGACCGAGGTCATTGTGCGGGTGGTGCCGATGCCAGTTCGGTGCATGTATTCGTCGCGCAGCGCTTCCTATGCAGTCGGGAGCGGGCTCGCCATGGTCGGCGGGGGGCTTCCAGCATGCGCACCATGCGCAGGTCGCCGTGTTGTCTGTAGTATACCAGAGCATATTCATACGCCAGTTGCTCAACACCGTTGATCTCGACACAGAGTTTCTCTGCCAGACTACCTTCGAGCGATTGCCCGTTGTCATCGAACAAGGGCTGCGACTGGCCGGGGCTTTTGCCAAGGTGGTGGATCTGTGCCTGAGCAGCGGTGATTTGGGCAATGGCCTGCTGAAATTCGCCCCGCACCGAGGCGATCAGGCCTCGATATAATGCCGCAACCCAAGATTGACCAGGGCCGCGCAGGCGTAGAGGATCGCGGTGGCGATGAAGAGCGGCCCGAAGCCATGGTCACGTTGCACCTGGGCGCTGATCGGTGGGCCAAAGAGGTAGCCAGCCGCGAAAGCGCCTTTGATCAGGCCAATCACGATGGGCCGCGCCGCTTCCGGGGTGCGTTCCATCGCATAGACATCGTAGAGCGGTGAGGCCATGTTCATCAGGGCGGCCCGCACGAACGCAACGATAAAGGCCAGGCCAAGGGTCGGGGCTAGGCCAAGCATGATTAGGCACGGTATCGCTAGAAGCTGTGTGGCAATGACACTGCCCATTTGCCCCAGGTACCGCGCGAGCCAGGGTGCCCCCAGGGTCGCAACACCTGTGCCTATGCCGATCACGGCAAAGATGAAGCCGAGGGCAGCGTCAGAGGCCCCAAATTGCTGCCGAAAGTAGAGGTTGAGAAAGGGGATCAGCAAAGCTGCCCCGGTTGAGATGAGCAGCGGCGAGATTAGGAATGGCAATGCATACCGGCCTGCCACCAGCAAGGTGCGACCTTCCGCCAGCAACACCCCGAGCTTCCTGGGCGACGGCGTCTCACGCGATGTCGCCAGTGGCAGACGATCGGTCGTAGCAACCCGGTCACCTTCACGCAGATTCAGGGCGAGTGGCCAGACCCCAATGACCCCAATAATGCTTGCCACAGCAAAGGTCGCCTGGTATGCCGCCGCGCTCTGTGGGAGAAGATCGAGCAGAACCACCGCCACCCCCGGCAGCAAACCGCCCACCAGGCTACCCAGCCCCGCAAAGCCAAGCGCAAAGCCGGCGTTGAGCGCAAAGAGCCGATTGCGCCCAGGGGCATCAGCACTATAGCGCATCATAAACGGGGCCGCACTGACGGTCGCGAGCACCGAGGCAGGGCCACCCAGCGCAAGGCCCAGCGCCAGCGGTACCGGTGCCATCGAACTCGCCGTCAGCACCAGCGACACCGCAAAGAGCACCCCGCCCACAAAGAGTCCAACCACCGGGCCGGTACGGGTGACCAGCCACCAGAGCGGCAAGCTGCTCAGCACCCCCGCCACCACCGGGAGACTGTTGAAAAGCCCGAGCAACGGTAGATCGCTGATCAATGGTAAGGCTACCGTTTGACGATCATAGCCAAGCTCGACCAGCAACAGATTCAAAAAGAGCATCCGGATCGCTAGACCGGTGGTGAGCAAGGCGGTCGCGAGCAAATAACGTCGAGCGGCACGATGAAGCTGCATATATGTGAGAGATCCAGGTATAATACACAGGTAGGATAGGATAGTACCAGAAAAGACCGTCCGATGGAACTCCACACCATCCGTGAATTGCCCATGCCTGCGCCCGTGGCCTATCAACGGGCCGTTGCGTATCTGCGCAACGCGGGCTATCGGCGCAAATGGTGGGGGAACGGCTTTGTCCGCGACCAGCGCCAGTTTACCGAGCTAGAGCCATCACTCGACCAGTGGTCAGTCGCCGTCGAGGTGGAGGTTCGGCCACAACAACCCGAAACCGCCGTGATGGCCGTCATCTTCCGGATCAATACACACGGACGCACCATGACCGATCCCGTTCGGCACCTCTGGGAAGAGGAACTTGCCAAACTGGTGGCAGCCGTCGTGGCTGCGGCACCTTCGTCTGCCTGAGGGCAATGTTTTGCCAAGTATCAACGAAACTCCCAGCCGGAGGCATACCATGAAAATTAACTTCTACGCAACGCTACGTCCAATCGTGGGGGGGCGTACGGTGGAACTACCGCTTGAGGAGGGTGTCACCGTACGCGAACTAGTCACCAGCCTCGTGGAGCAATGGCCGCCCCTGCGCGAACAACTGCTCGATGAGCATGGCGAACTCTATCAACATGTGCATGTCTTTATTAACGGTCGCGATGCACCATACCGCGACGGGGGCATGGAGGCAACAATCACCGCCGAAGATGTCATTGATGTCTTTCCGGCGGTGGCAGGAGGATAATGAATACGATCAATTTCGACGAACCAATTCGGGCCGTCCCCCTTTGGCTCTTGCGTGCATATCTCGAAGAGCTTGGAGGCACGCTGGAAGGCGATTACGCCGTGCGTGGCCCAGACTGGTATGCCTACTTGACGCAACTGCATGACTACGAGGTAGGTTCGCTCCGTATCGGGCAGGTCTACATCGCGTTTGAAGGCGATATCAACGCCCTGCAACCGATCCGCGAGGGCCTGACAGTGAAACTCCAGACCCGCGGCGGAGGATAAGCAGCGCAAAGCAGCTTCGGCGCTACCCTCGACGCGGAGTGCCGACTTCAGTCGGCTTCCCGCTCAGCCGACTGAAGTCGGCACTCCGCTGAGCGTAAACGAGCAAGCGCCCTGAAACCGTATGCTCACATGACAAAACGGCCAGCGTTGCTGGCCGTTTTGTCATGTGAGCATACGCAGAAGGCTTAGACGACCTGCAACTCGTGCAGCTTGGCCTCGGGCACCACGCCATTGACCCAGCCACGGGCGGTATAGTACTCTTCAAGCATCAGATCAAGCTCGCAGACATGGCCTTCGGAACCAGGCGAGGTCGACGGCTCTTTCGTGAAGCGATCAGGCAGATAGTCGCTGCCCTCGGCGATTCCGGCGAGGTTATTAAAGCGGCGTTCGAGGTTATAGATGCGCTCGCCAGCGACGAGCACATCCTCGACCGTGAACGGAACCCCGACATAGGCCGAATACTGGGCGGCATACTCTTCGGCACCTTCCGCAAACGCACTGAACTTGCAGAGATCGAGGCTATCCGAGAAGGCGTGCAGATCCTGGAACAGCTTGGTGAGTTCACCCTTGCCCTTCCATGCCAGCGGATCGGTCTTGAGCGGAATAACGCCAAGCTCACTGGCGGGCGTATAGGCGCGGAGGTGACAGGCACCACGGTTGCTCGTCGCATAGGCAATGCCCATGCCCTTGAGCCCACGGGGGTCATAGGCAGGAATGGCCTGGCCTTTGACCGTCATGCTCAGCTCGGGATGGTTGTAGTGGGCGGCCACGCGGGCGGTGCCCTCGGCGAGAATGTCGCCGACACCGTCACGCAGCGCAATCTTCGTCGTCATCTCGACCATCGCCATCGCGTCGCCCCAAAGCAGCGGGCCGCCGCCATTGGCATAGCCACGCTCGCAACACTCCATATAACACGAAAAGACATTGCCGAGCTCAATCGGATCCATCCCGTGGTCATTGCAGAGATCGATCAACTTGGCGACCGTATTGATATCATCGAGGCCACAGTTAGCACCGACGGCCCAGGCCGGCTCATACTCGACACTCTCCATGCGCAGGCCCTTCCACGGACCTTCCTTGATCTCAACCTCTTTCTTGCAGGCAACCGGGCAGGCGTGGCAAGTGGGATTATCAACGAGAATATTGTCATTGACATACTCACCGCTGATCAATTCGGCACGGTTGCCAAAGGAAGTTTTCTGGCTATTAAAAGCCGGCAAGGCACCGATTGTATTGGTGATATTCATCAACACATTGGTACCATAGACCGAAAGACCACCCTTGCGGGGGCTCGTAATATTCTTCTCGTCCATAATCGTTGCGAGCGCACGCTTATGGGCGAGTTTCCAGGCCTCGCGATCATCGGCCTTGGGAATTGCCCGCGCAGCCTTGATCACAATAGCCTTGAGATGCTTGCTACCACCGACCGCACCGGTACCACCGCGACCGGCAGCGCGGTCATTCTCATTGACCCATCCAGCATAGCGGATCAGATTCTCACCTGACTGGCCGATCGCCATCACACTCAGATCCTTCTCACCGTACCGCTCCTTGAGCATCGGGATCACCGTGTGAATACCCTTGCCCCAGAGATCGCTGGCATCGCGGATCGAAACCTCACCGTTCTCCAGATAGAGATAGACAGGAGCATCGGCCTTGCCGGTAATCACCAGGCCATCAAAACCCGCCCAGCGCATCCGGGCGGCTGACCAGCCACCGATATGGCTATCGGTCACGGTGCCAGTGAGTGGCGACTTGGTCACCACGGCCTGACGCCCGCTCATATTCGCATCGGTACCAGTGAGCGGCCCATTCATAAAGCAGAGCATATTCTCGGGGCTAAACGGCTCAACCTGGGGACCATTCT
Organism: Candidatus Chloroploca mongolica; assembly: GCF_004762035.2. GTDB lineage: Bacteria > Chloroflexota > Chloroflexia > Chloroflexales > Chloroflexaceae > Chloroploca > Chloroploca mongolica. The sequence continues at coordinate 51,990 of NZ_SIJK02000001.1, read as the reverse complement.
CAAACAGATAGCGGACAGCGAGGCCACGCGCACCGATATAGAGGCGAGCCCAGTCATCGGGGATGGCGCGATATTCAACGGTACGATTCGTGAGGTCAACGTGGGCGATCCGATTGGCAAACCCTCCAAGCATACAATTCCTCCTTGAATCTTGTAACTAGGTGACAGCAACCACGCTATCAGTTACATCATGCCAAACGCGCTTTCATCTACGGCAAACTGTAAGCGGCCCGAACAACCCGGCGTTGGAACAGGAGACCATGTCAGCAAGACTGGTCGCCTTTCCCAACACAACAGGAATCTTCAGGATACGACAGGGCCAGACGATAATACTTCGCGTGTAGTGCTAATTATGCCTTATGCAAGCCAGGGTTGTCAATACAATTACGTGAGTGGTTCTTTACCAATTTTAAAGGCACATGTTTCTGCGCCCTGGCCCATACAGGTACACTGTTCAACCTGAAAGCGCTTGCCGCCACTCGCCCAGGCCGCCGACTCTTCGAGAATGCCACGGGCAAGATAAAAATTCGGTGCAGGATCACGGGCAATGCAGTTCGAGCACTGGGTAATGTGATAGATAAACTCGGTCTTTTCCTCTTTGATATGCGGTCTAAGATCGGTAAAACGATCAAAAACCTGGGTCACCGCATTCAGGATGATCTTCAGCTTCATTGAAGGAGGCATCAGTTTCATCGCGAGATCGGAGACGCTGAGCAGAGGACCAAACTCTCTGAGGCCAAGATTGAAGGCAACCCGACCGGCACGCAACTCGAGGCCACGGGCACCACGCGGGCCATACATCGTATGGAGCGCTTGCGACGTCGCGGCCTGTGCCTCAAAGGGATACGCCCGTTTGAAATCACTCGGCGGGTAGGCATCGAGATACTGCGGTTGATTGCCTAGACGAAGGACGGCCTTCACTCCGTTGGCTCCCATCACTTCTTCAAGCGAGAGGTAATAGAGATAGCCAATCTTATTCATGAAGGTGAGGCCGCGAAATTGGTCGATGTTGCTCATGGGCGTACCTGCTCCTCCTGTCATAGGCACCTGCTCTTCCCCACGCCAGGGCTATGCCTATGATACATACTGTTCATCCGATGGTTACCGTTTCGTCGGTGATGGGCATACATTTCACTGCTTAGGATACTACACTGATTCGCATCTTTTTGCCACATGGGAAACCAGAACGTGTGGAGCTTGAATGGTTGCACGAACCGTGTATCATGCTACTAGAATAACAAGCGCGTGCCAGCGCTCAGGCAAGGTCGCCCGGCGTCTGGCTATAGTATAACGCAGAGTGCCAGATTCAGTGAAGAATCTGTCAAGAGAGGTTGAGCATGGGACTGGAGGAGCGCGAACAGCAGCGACTGGCCGCGATTGAGGAGTTTCGGCGGGCACGGCGCCGTGCCCTAGTTGATGATTTGCTGGCCTGGATGACGGGTGAGCCAGACGATCTCCTTGACTTCGAAGAGGTCCATCGCCGCATCGGGGAACAGGGCTGGGCTGTACGCGGCCTGCGTGAAATCCCCATCGAGGCGATTGTCGGTAGTGTTGGACGCTACCACGATTTTACGCGTCACTTTTTGCCGCGCCAGCATTCCCACGAAACGCGCTGGGCCAATGTCCGAGCGGCTATGGGTGAAGGCAAACTCTTGCCCCCGATTGATGTCTATGAGCTTGGCGGCGTCTATTTTGTCAAAGACGGTAATCACCGGGTCTCGGTGGCCCGCGAGCTTGGCATTGACCATCTGCTCGCCCACGTCACCGAGGTGCCCTCGCGGGTGATGCTCACCCCCGATGTGACGCCCGATGATCTGATTATTGCGAGTGAATATACCAAGTTGATGGAGGCAACCCGTCTGGATATGGTCTATCCAGAACTTGATCTGCGGGTGAGTGCGCCAGGGGCCTATCAACTGATTGCCGCGCAGATTGAACAGGAACGCCATCGCACCGCGTTGCGGACAGAAACCGCGCCAACGCTCGAAGAGGCCGCCATTTCGTGGTACGAGCGGATCTATCTGCCAGCGATTGATCTGATTGAGAGTCGCGGCCTATTGCGTGACTTTCCAGGACGGAGCGAGACTGACCTCTATGTCTGGATTGCCCGTCATCAGCAGGCGCTCGAGTCAAGTGTAGGCTGGTCCGTAGGCCTGAACGCCGCTGCCGCCGATCTGACTCGTCAACGCGGGCAACGCCCCAGGCATATCTTTGCCCGTGCGCGTGAACGCCTCGTCAAGACCTTTGTGCCTGAAAAGATGCGCGACGGGCCACCACCGGGCGTCTGGCGGCGACAACGCCTGGCCGACGAACGCACGAAGCAGCTCTTTCATACTATCCTGGTGCCAATCAATGGCGAGGCCGAGAGTTGGCGCGCCCTCGAACAGGCCCTCGTCGTCGCCCATCGTGACGGGGGGTCATTGTATGGCCTGCACGTGATCCCGCCGGATCACGAAGTACCAGATGATCGCACCATCGCGAGCATACGCGACCGTTTTGAACAACGCTGCGCCGAAGAGGGTCTCGTTGGCAAACTCGTGGTCGATCACGGTATCATCGCCCGGCAGATCTGCGCCCGCGCGCGCTGGGCCGATTTGGTGGTAATGAGCCTCGCCCATCCCACCCCTGACGAGCCCTTTGGCCGCATGCGCTCGGGGTTACGCGATCTGATTCAACGCTCACCGCAGCCAGTGCTGACGGTTCCCGACGATATTTCGCCCCTCAATCGCGGGTTGGTGGCCTACGATGGCAGCCCGCGCGCCGATGAAGCCCTGATGCTTGCCGCCTATCTTGCGCTGCGCGACCAACTCTCGCTCGTTGTCGTCACGGCCCGTGAAGCCAACGATGACCTGCGGCTAACGATCGGCAAAGCGCAGGCCTATCTCGAAGAGCGTGGCATTCAAGCGGGCTATGTCATCGACCGCCACCCCGCTGCCGAAGCGATCCTCCGTGCGGCGAATGAACACAGGTCGAACCTGATCTTCATTGGGGGCTACAGTGTTCGCCCTGAAGTCGAGATTGTCATCGGCAGCACGGTGGATCACGTCTTGCGCCAGAGCCAACTTCCCGTCTTGATCTGTCGATAATGCGTTTTTGGTTCGTTTCGTTTTGGCGGCTGTGCCGCCAAAACGAAACGAACGCGAGCGAAAACCCTCTAACTCGGCACCACCTGCGTCGCGACGGCGACAAAATGAAAGACACTTCCAACCAGCACAAAGATGTGCCAGATCGCATGGGTGTAGGGTAGGCGTTCATTACAGAAGAAGTAGGTACCAACCGTATATGCGATGCCACCGAAGAGCAAGAAAAAGAGCACCGAGAGTGGCAGCGCATTGATCATTGGTCCGGCCGCAACAACGATCAGCCAACCCATCGCAATGTAGAGCAAAGTTGAGGTCAGACGAAAGCGGGTCTTGAAGATCAGTTTGAAGATAATCCCCGCTACAGCCAGCGTCCAGATGACCGCGAGCAGCACCGGACCGATGCTATCCCGCAGCGTTACGAGCAGAAAGGGCGTATACGTTCCCGCAATCAAGACATAGATCGCACAGTGATCCAAAATTTCGAGCCGACGCTTGATCCGGCTATCCTGCTCCCAATGAAACAACGTCGAAGCAGCGTAGAGCAACACCAGGGCGAGGCTGTAGACAACCGCACCCGTTACTTGCCAGACGTCCGCCGAGCGGGCCGCTAAAGCGACGATGATAATGCCCCCAATGGCACCCGCAATCGCCCCAAGACCATGAGTCAGCGTGTTTGCGACCTCTTCCGGCTGATGTTTCAAATCGAGCATGAGCATAGTGGAGCCACCTCCTTGTGGTATACGCCTGATCCTGTGCCAACGCTATCCAGTCCGACATCCATGCAAACGAATGAGGGCACCTCCTTGGGCTAAACGCGTACAACGGCGCTCGCTGAGCGAGATTGATGGTGCATAGAGTATAATTCCTGCGAGAGAGGCAAACCTTTTGGCTTGCCACTGCATCTAAGCATAGAGTGCTGGCACAAACGGCCAGCGCAACTGGCCGTTTGTGCTAGCATCAGAGCGTTTCTTGTTCGTACGGTAGCCAAACACAATGAAGAGAACTATAACGAGATGAGCCCGCATTTGTCAAGGAAAAAAAGGAGTTTGGTATGGGTGAACGTGTAATTGTGGTAGGCGGTGTCGCTGCCGGAATGAGTGCAGCCTCAAAAGCGCGCCGGATGAATTCAGAGCTTGAACTTGTTGTGTATGAACGCTCAGGCTACGTGAGTTATGGGGCATGCGGCTTTCCCTATGCGATCAAAGGCGAAATCCCTCAGGTGCGTGATGTTGTGGTGCGTACCCCCGAGCAATTTGCCAAACAGGGCATCAAGGTTCACATCGGTCACGAGGTGCTCGCGGTTGATCCAGCTACCAAGAGCGTCCTGGTACGCCGCCCCGATGGCAGCGAATTCCGCGATCAGTGGGATCAACTCGTTCTGACGACCGGAGGGGCTTCAATTCGCCCACCGCTTCCTGGACTTGATCTGCCCGGTATTTTTACCCTGCGTACGGTCGAGGACGCCCTGGCGATCCGGGAATGGATCGAGACGAAGAAGCCGCAACGTGGCGTGATTGTCGGTGGTGGCTATATTGGCCTCGAAATGGCCGAGGCCCTTGCCGCCTATGGCATCGGGCTCGCCTTGATCGAACGGTTGCCCCAGGTGTTGCCGAATCTCGACAAGGAGATCGCCGCCCACGTTCAGGCTGAACTCGAACGCCAGCATGTCTCGGTCTGGTTAGAACACGCGGTTGAAGGGTTCGCCGGCGATACCAACGGCGTCCGCGAGGTCATCGCCGGTGGGCAGCATATTCCTGCCGATATTGTCATTTTGTCAGTCGGGATCAGGCCCGGCGTTGGCCTCGCCCGCGAGGCTGGCATTGCCCTCGGGCCAACCGGGGCGATTGCGGTCGATGATCACCAGCGCACCAATATACCGGGGATCTGGGCCGCCGGCGATGTCGCCGAGGCGTTGCATCGCGTAACTGGGCGCCCTGCCTGGATCCCTCTCGGAACAACGGCGAACAAGCAAGGCCGCGTCGCTGGCGAAAATGTCGGCGGGGGCAATGCGACCTTCAAGGGCATCGTTGGTACGGCCGTGGTCAAGGCCTTTGACTATGAAGCCGCTAGCAGTGGGCTCTCGGAGGCCCGTGCCCGCGCCGAGGGCTACATCGTTGAGGCGGTCAGCGCGACGGCGAGTTCACGCGCCCACTATATGCCTGGCCACCAGCCGATCCATGTCAAACTGGTCTATGAGGCCGAAACCCGTCGCCTGCTCGGTGGGCAGATGGCCGGAAGTGAGGGCGTCGCTAAACGCATTGATGTCATCGCCGCCGCCCTCCACGGAGGCTGGACGGTTGACGAGCTCAGTGAACTTGACCTGAGTTATGCCCCACCCTTTGCGCCGGTCTGGGACCCCGTCTTGGTCGCGGCCAATCTCGCCCGCCGGTAAAAACGATTCTTCACGAAAAAACGCCAGCTACGCTGGCGTTTTTTCGTGAAGCTATGCTTCATTTATGCTTGTTCAAGAAGATCGGCCAGCGACTCGTTATGCAGATCACGAATCCGATCCCGCATCACCTGCGCAATCTGCAGCGTGAAGGCAAACCCAAAGACGGGATCACGATCAAAGAGCGTGCGTAAGGCGACACTGTCAAGCTCGATCATCCGTCCATCAGTTGCAGCCTGACCATTCAAGGTCGATTCATAGGGCGGTACAACCGACGACCAGGCAAAAAGCTCACCCGCACTGACGGTGGCAAGCACAACCTCGCGCTGCTGGGCGCTCAGCGCCGGGCCAACCGCACGATTGCCCTGTACCGGGAGTTTGAGCGTGAGTGCGATCTGGCCTTGCAACACCAGATAGAGGTGCGTCAAGACCTGACCCTCGTAAAAAAAGCTGTCGCCTTGCGCAAACGTGCGCTCTTCAGAGAGATCGGCCAGGGCAGTCAGATGCTCAAGCGACATCCGTGCAAAAAAAGGATACCGGCGCAGCAACTCAGGCGAAACCATAATGGGCCTCCTCGGTTGACATTCTGACCAGGTTTGACGGTAACAGTTCACTCATGATAGCATGGATTGTCTGAGGTATGGCGCGAGCAACGGCAGGAGTAATCTGTTCACTGAAATCAACGACGTTTGTCACCTCAATCGCATAGATAATAATCTCATTGGGTAACGAAAATCCCATGTGCCGCCCCAGCGCCAGCGCTGTCTCAAAACGGGTGTCATGTGACGAAGCACTATGCACCGTTGCACGGTTGGCCTCAAGATCTTCGAGCGTGAGGCGATGAATGCGCCCAGGCGAAGGTTCCCGACAACAGAAGGCGTCAATCAAGACAACCCGCTCATACCCGATCATCGCTTCCATCAGCGCCAGGCCACCCACACTGGCGGTGGCAACCTCGGCCAGGGGGCAGGCATCGGCACGCTGCGCAAGCACTGCCTGCACCGCTTCGGCAGCCCGGATGCCCACGGCGTCATCAGTCAGAATGGGATTGCCAAGGCCAAGCACCAGCGTTGCCATGCTACGTCTCTCCAAGATACTGACTCAGGCGTTGCACTTCGCCCCCCTGAGCATCGCGGATGACCACCTCGAGTGGCATCTGACCAGGCAGGGCGTGGGTGGCGCACCCGAAACATGGATCGTACGAACGAAACGCCATCTCAATGCGATTCAAGAGACCTTCGGTGACGACCGTGCCCTTTTGAATCAGACTCTGGGCGGCTTTTTTGATCGACATTGCCATGGGGGCATAGTTGTTGGTTGTGCCGACAATCAGGTTGACCCTGGTGAGCATACCGTTTTCGTCAGTCCAGTAGTGATGGGTCAGCGTGCCGCGCGGCGCTTCCACCGAACCAACGCCTTCGGTCGGCGTGGCGGTGATCGGCGTGCGTACATTTGGGTCGGTGATCTCAGGGTCAAGCGATAGTTCCAACATCCGTTCAGCCGCAAAAAGCAACTCGACTAGCCGCGCCCAGTGGGTCGCCAGGCGATGGTGTACAGGCTGGTAGCGCCCGTTGACCTTTTTACTGCCCAGCGTGGTATAAAACTCCTCAAACGCCTCGTGCGCCCGCGGTGCGGCCATGCCATCGGCGGCATTGAGCCGCGAGAGCGGCGTGGCACAATAGACGCCACTTGCTTTGCCATCAACAAAGCCCTGCCAACCGACCTGTTTGAGGTACGGAAACTTCAGATAGGTCCAAGGTTCGGCATGCTCGGCAAGGTGATGGGCATAGGTCTTCGGATGGTATTTGACCAACTCAACGCCGTCAGGATCAACGACGCGGATCATGCCATCATAGAAATTGACGCAGTTATTCGCATCAACCGTACCCATCGAGTAGGTCTGGTTGGTAAAGGCGTCCGAAAAGATCATGTCAGTATACTGCCGATTGCTGAGCACCACATCGGCAAAGAGCTTGAGGCTAAACAGGGCGAAATCGACATTCTTGCGCGCCGTTGCCTCGATCACCTCACGCTCTTCGGGACTGACCGACTTGCTCCACCCCCCCGGAAGCCCGGCGACTGGATGAACCCCGCGCCCGCCAAGCATTTTGATCACATGGTGATTGCGCACCCGCGCATCAATCACCTGCTTGCCGACTTCGACACCAACTTTGTGGATCACCCCGAGGATATTGCGCTCGGCGGGCGGCGCATCAGGGCCCAGCACAAAATCAGGGCCACCGAGCGCATAGAAATGGGTCGTATGATCAGCCACAAAAAAGGCCGAATAGAACATCTCGCGCAGCTTTTTGGTGACGCGGGGCGGATCGGCGTGGAAGAGCGCATCAAGGGCCTTGGTCGAGGCGATATGGTGCGCCTCGGGGCACACGCCACAGATGCGATCCGTGATGCGCGGCATCTCTTCGGCGGGCCGCCCGACACAAAACTGCTCGAAGCCGCGCAACTCGGGGATAATGAAATAGGCGTTGGCAAGATCGCCTTCGTCATTGAGAAAGAGATCAATGCGACCATGCCCTTCGAGCCTGGTGACGGGATCAATGCTGATCTTCTTCATCGCGCTTCCTCCGCACTCTGCTGCGCTGGGTCAGTGACCCGCGAACGCTGAAGCAATGAACGGGCCAGGCTAAAGCGATAGAAGGTGCCCGCTGGATCGACCAGCGTCGCCATCACCTCGTCAATCGCCGCTTCGAGCGCAGCCTCTTCGTCACCCGGCTTGCCCACGGCCACCACCGAGGCAACCGCCGACAGCATCCGTGCGCCCTGATCCTGCCCTTCTAACGGGCCATAACAACCCTCGCAGCGCATGCCCACCTGCGGGCAGAGGGCACCACACCCGCCACGCGTCGCCGGCCCCATGCAGAGCAGGCCCTGCTCGAGCAGGCAGATCGTCGGATCAGGCGTGATCTCATACGGACGGTAAAAACGGGTAATCTGCTTGACATCCTTGGTCAGCGGGCACTCTTCGCAGAGAGCCGTCTGGCTCGCGCCGATCACTGTCCTGCCAGGGGCGGGCAACGGCGCACCACTGATGATCGCCTTGATGACGGCGGCAATCTGATGCGCCTCGGGCGGGCACCCGGGGATCACATATTCTACCGGCACCACCTGGTCAAGCGTGCGCACTGTCTCGTAAAACCGAGGAAGATGGATCTCGCCTTCAGGCACCATCGTCACCGTCTGCGGTAACTGCGTCCGTGACGCGTCCGTCGTCAAACAGTCGGCATAGGCCGCGTTGAAGATCGCCGAGGAACTGGTCAAATTGGCCAGACCAGGGATGCACCCCTCTGAGGCGCATGAACCAAAGGCCACCAAGATCTTGGACTTCCGGCGGAGCAAGCGGGCGAGTTCCTCATTTTCGCTATTGCGAATGGCCCCATTGAAGAGGCAGAGATCGATCGCGCCATCGGCATACTGCTCGACATCGTGATACTTGAAATCGGCGACACACGGCCAGAAGAGCACCTCGAAGGCCTCATCAACCGCGAGAATATCATTGCCAATATTGAGCAACGAAATCTCGCACCCGCCGCATGACGCCGCCCAGTACATCGCAAAGGTCGCTTTGCTCATGGTATCTTCCTAACCACCAACCTCAAGCTTGATCAGCGGAATATCAACTTTTGCACGCAACACCGTCTGTTGCCAGTGCAAGGGGCCAAGCGCACGTAACTCTTCGGTCATGCGGTCAACCGCAGCGGCAAGCTGATGGCCTTCCGAGGCCGCAGCCCAGACGAGTTGCACCCGTTGCGGTTCGATGCCAAACTGCGTGAGCATCCGTTTGAGCAACAGAAAGCGTCGCAGCGCCTTGATATTGCCTTCAACATAGTGGCATTCGCCGGGATGACAGCCGGCAATCAGCACTCCATCGGCCCCCGAACGCAGCGCTTTCAGCACAAACTCGGGTTCAACGCGGGCCGTACACATCACCCGGATCGGACGCATCGTTGGCGCATAGTGAGTTCGCGCCGTTCCCGCCAGGTCAGCCGCCCGGTACGAGCACCAGTTGCAGAGAAAGCCGATGATCACCGGTTGAAACGTTGTTGGCTCTGCCATAGTGATGGTCTCCTTCGTGCGCTTGTCGCGTGCATAGTCGTTGTACCAGAGGCGCTCAGGCGAGCACCAACACACCGGGTTGCATATCCCAGAGCAACCCATCGATCTGCGAGAGCACCTGCTCACGCGTGAAGTGAGCACCGGTGATGGCCGCACTTGGGCAGGCTGCCACACACGCGCCACACCCCTGACAAAGGGCCGTGATCACCTCGGAGATCTTGATCTCTTCATGGAAGACGATCGCATGATAGGGGCAAACATTGTTGCAAATACGGCACCCCGAACAGGCCGCCGCCTCAATGCTTGCGCGCACCGGCTCGAGTTTGATCGTACGACGCCCAATCAGCCCGGACACCCGTGCAGCCGCGGCGGAACCCTGGGCAACCGATTCGGGGATGGCCTTGGGCCCCTGGCAGGCCCCGGCGATCAGAATGCCCTCGGTCATGGTGACGACCGGATCGAGTTTGGCGTGGCGCTCGGTAAACCAGCCCTCGAAATCGCAGCCGAGCCCGAACGTAGAGGCAACATTGCGCGAGTCGTGACGGGCTTCCATCCCCACCATCAAGATCACCATATCAACCGGGATTCGGCGTTGTTTGCCGATCAGCGTATCCTCGGCCTGAATAATCAACGAGCCCTCTTCGCCGGGGCCACGCGCCGCATCGGTTACTTCAGCCACGCGCCCGCGAATAAAGTGCGTACCCTCTTCCAATACCCGATGATAGAACTCTTCGTAGTGTTTGCCGGCAGCACGGATGTCAATATAAAAGTTATAGACCTCGGCGTCGGGCACCCGTTCATGCACCAGATGGGCAAACTTGAGCGCAGCCATGCAACACGCCCGCGAGCAATACTCGTTATAGTTCTTGTCACGCGAGCCAACGCAGTGAATAATGCCGACCGACTGCGGAGCCGTCACGCCATCACGGAGCACCACCTGCCCACTGGTGGGTCCGGCGGCATTGACCATGCGCTCAAACTCCATGCTCGTAAAGACATTCGCGAGGCGCCCATAGCCATACTGCGGCACGCGGCGAGCATCAAATTGCTCATAGCCGGTGGCAAGAATGATATTGCCGACCTCAAGCTGCTCGAAGGTCTCTTTCTGGGTGAAATCAATCGCATTAGTTGGGCAGACAACCTGACAGGCACGACATTTGCCCCGCTGAAAATAGGTACAATGCGTGGTGTCAATCACCGGATATTTTGGTACCGCCTGGGGGAAATTGCGATCAATCGCCTTGTGATAGCCCAGACCAACCTCGAAATGCTGATCGAGCACCCGCGAGGGACACTTCTCGATACAAGTACCGCACCCGGTACAGAGATCCTCGATCACATAACGCGGCTTGTGGCGCACCTGCACACTGAAATTGCCGACAAAGCCATCCACGGCCACCACCTCACTCCAGGTCATGAGGGTAATATTGGGATGGTTGGCCGCATCAACCATTTTAGGGGTAAGGATGCAGGCCGCGCAGTCGAGGGTCGGAAAGGTCTTATCAAGTTTCGCCATCTGGCCGCCGATCGACGAATCGCGGTCAACCAGATAGACGTGGTAGCCAGAATCGGCCAGTTCAAGTGCCGCCGTCAGGCCAGCAATGCCCCCACCAACCACAAGCGTATTGGGATTAATATCAACAAAGAGCGGCTCGAGTGGCTCTTGCAACACAGCGCGCTCGATCGCCCCCTTGACCTGCGCTTTCGCCTTGCTCGTCGCCGCCTCGCGGTCATCAGTCGCCCACGAGGTCAACTCACGAATATTTGCCATCTCGAACAGATAGGGATTGAGCCCGGCCCGCTGGCATGCGCCACGAAAGGTTCGCTCGTGCATATGTGGCGAGCATGCTGCCACGACAATCCGGCTGAGGCCCTTCGCCTGAATATCCTGTTCGATCAACTCTTGACCGAGGCTCGAACACATAAACTTATAATCGCGGGCAACAACCACATGCTCCTGCTGCTCGGACCAGAGAGCCACATCCTCAACCGCGATCGTCCTAGCAATATTGCTGCCACAATGGCAGACATAGACGCCAACGCGTTCCTCATCAGGCGAAGCGTGCGGTGGAGGGATCTGATCATTGCTCATCGCTCTTCCTCCTCGGGCATATACGGCATAGGCAGGCTCTGATCATTGCGTTGTTTCGCCCGCTTGCCAACCGCGCGTTCCTGCTCTACTTCCACCGATGTGCCAATTTTGGCGAGAGCAGGCCGGGAAGCGACAAACTCCTTGCCGATGCCGAGCCGCTCGGGGGCAAGGCCAAAGGCGAGGCCCATCAACTGGGTAAAAAAGAGCACCGGCAGATTGAAATTGGTGCCAAAGCGCCGATTGACTGCCCGCTGAAAGACATCAAGATTGAGTTGACACATTGGGCAGAGGGTCACAATAACATCGGCCTGATAATCAGCGGCATTCTTGAGCAACCGACGCAGCAACTCAAGCGCAACCTCCTCGCTAATCTGGGTCATATGGCCGCCACAGCAGTGCGCCTTGAGGGGAAAATCAACCACTTTCGCCCCGAGCACGCGCATCAGCTTATCGAGCGTCGTCGGATACTCGGGGTCATCAAACTGCCCCTGGAAGCCAGGCCGCACCACGAGACAGCCATAGTAGGGCGCGACGCGCAGACCAGTCAGCGCCCGCTGCACACGGGCAGCAATCGCATCATAGCCAGCATCATTGACCATCACATCCAGCAAATGGCGTACGCGCAAACTGCCGGGATCATAGTGCAAGCCACCCGCATCAAGGGCCGTATTAACTTTTGCGGCAAGCTCAGGCGAACTGGCGAGATACCGATCAACCTTGCTCAGATTGAGGTAACAGGCGCTACAGGGAGCCACAAGCTGGGGTGGTTCGGCAACCTCCACCGGAATGACCGGCAGCGCGGGTTTCGGGGCAAACTGATCGGCAGCGAGGGCCAGATTACGCCCAGTCAGCGCATACGCCTGCATCTGGTTCACCGAAAAGAACTCGGTCGCACCACAACAATTCCAATCATCAACTTCGGTAAACTGGAGGCCCAGCACCCCCGCCACCGCCATCGTCGATTCGTGATAGGCACCGGCATTGCGCTCAAGCGAGCAGCCCGGATAATAGCCATACTGCATAGCGGGGAATCCTTCTCCACCCTTGCTTGATCCGGAGTCGCCAGTCAAGAAGGATGAAAGATATATCGTCGAATCAATGCCGCAAAAGCGCCAGGCAGCAACTCCTAAGCGCTACGCTCATCATGCTGAAACATGCCACCGGGCGAACCGGAGTGCCGACTTCAGTCGGCTAACCCGGAAGCCGACCGAAGTCGGCACTCCCTGAGGCACTGCTTAAACACGATAAGCATTCCGCTCAAGCTCATCGGCCCGCGCAAGAATCGCCTGAAGCTGCTCGATCTGACGGATCTTGCGCGGCGTGAGATCGAAGCGTTTCCGGCGAAGCATACCGGCCCCGATCGGGGCAATCTTGACCGTATCAAGGGGGCGATGGCGCAAGAAATAGCGCGTAATCAAGCCCAGTTCAAAACTACGGCCATACCGCTCGACATGCTCCATAAATGTTTCCGAAAACGCCGGGGCCTGGGCCGCGCTCGACTGCCGTGAGAAGCCCTCTTTGATCGCGAGGCGCTTGAGGGTATACATCACATCGGTGATATGCACCTCTTGCGGGCAACGCTCCATGCAGTAATAACACGAAACACAATACCAGGGCGTATTGCTACGCAGAACGGTTTCGCGCATCCCGGCGGCAATCATCGCAAAAAGGGTACGGGGCGTGTGTTCCATGTCGTTGCCCGATGGGCACGAGCCACCGCAGGTACCGCATTGCAGGCAAGCCTCAAGATGCGGATCGACTGCCGTAGCCCCAACGACCTCGCGAAAAAAAACCGAGCCACGCGCAGGCTTCTTTGAAGCACCCATAGATCGCTCCTCCTTGCGAACCGCACCTGGACAACCCAGATCTCAGGCTCGTCATAGCATCATGCTTGGGAGGACGGCTGCGACAATGCAGCGGAATAACGACATGCTCCTCTGGCCAGGAGAAGCGTGTGTACGGGTTTGAATTGACGATCAGACTGATCAGTAAGGGATAGGTTGCGGGGACTATAACATACTTCTGGAGATCAGTTATGGGTAAGTACCATAACTGTAAACAACTATTTCATAACCTTGCAAGAATAATTGCAGAGGGCTAACTATTGACAATGACACGATCATCAGTACGAACAATGCCCTCGGCGCGCACGCGGGCATAGACGCGGCTCCAGCCGGGATGCAATTTTTCGGCTAGGCGTTTGAACTCACCATTGCGAAACGAGTCACTGATGGTGCTACATGGCACCGCAAAGCCAGTCAACTCAAGCTCGACCCATTCACCAATGAGCAGATGAGCGCCGATCTTCAGCCGCGCCCAATCGATCCCGGCGAGGGTTAAATTTTCGCCAGTGGTACCAGGGCCAATCGGGTGGCCCTCGGCCCGTAGCGCCTCGATACGTTCAAGCGCATAGAGACTGACCGCGCGTTCGACCCCGCCGTGATAGCGGTGGTCGCGTTGTTTATCGCCAAGCACCCCATTGAGCGTAATTTCGGCACTCGGCACGGCATATTTAGGGACACCACCACGCGGGTTGACATTAATTTGCAACACACGACCATACAACGACGTACTCACAGTGAGCCTCTTGACGTTTCAGTGCCAGTCTTCATGGTGATGTACTCGCAGGACGAAGCCCAAAACCCAACTCTTCTACCGCAGCGCGAAGCTGAGGATCGTCATCAGGTGGATAACGCCACCAGTCCACCTCAACGAGGCGATCAGGGATCACGCCGCGTTCTTCGATCAGCGTCCCATCAGGCAAGCGATAAGCGACCTGGGCCAACAGCAAGCGCGAACCATCGTCAAAGTTGTAACCATACAGATTTTCCGTATTGCCGGCACTCGGTTCGCCGACGATGCGCGCCCGGCCAAGCACCTGCATCCCGGCGGCAAACATCTCGGTGGCACTCGCCGAGCCGGAGCCAATCAAGATGGCGACGGGCACATCTTCAAGCCCCGGGATCGTCTTGCCCTGCGGAATGCGCTGCTCTTCACTCGTTGTGCGGCCAGCGGTGCTCCCAATGCTGCCCCCATCGTGAAAAAGCGCCACGGTATTGCGCATCAGATGAACGTAACCACCGGCATTTTCGCGCACATCAATGATCAGACCAGCCAGCGGCTGCGCGGCCTGCAACTCCTCAATGGCGATGCGCACTTTGGTATCAAGTTCATCAACATAAAAACTGGGAATCGTCACCACACCCACGGGCAGATCGGGAAGGAAGCGACCCCGCACCTGATTGAAGGCGTCCATCGCGACGGTTTCGCGGATCACGATGACTTCACGTGGGGCCTCATTGCTCGTGCGGATCGTCAGCGTCACCGGCGTTCCTGGTTCACCACGCACCGTGCCAATCGGCCCATCGGGGCCAAACGCATCAGTATTGGTAAAGGGAATGCCATTGACCGCCACGATGAGATCATTCAACTGAATGCCAGCCCGTTCAGCAGGGCCATCGGGGGCCGTACCGGTGATCAACCCGCCCTCATCAAGCGTACGGATCTGCGCACCAATGCCACCGTAGCGCAACTCACCGCGAAACTCGGCCTGCTGAGCCGCTACTTCCTGAGGCGACTCAAAGCGCGAATGGTCGTCATCAAGCAGATCGATCAACTCGCGCATCAGCGCATAGAAGGCTTCAGGCTCTTCAGCCGCAGCGACCCGCGGCGTAAACGAGCGGCGCACCTCATCCCAGTCAACCCCACGATAATCTTCATAGACATAGTTATCGCGCACCAGTTCCCAGGTGCGCTCAAAGATCTGCAGACGCGACGCAGCCCCCACAGGCGCAAGCGTCGGGGTCGGCGGCAAAGGCTCAAAGGTCGGCGAAGGCAACGGAGTCGCCGTTGGCCGCGGCGTTGACGTCGGCTCGGGTGAAGGTTGCAGCGTTGCCATGGGCGAAGGCGGCACCGGCGAAGGTGGCACCGGCGTCGGGTTCAGTGCCGCCCAGGGTACCTGCGTACACCCGGCAAGCAACCCAAGTATGATCAAGAGTAGCATTATGCTACGCAACAAACGATTCATAGCGCTCATCATTTTAGTTTAGTTGATTCCGTATCTCGCTTAGTATGATACCATTTTTGCTTGCTCCTATGCTGGCACTTTGAGCCAGAAGCCAGAATCTGGGGGCGCATTGGGCTTCACGAAATGAATCCGCTCGACCAGACCTCACCAGGGCACCCGCAAGGGGTGCCCGTACACCAGGCCCGGGCCCCGGCCCTGTAGGGGCACCCCTTGCGGGTGCCCGCCCCACCGGCTGGAAGCCGGTGCTACATGCCTTTGCGTCAAATCATCAGAAGGGTACTTCACAGGCAGAACAGCGACCTGGCTCAATCTGGTACAATATGCGGCAACAAGCCTTAGTATGAGGAGCCAGGAGATGCTACCAGAATACCAGAATGAACCCTTTGGCGATTTTTCAAGCTCAGAGCGACGTGCGATGATGCAGCGTGCGTTGCGCACCGTGGCCGGGCAGTTTGGGACAACCTACCCCTTAATTATTGGTGGTGAACGCATTCTGACCGAAGATAAGATTGCTTCGCTCAATCCTTCTGAGCCAAAAACCGTTGTGGGCTATGCAAGCAAGGCAAGCGCTGAGCATGCCGTCAAGGCAATTGAAGCCGCAACGGCAGCCTTTGCCACGTGGCGCAAGGTGCCCGTCGAGGCACGTGCCAGGGTCTTGCTGCGGGCAAGTGCGTTGATGCGCCGCCACAAAGAGGAACTGGGCGCATGGCTCGTCTATGAGGTGAGTAAAAGCTGGGGCGAGGCCGATGCTGATGTCGCTGAGGCGATCGATTTTATCGAGTACTACGCCCGCCAAGCACTCAAGCTGCAAGGCACCGAGCAGCCGCTCTATCCGTGGGCGGGTGAAAATAATACGCTGAAATACATTCCTCTTGGGGTGGGGGTGGCGATTCCGCCGTGGAATTTCGCCCTGGCAATCACTACCGGTCTGGTGGTGGCCCCGATTGTGGCCGGCAATACGATGGTGCTCAAGCCAGCCAGCGCCACCCCGATCATTGCGGCCAAGTTGGTCGAAATCCTCGAAGAGGCCGGCCTACCCCCAGGTGTGCTCAACTATGTGCCCGGGTCAGGCGGCGAGATCGGCGATCTGCTCGTAGATCATCCACAGACTCGCTTTGTCAATTTCACTGGTTCCAAAGAGGTGGGCCTGCGCATCCACGAGCGCGCCAGTGTGCGTCAACCCGGCCAGATCTGGATCAAGCGGACGGTACTTGAGATGGGCGGCAAGGATGGCATCATTGTTGATGAGACCGCCAACCTTGAAGCCGCCGCTGATGCGATTGTCGGTTCGGCCTTTAGCTTCCAGGGCCAGAAGTGTAGCGCTTGCTCGCGGGCAATCATTGTCGCCGATGTCTACGATACGATGGTCACCCGCATTGTCGAGCGCACCAAAGCCGTCAAACTCGGCAATCCGACCCAGCCCGACACCTTTATGGGGGCCGTCATTGATCGGGCTGCCTTCGATAAAATCAGTAGCTACATTGCTATCGGGCAAGAAGAGGGACGCTTGGTCGCTGGGGGCGAAGTCGTTGACCATGAATTGCTCGAAGATGGTGGCTATTTCATCAATCCCACCGTCTTTGCCGATATCGCCCCCGATGCTCGCCTCGCTCAAGAGGAGATCTTTGGGCCGGTGCTGGCGATCATCAAGGCACGTGACTTTGATCACGCGATGGAGATTGCGAATAATACCGAATATGGCCTGACCGGGGCGATCTTCTCGCGTGATATCGCGCGCATCGAACGCGCCTACGACGAGTTTCACGTCGGCAATCTGTATATTAACCGCAAGTGTACCGGCGCACTCGTCGGCGTTCAGCCCTTCGGCGGCTTCAATATGTCGGGAACCGATAGCAAAGCCGGTGGGCCTGACTATGTCGCGCTCTTTACCCAGGCCAAGCTGATCAGCGAGAAGTTGTGACGCCTCGCAGGGCTACTGGTTTTTACGCATTGCATCAGGTCGTGCCGACTTATGGGCTTTAAGCATTAAATCCGGTGTACCGGAGTGCCGACTTCAGTCGGCTAAGCCGGACGCCGACTGAAGTCGGCACTCCCTGATTTATTTCTTGAAAACCATCAGTCGGCTTTGTACAAAGCCGACTGATGTCGGCACTCCTATAACGCCTGGGCTTTACGGGCTATTTCCGTAACGTAGCTGCAGGACACGTCCGAATTCTATGCCGATCAAGTTGAAGGCAATCACCCGAAAAACCCGTGCTGGCGCAAACGCAGCCCAAGCGCGCTTCGGCAGTGTTCACACTTCTCCTGGGAGCGAGGGCGTCCCGCGCTCGGACGCACCCCGAGGGCAGGACGCCCTCGTTGCCAGGGTTGCCGAGATTGGCCGCTGGTTCTTGGCCTGGCGGCTCTGGTTGCTCGTGCTCCTCGCCATGATCGGGTTGCTCGCGATCTATCAGCGCCCCTTGCACTATACGTTTCAGGTGGGAATTGATCAAGGGATCGGGACGGATCACCCTTTTCTCGAGGGTTTTCTCGATGCCGAGGGCATCCCTGGTGAACAGACATGGCGCTGGACCCGACCATCTGCCACGGTGACGGTGCCTGGCGTGGGCCAGCAACCCCTGATGGTCGCATTGACCATCGTTTCGCACCAGCAGAACTGGCTTGAGACGCCTGAACAACCATTGCTCAGCATTGATCTAGGCACAGGGGCGCCTTTGCTGTTACCCCTGCGCCAGCATGCAAGCACCTACCACATCTACGTTCCGCCTGCGGCCCTCCAGGATGGGACGCTGCATCTTGGCTTGAGCGCTGACCCCTGGCAACATCCCACGGATGTGCGCGGCTATCTCGGTGTTGCTGTTGGCAATGCATTTGCGCTCACGAGTCTTGCGGATCAAGCCCTGGTCTGGCCGGGTCGTTCACTGATGGCAGGGTATGCGTTGACGATCGTGCTGGGCTGGGCAGCGCTCGGGTTGATGGGCTTTGCGCAACGTACCGCAGGCTGGTTGCTGCTGGGGCTTGTGGCAACGCTGCTCGTTCTGGTTGGCCTCGTCCCGCCGCGCATGGGGGCAATGCATCCCTGGATGGCGCAGGCAGCGGGGATCGCCTTGCTCAGCGCGGCAGCGGCGCGGCTCGTGGTACCGCCGCTGCTGCGACGCTTTGCTGTGGCCCCGCGTGCGACGATCATGCGCTGGTTGCTGCTGGTGCTGGTGCTTACGGTTGTCGCCAAATATGCCGGTCGACTGCATCCTGCCGCGATGCCCGGCGATATTCAGTTCCACACCAATCGCTTTATCGAGGCCCTCACGGGCAATTTGACGCTGGTAATGCGCCATCGCGGCCTCGTTGCGCCCTACCCCGGCGGATGGTACCTGCTGATTGCCCCTCTTTCCCTGACCGGCCTCCCACTCGATACCCTGCTCTGGGGCACGGCAGCGCTGGCCGAACTGGCGGCGATCCTGATCTTTTTTGTGCTGCTGACCCGGCTGACTGGCAGTACCTACGGTGGGCTCATCGGTGCGGTGATCTATGCGCTCAGCCCGATCCCGATGCAGAATATCTGGTGGTCGTTTCAAGCCCAAATCGGTGCCCAGATGCTCAGCATCCTCTTGATGGCCCTGCTGGTGCTGACCTGGCCTGCCTATGATCAATGGGGCATGCACGGTCAACCCACCCGTCTCCCCGGGCTAGGGTGGCTTCCTGTTTTATTAACTCTTGTTTTTCTTGGTCATATTGGATCGTTTATCAATGTCAGCGCTGTGGTGGTTGCGGCTGCCGCTCTGCTCTGGCTGCAAGCCAATTCGGGGGAAGAACGGGCCGCAGCACGGCACTTGCTCGTGGCGTGGATCATTGCCTTCAGCTTTGTGATGATCTTTTTCTACAGCCGCTACAGCGATCTGATCCTTGGCCATGCCGCAAGCTTCACCGAGGGCGGCATGGCGAATGTCACTGACCGCGAGCCCCTCTCGCGCCAGGCCTGGCTTGGTTCGTTGTGGCAGGACGGCATTCTCACGCTCAACGGCTTCTTCCTGGTGCCACTTGGGCTTGCCGGGGCGCTCATCCTCACGCTCAACCCCCACCGGCGGCGGGGCAGTTTGCTCATCCTGCTCTGGCTCACCTTTGGCCTGGGTCTCTCGCAGGCAATCCTGCCGCTCATCACGCTCTCAACCATCACGACCCGCTGGGTCACCTTTGCGGGCTGGGCGCTGACCGTTGGCGCAACCTTTGCGGTCATCCACTACCGACGACGAGGCTGGGCAGGCAAACTGGTGACTGGTACCGTGCTCGCCTACCTTGCCTGGCGCACGCTCGAAGTCTGGATGCTGGCGATGGCCTTCAATCGCCCCCCGCTTGAGCCGTTTTAGGGTCTTGCGCAGATAACAGTTTTGTCATCCTAAGATCCGACGAGTCTTAACATTGCTCTGCTATTATCTTCCCTGATCACACCCCTCCGTCTTCATTCCTTGACACGGCTTGCAGCTGAGTCAGGCCATCCTGCGCCCCGAGGCGCTATGTTGCATGCTCTCGTCATACTGGCGAGGGTTGGTTTCTCTGTGCGTTGCAGAGCGCGACGACTAAACCAGGATGTTGCCTTTGACATAGGGGTGGATTGATTCGCGTTTGAGGTTTGTAGAGCAATCTGAGGGAGAGCAAGGCATGATGGCTTTGGCCAGACATCGGCGGCGCACTGCGGGCGTACGCATGGTAAGCAGTCTTGGGTTACTGATCGCCCTGCTAGTTTCAATCATTGGTTTCGCACCAGCATCGGTTTTTGCGACAACCACATTCACGCAGTGGACGTTCAATTCGGTTCCGCCTGATACGAGCACGACTACCGGTTCCACTGACCCAGCGACAGGCACGGGTACCGCGGCCCTGGTCGGCGGCACAACGGCTGCTTTTGCCAGTGGCACGGCAGGAAATGGCAGTTCCGATCCGGCTACAACTGACAATTCTGGTTGGAATGTGACTACCTTTGCGGCTCAAGGTGCCGGCAACGAGACGCGTGGGGTGCAGTTCAATGCAAGTACCGTCGGTCGCCAGAACATTGTTGTGAGCTGGGATCAGCGCCATAGCAATACGGCCTCGCGGTTTGTGCGCTTTCAGTACAGCACCGATGGCATCAACTTTACCAATGTTGAGCCACTCTTCGAGGCAACGGGCGGGGATACATGGTTCAACGGGCGGACTGTGAATCTTGCCGGGTTGCCTGGGGTCAATAATAATCCTAATTTTGCCTTTCGCATTGTGGCGGCGTTTGCGCCTGGAAGCAGTGCCTACGCGGCGACTAATGCTACCTCGAACTATGGCACTGCGGGAACCTGGCGCTTTGATATGGTGACGGTGATCGGTGAGCCACTGGCGAGCGGGCCAGAAGCCCCTGTGATCACGACGGAACCGCAGAGTCAGAGCATCGCTGATGGCACGACGTCAACCTTGACGGTCGCCGCGACAGGCACCGCCCCGCTGAGCTATCAGTGGTACCAGGGCAATGCCCCTGACACAACCAACCCTGTCGGCGAGAATAGCGCGACCTTTACGACCCCGGCCCTCAATGCAACCACCAGCTACTGGGTGCGCGTCAGCAATGAGGTGGGCAGTGTTGATAGCCAGACAGCAACGCTGACGGTCACCGTGCCGACACCGATCTGCGAACAAGCATTTGTGCCGATCTATGCCATTCAAGGCAATGGCAATAGTGCGGCCGTGACCGGCAATGTCACCACCCAGGGCGTTGTGGTTGGCGATTTCCAGGGGCCAACCCCAGCCCTCCGCGGTTTCTATCTGCAAGATTCGGTTGGCGACGGCGACCCGACGACCTCTGATGGCATCTTTGTTTTCAATGGCGATGCTGTCTCGGTACAACTCGGCCAACTGGTACGCATCACCGGCACAGCCGGCGAATTCCAGGATCAAACGCAGATCAGTTCGGTCTCTAGCATCATTGACTGTGGGGTCAGTGCGACCATCACACCAACTGATGTGATGATGCCCTTCCCAGATGCCGTCAATGGGGTGCCTTATCTTGAGCGCTACGAGGGCATGCTGGTACGGTTCCCGCAGCAACTCTTTGCCACCGAGTTTTTCCAGCTTGGTCGCTTCGGCCAGATCGTGATGTCGTCGGGAGATCGCTTGCGTCAACCAACCAATGTCGTTGAACCAGGCGCTGCCGCTGCGACACTCCAGGCCGCCAATAATCTTAACCGCATCATTGTTGACGATAACCTCAACAATCAGAACCCCGATCCGATTCTCTTCGGACGTGGCGGCCAACCACTGAGCGCAAGCAATACGCTGCGCGGTGGCGATAGCGCAACCGGCATGGTTGGCGTGATGACCTATGGGTGGGCCGGCAATGCGGCAAGCCCGAACAACTATCGCCTGCGCCCCGTAGGTGCGCTCGGTGGGGGCGTCCCTGATTTTCAACCGACTAATCCGCGCCCAACGGCCCGCCCCGAGGTCGGCGGTTCGCTCAAGGTGTCAGCCTTTAATGTGCTCAATTACTTTTTGACGATTGACACGACGGCCAGTTCAACCGTTGGCGACTGCGGTCCGCTGCAGAATGCTGATTGTCGTGGGGCCGACTCGCCGTTGGAGTTCGAGCGCCAGCGCATCAAACTGGTGCAGGCTCTGCTCAAGCTTGATGCCGATATCCTTGGCCTGATCGAGATCGAGAATACGCCCGGTGTCTCGCCCGAAGGTGATCTTGCGAGCGCCCTCAACACCGCCCTGGGAGCCAATATTTATCGTTATGTCGATACGGACATTATCGGCACCGACGCCATTCGGGTTGGTTTCCTCTACAAGCAGACCAGCGTGCAACCCGTCGGCGACTTTGCGGTGCTTGATGCAGCCTCCTTCGTCAATCCGTTCAATGCCGCAACCGACCGCAATCGGCCTGCACTCGCCCAGACCTTCCGCGAAATTGCGACGGGCGGCGAGTTGACGGTCGTGGTCAATCACCTCAAGAGCAAGGGCTCGGCCTGTGGCCTCGGCGATGATGATCTGACCGACGGCCAGGGCAACTGCAATGGTACCCGTACCGCCGCTGCGTTGGCGCTGATGGAGTGGATCGCCACGAATCCGACAGGAAGTAGCGACACCGACTGGCTCATCATTGGCGATCTGAATGCATATGCGAAAGAAGATCCGATTGCGGTTATCGAGGAGTTTGGCTTTGTCAATCTGATCGAGCGCTTTGGCGGGGCCGACGCCTACTCATACGTCTTCGACGGGCAATGGGGCTATCTTGACTACGCCCTGGCCTCACCGAGCCTAGTCGAGCAGGTCGTAGGCACTGACGAGTACCATATCAACGCCGACGAACCGAGCGTGCTCGATTACAACGTCGAGTTCAAGATTGCCAATCAGATCGAGAGCCTCTTTGCTCCCGACGAATTTCGCACCTCTGACCACGACCCGGTGCTGATCGGCTTGAACCTGACCCGGCCCAATAGCCCGCCGGCACTATCGGCGCTCGCTACGTACGATACTGGCCTTGGCGACCGTGGGGCCGAGATCATCAGTGTCAGTGGCGACCGTGCCGTGCTCTCGAACGCGGGCGATGGCAGCATTGATCTGCTCGATCTCAGTGCGCTGCCTGACATCAGCCTGATCCAGCGGCTACAGTTCGCTGAACTTGCCAACCTGACCTCGGTTGCCATCCACCCGACCAAGGATCTCTTTGTGGCCGTCACCGGCAGCAGCAACCCCCGTTCGGGCCGTGTCTTCGTCTTCCGTCTCTCGGACGGCATGCCGCTGGTACAGTTCATCGTTGGCCTTGATGCCACCTCGCCTGACGGACGCCAACCCGACTCGGTGGAAATTTCACCGGATGGACGTTTTGCCGTCATTGCGATCGAAGCCGAGCAGGTCAGTGCCACTGATGATGGTGGCGCAGGTGCGCTCGTTGTGATGGATGTGAGCGCGTTTGACCCGGCCAATCCTGATCCAGCGGTACTGACCGTCAGCACGGTTGAGTTCCCTGACATCGCGGGGGTACCCGGAGTGAGCATCGGTCGTACGCACGGTGATGCCAGCGGTGCCGCAATTACCAATGCGCCTGGCACCATCGAACCAGAAGGAATCGCGTTTGCGCCCGATAGCCAGACGGTCTTTGTGGCCTTGCAAGAAAATAACGCCATCGCACGGTTGAGCCTGGTTGATCCGTTGCCCACGCTCATGCCGACCGACAACATCTTCGGGCTGGGCCAGGTTGCGTTGCTAACCGACCGAACCAACGACGGGATCTACAACCCGAACGAACTGCTGGTCGCCTTCCGCGAGCCGGATGGCATCCGTGCGGTAGAAATTGACGGCACGCTCTATCTGATCACCGCCGATGAAGGCGATACGCGCCCGAACCCACGTGGTGGACGCACGATCAGCATCTTCAATGCCACCAGCGGAGCCTTCGTCGCCGATCTGAGCAACCAGTTGGCCGATCTAGCCAACCAATATGGCGTCTACCCAGATAATCGTAGCCCGAATGGTGGCGTCGAGCCCGAAATGCTTGACGTGATCAGGGTGAACGGGCGCGTGCTGGTCGCTGTTGGCCTTGAACGGGCCAACGCCATGGCCTTTGTTGACATCACGACACCGACGGCCCCGCAGGCCTTCGGGCTGGTACGAACGGGCCTGGCCCCTGAGAGCATCAAGCTCATTGAACGCGCTGGGCAACTCTTTGCGCTCAGTGCCAACGAGGTCTCAGGCACCGTGACCGTTGCGACGGTTCCGGTGAACACCCCGAACATCACGCTGGGCTACACCGAAGCCACGCCGCGCAGCTTTGGGCTTGGGGCCATTGACCGCGATGGCAGCGACATCCTGACGCTCGATCTGCAAGTAACTCCTGCAGGCATCGGCACCCTTAGCAGCAGCAGCGCAGGCCTGAGCGACCTGGGTGGTGGCCTCTACCGGGCAACGGGCAACACCGCCACACTCAACGCGATCAGCAGCAACCTCTTCTTCACCTCAGCCCTTGGAGCAAGAGGCACGGCTACGGTCAACGCCAGCGTGAGCGACGGCATCAACCCGGCGGCAACAGGGACAATCAGCTTCGAGGACCGCACCCCGGACCTCACCCCACCCACGACCACAGCCAGCACCAGTGGCGAGCGCAACCCGCTCTGCCCGAGCGACTGCTTTGCTGGCAGCGCAACGGTGACGCTCAATGCCGAGGATGATCGCTCGGGGGTAAACACGATCTGGTACCGCGTCGGAGAGGCTGACTTCGCACCCTACACCAACCCGTTTGCGATCACCACCGAGGGCGCGAACCGGGTCGAGTTCTTTGCAACCGACAATGCCGGCAATCGCGAAGCCGTGCAAAGCATCGTCGTCAAAGTCAGCAACTTCCCTGCCAGGGTCATCCTCGACAACTTCGACCGCGCCGACGGAAGACTGGGCAACAACTGGCGTGGCGCGACCCAACGCGATCAGTACCGTCTCAGTGACGGCGTCGTCAGCGTTGGCAAAGGCGGGCTCGCCACATGGCGCACACCGCCCTTCGGTTCTAACCAGGAGGCGTTCATGCGCCTGAGTACGCTCAACCCAACAAGCGCACACCACACCCTGGCCTTGAAAGTACGAGGGCAGAGCCATGCAATCCTGGTCAGCTACGACGCACGGGGAGAACGCATCAGCGTCGAGGCGCTTGTGCCAGGGCGAGGCTGGCGCAGCATAGCAAGTTACCCGGTGGCACTCCAACCGGGGGCGCTACTTGGAGCGCGGGCCTTGGCTGATGGAACAATCACAGTCTATGCCGACTGCCTGCTGCTTGGCACAGCCGATACCCGTACGGTTGCCGGCAACAGGTACGTCGGTCAGGGCGGGCAGATTGGTGTCTGGTTTATGAACGCCGCAGGGGCAGCCTTCGATGACTTTGGCGGGGGCAACCTGCCCTAAAAGGGTAGCTTCCGGGAAGCTTCAAGCTTCCCGGAAGCTAAATGCGTTTCATCGCATACGCAATGCCCTGCTGCAAACTACTGCGGGCAACCAGTTCACGCAGATCAGCACCGATATGCACCAGGGTCTGTGCTACCTCTGGGCCAATGCCGGTCAAGACAACCTCGGCCCCGAGCATGCGCGCCGCCTGGGCCGCGCGGATCATCGCTGCGGCAACCTGGGTATCAACCACGCGCACCCCGGTAATATCGAGGATCGCAAAGGTTGCCCGGTGCGCTGCAATCCCCTCGAGCAACGTCTCCATAATCATCTGCGCCCGCGTCTGATCAATGCTGCCAATAATTGGCATCACCACAACTTTATCGGCAATCGGCATCAACGGGGTCGAAAGTTCGCGCAGGGCCGCCTGTTGGGCCTGGATCACTTCTTCCTGCAACGTCCGTCGCTCTTGCTCAGCCCGCAGCTGATCAGTCAGATCACGGTTGATCGAGGCAAAGCCAATCGGGCGACCTTGCTCATCATAGATAATGAGTCCCGAGACCTGGGCGGTAAAGATATCGCCATTTGGGCGTTGATAGTGAAGCTGCTCAATCACGGTGCCACTGACAAGCACCTTCTTGGCAAGCGTCTCAAGCAGCGCATGATCTTCGTCAATAATCAAACTGCTGACAGGCTGCCCAATCAGAGAATCGTGATGCCCCATCATGGTCACAAAGGCAGGATTGGCATACGTAATGCGCAGATCCGTATTAGAGAGGGCAATGCCATCTGGTGCATTGTCAACCAGCAACTTGAAGATGCGTAACTGCCCTTCTTGCTCTTTCTGCTCTCGCAGGTCATGGGCAAAACCAACCACCGCATAAGGCTTGCCATCACTATCATGCAGCACGCTGGCCGTCAGCAAAGCAGGGATCGGTGAGCCATCTTTGTGACAATAGCGCAACTCGCCCTGCCATGCGCCCTCGGCAACACACTTGACAAAAAGATGCTGGATATAGTCCGGTTCTTCGGCAAAAACCTTGGTCAGCGGCAGGCCCATAAGCTCTTCGAGATCATAGCCAAGAAGACTCGCAAATGCCGGATTGCCATAATCAACCAGTTCAGTCTCGACTGATGCAACAGCCACTGCCACTGGCGTCGAGAGAATCATGTCACGAAAGCGGGTGGTCTTTTTGCTTAACTCCGTTATCTGCGCACGGAGTTGCCGATTCTCTGCTTCGAGCGCAGCAAAACGTTGTTCTAAGGTCGGCATAGGGCAACTTTCTTGATGAAACGCGTAACCTTCATCAAGCTTAAGTATACTCCCTTCTGGCAAGATCAGGGTAGCCGGCCTGGCTTGCCATTCAACGAAGATGGTTGGTTTGACGCAAAGGCACGAAGCTACGCTTGGAGATGCCTCAAATCTTTGCGCCTCTGCGCCTTTGCGTCAAAATCAAAACCGTCTTCTGTGAAAAGCATTGCTCCTTGGGAAGCGCCACCTTGTTCAAGGTCGTGACAACGTGTACAATAAATAGAGACTTACCCAGGGATTTCATATGCAACCTTCGCTTACTGGTGCGCAGACAATCGTGACGCCCGATCAGCATGTGCTGTCACTCAATGTGCAACCGCATTTTTTTACGCTTGCCGACAACTTTACCCACCGCTATTCGTTCGATGGCGAAGGACGGCTGATCGGCGCGTTTCGTGAGGGGATCAATTATCGGCGTGGTCTGCGGGGCGATGTGTTGCGCAAGCAGTCCCTGGCTCCTGGCCAGAAGCTCCGCTATATGCTGAACCAGGATGAACGGCAGACCTTTCTGCACGAGATGGTCACGCATATGAGCCATCTCGCTGGTCAACTTGAAGCTAGCCAGCAGCCTGAGCTCAACGCGTGGCTTGAACGCATCCTCGCCTGGGATGTCCCTCGGCTTGAGGCTGAACGGGAACGCTTTGATGCGATCTACAAGCCGATCTCTATCCTTCCGCCTGATCACTATCAGGCTGTGGTGGTGCAGGCAACCGAGGGATGTAGCTGGAACCGCTGTACCTTCTGTACGTTGTACCACGACCGGCCTTTTCGGATCAAAGGCCCTGAAGAGTTATGTCAACATATTCACGAGGTCAAGGGACTGCTCGGGCGCGGCATGGAGCTGCGCAATGCCATTTTTCTCGGTGATGCGAATGCGTTGATCATCCCCCAGCCCCGCCTGCGTGAACTGCTTGAGGTGGTGCAGCGCGAGTTTGCGCTGGGTTCAGGGAATGCGTTGCGTGGGATCTATGCGTTTCTCGATATTTTTGGCGCTGAACGCAAGTCGGTCGCCGCGTATCGTGAGTTGCGCGAGGCTCAGGTGCGCCGAATCTACCTGGGCCTCGAAACTGGCGACCCCGAGGTCTTTGGGTTGCTCAACAAGCCCGGTTCGCCCGCCGCCTGCGTTGAGGTCGTGCAGACGATCAAGCAGGCAGGGATCAGTGTGGGCGTCATTTTGCTCGCGGGGGCCGGGGGTGAGCGCCTGGCGGCGCAGCACGTCGCCAATTCGCTGCGCATCGTTGGCGCGATGGGCCTCGGCGAAGGCGATCTGGTCTATCTGTCGCCCCTCATGGTGCCTGATGAGAGCCCTTATCTCGCCCAGTTGCGCGATGTAAACAGCCAACCGCTCGACGAGCAGGCCATTGACGTCCAGCTAGACCTCCTCAAGGCGGGGCTCAAAGCACACGTTGACCCGGCGACAAAAGTCGTTCTGTATCATCTATCAGAATTTATCTATTAATAGATCTAGAAACAAGTTGTTCTTGTATGCAAAACTGGCGTTTTGAGAACCGCTTTGTCAACGAACTTCCTGGTGATCCTGAAGAGAGCCGACATCCACGTCAGGTATTGAACGCATGCTGGTCGCCGGTATTGCCCACACCTGTGGCCGAACCACGGTTACTGGCGTATGCCGCCGAGGTGGCCGAGCTCCTCGATCTCAACCACGAAGCGATCACGTCACCGGCCTTTGCCCAGGTCTTTGGGGGCAATGCGCTGGTCAGGGGGATGCAGCCGTATGCGGCTTGTTACGGTGGGCATCAGTTCGGCCACTGGGCCGGGCAATTGGGTGACGGGCGGGCAATTACGCTCGGCGAGGTGATCAATCGTGCTGGCGAGCGCTGGGAATTACAGCTCAAAGGAGCCGGGCTAACGCCCTATTCACGCACCGCCGACGGGCGGGCCGTATTGCGCTCGTCGATCCGCGAGTTCCTCTGCAGCGAGGCGATGCACCACCTCGGGGTGCCGACAACCCGGGCGCTTAGCCTGGTGGCGACCGGCGAAGAGGTCATCCGCGATATGTTCTACGATGGGCATGCCCGCCCCGAGCCGGGGGCGATTGTCTGTCGCGTGGCGCCTTCATTCATTCGTTTTGGCAATTTTGAGATCCTGGCGGCCCGTGGCGACCGTGATCTGCTGGCGCAACTCGTTGATTTCACGATCAACCGTGACTTTCCCGAACTTGAAGGCGACCCCGAGACGCTGCGGAGCCGCTGGTTTGAAGCGGTCTGCGTCCGCACCGCCCACATGATCACGCACTGGATGCGGGTCGGCTTTGTGCATGGCGTGATGAATACCGACAATATGTCGATCCTGGGGCTAACAATCGATTACGGGCCGTATGGCTGGGTCGACAATTTTGATCCCGACTGGACGCCGAATACCACCGATGAGAGCGGGCGCCGCTACCGCTTTGCCCATCAACCACAGATTGCGCACTGGAACCTGGCCTGTCTCGCCGGGGCGCTTGCTAGCCTCTTGCCTGACCAGCAGATCCTGCAGGCCAGCTTGGATCGGTATGTTGCGGTCTTTTTGGCAGAACAGCGCACCATGACCGCAGCAAAATTTGGCTTCAAGAGCTTTGACGAGCACGATCAGGCCCTCGTCAGCGAGGCCTATCGGCTGATGCAGATCGCTGAAGTGGATATGACCTGGTTCTTCCGCGGCCTAGCCGATCTCAACCCCGCCGCACCATCACTGGAACCCCTGCGTGAGGCCTTTTATCGTGATGAGCTCTTCACTCGCCACGAACAGACCTTTGCCACCTGGATTCACCACTACGCGGCGCGGGTTCAGCGTGATCGGCTTGACCCCGCCGAGCGCCGCGCCCAGATGAACGCGGTCAACCCGCGCACTGTTTTACGGAATTATCTGGCCCAACAGGCCATTGATCTTGCCGAAGAGGGCGACCCAAGTCGCATTCACGCCCTGCTCAACGCCCTCCGCAGACCATACGATGATCAGCCCGTCAGCGCCCCATTCATCCAGAAACGCCCCGACTGGGCCCGCGAACGTGCCGGGTGCTCAATGCTTTCGTGTAGTTCGTAGGATACCTCTGTGTCTGTTGAGGCCAACGGCCAGCAAAGCTGGCCGGTTGCCTCAGCAGACACGAGATGGCATCATACGAAACAGGCACCCGCACGGGCACCCGCAAGGGGTGCCCCTACGGGGCCGGGCCCGGTGTAGGGGCACCCCTTGCGGGTGCCCGTGCAGCAGACCCTTTAGGTGGGCAAAAATCCCCTGAAGGATGGTATAATATAAATCTATGCGTATAGTTAGCAGAGCCTCTGGGGGACGATTCATCAGAGGTTCTCGTATGTAGGTGCTGTGGAATATCAACCTGATCTCAAACAGATTACGGGCGAAGGTGGGGTCATTGCCTCGGTTGCGCCGGGTAGTCTCGGGGCAACGCTTGGACTCAAGCCTGGTGATACGCTGGTCGCGATCGGGCAGCAACGTCTGCGCGACGTGATTGATTATCGTTTTGCCATCGCCGAAGAGTCGGTCACGTTGCGGGTACGCACTGCCGGTGGCGATGAACATACTCATCAACTCGACAAAGATCCCGACGACGATCTTGGCATTGAGTTTACCGAACCACTCTTTGATCGGTTGCGTACATGCAATAATAAATGTCCCTTCTGCTTTTTGACCCAGATGCCCAAAGGGTTTCGCAAAACGCTCTATCTCAAAGATGACGATTACCGGCTCTCTTTTCTCTACAATAATTTTGTCACCTTTACCAATCTGACCGAGGAGGATTGGCAGCGCATCGGCGAACAGCGCCTTTCACCGATGAATATTAGTGTTCACGCGACTGATCCCTTCTGGCGTGCCCTGATGCTTGGCAAGCGTGATGTGCCCGATGTGCGCGAGCAGATCCGCCGCCTCGGGGCCATGGGCATTGATGTTCACGCCCAGATCGTCGCCTGCCCGGGGGCCAATGATGGCGAAGTCTTGCGGCAGAGCATCGAGGATCTGCTGGCCCTCCAGCCAATTGTTCAGTCGATTGCGGTTGTTCCGGTAGGCTTGACGAAGTATCGCTTTGACGGCAAACGCCCCAGCACGATCAAGGCGGCAATTCAGGTTCACGAGACGCCCGACTGGATCAATACCAACTGGGAAGCACAGCCCCTCTGGGAAGAGCAAAGGCCCCCGCAGGATCAACCCGTACAACCACTGCACAACCCCGAGATGGGGTTCTGCTCACGTCTCGGGGCGGCAACCGATATTCCGCTGCGTTGCTATACGGGTGAAGAAGCAGCAGCGGTGATCGACCTGATCGAGCCTATCGGGGCACGTTGCCGGGCTGAAACCGGCTTTACCCTCGTCTATCCGAGTGATGAGTTCTATCTGCTGGCCGAACGAACGCTGCCCCCTGCCGAACAGTACGATGATATGCCCCAGTATTCGAATGGCGTCGGCATGGTACGCGACTTCCTCGACCTGTGGGCACGCGCTCGCCGCAAACTCCCTGCCCGCCTTGCCCAGCCGACCAGTCTGGCGCTCGTCTGTGGCACCCTGGCTGCGCCACTGCTTGAACAGGTCGCTCGACGACTCAGACGGATTGAAGGGTTAACGATACACGTCTTGCCGATCACCAATCTCTTCTTTGGTGAAACTGTCACGGTCAGCGGGCTATTGACCGCCCAGGATCTGATCCCGGTTCTCCGTGCAAGCGGCTGCACCCGTGCGCTCTTGCCACGGGTCATGTTCAACTATACTGGTGAACGCACCATTGACGACTATACGCTGCACCAGATCACGGAAGCCTCCGGTGTCCCGGTCGCCCTCGCCGGCGATCCTGACGAGTTGGTGCGCTATGTACGCGCCCTGGCCTATGATGTTTGAGGGCGGCAGCCCAAAGGGTAGAGGATACCGTATCATGCCAGACCAGCAGACACGCCTCACATCAACGATTGACGTCATTCAACGCGCCAATCAGATTGCGGCCAGTACCGAACTGGACGGACTGCTGGATCAGATGCTCGATCTGTTGATTGAAATGACCGGGGCCGAAGCCGGAACCCTCTATCTGTATGAAGAGGCGAGCCACGAGCTCATCTTTACGGTGGTCAAAGGCAATGAGGCAAGTCGTAGCTTGATTGGGATGCGCATCAATGCCGACCGTGGGGTCGCAGGGTTGACTCTTCGTCAGGGTCAACCCCTTTTTATTGCCAATGTCGTTGATGATCCGCATTGGGATCGCGCCGTCGGCGAACTCGCAGGCATGGAATTGCGCACGATGTACTGCGTTCCTTTGATGCTACGAGGCGTCGCAGTTGGCGTGGTGCAACTCTTCAACCTCACCAACGATACATGCGATGAGCCAGACGAGATCGCTTTGATCGACCTCATCTGCAGCCGACTGGTCACCGAAGTCGAAAAAGCTCGTTTGCTCACCGAGGCCCGCCAGCGCGAACGGCGGCAACACGTCCTCATCGAGATTATCTCACGCCTAACGACCACGCTCAACCGCGACGATCTGCTCAATCGGATCATGGAGTATGCGTGCGAACTGCTCGATATCGAGGCGGCTTCAATCTGGCTCTACGACGAGATCCAGAACGAACTGGTGCTCTATCTGGCGACGGGGTACCGACGGAGCGAAGTTGAGGCGAAGCGGATCCCAGCTGGACAGGGCATCATTGGTCATGTCGTCGCAACCGGCGAAACCGTCGTCGTCAATGATGTCCATCATGACCAGCGCTTCTATCGCCAGGTTGATAGTGAGAGTGGCTTTGTGACCCGTTCGATTCTCTGTGTCCCCCTCAGGGCCCCCAAAATTGACGTGGGCGGGCAGCTTGGTATCCTGGAGGGGCGGATCATTGGGGGAGCCCAGGCGTTGAATCCGCGCCAGGGACGCAGCTTCAATGCCGAAGATATTAGCCTGTTCGAGTCATTAGCCGGACAAGCCGCAACGATCATTCGCCTGGCCCAGCTCTATACCGATGTCGAGACCCTGTCGACCCGCATTATTGATGCAATTACCGGGGCCATTGACCTGAAAGATCCCTACACGCGGGGCCACAGTCAACGAGTCAGTGATTTCTCGGTGGCAATTGCGCAAGAACTGGGCCTTGATCACGCCATGATCTATCGGGTACGCATTGCCAGCAAGTTGCACGATGTCGGCAAGATTCGCATCCCTGACCGTATTCTGAAGAAACGCGGCACGCTGACCGAGGCCGAATTCCGCCAGATGCGTCAACATCCACTCTATGGGGTAGAGTTTCTCAAAGAAAATGGGTTGCTTGAACTAGAGTTATTGCGTGATGCCTGGCAGGCCCTAGCCCAGCACCACGAGCGCCTGGATGGAGGCGGGTACCCATATGGGCTGAAAGATGTTCAGATTTCACTGATCGGGCGCATCGTCGCTGTCGCTGACGTCTTTGACGCGATCACGAGCCACCGCACCTATCGCCCGGCGCGCTCGGTCGAAGAAGCGCTCGCCATTCTGCAACGCATTGCCGGCCGTGAACTGGATGAGGAGTGTGTTGCCGCGTTGCTGCGTGCCCGGTCAAAGGGGGCGATTCTTACGCAGGACGAGCGCACAATGATGGGACTGCTCACCCCTGCGTCGCTCGACGGAAATCCTTGATCTTCAACTGCAAGCGGCGGTCGTTATTCCACTCGTCGTCCTCGAAGGTATAGGCGAGATCGAGCAGCGGATGGCGGCGCACCGCATCGGCAAGGTGGCCCATGCGAAAGGCAATCGCCTCGTAGGTTGTACCATTCTTGCGCACCACCAAACGCAGATGCTGCCCCCCTACCCCACGGGTTCGCACATCAACAACCTCAACGCGACTGCTCATCAGCACCGGTATTGGATTGGCCTGACCAAAGGGTTCGAGCCGTTTGAGTTCCTCAAGCAGACCCCAGTCAAGCCTATTCAGTTCAACTTCGGCATCAATCAACAGCCGCGGCACCAGCATCTCATCAGTAAGGTGCTGTTCCGCGATCGCCAGCAACCGTGCTTCAAGTTCAGGCAGACGCAGCGTGTGAATGGTAAAGCCAGCCGCAGCCGCGTGGCCTCCAAACCGGACAAAAAGATCCTGGCACTGCGTGAGCGCGTCAATGATACTAAAACCCGGCACCGAACGCGCCGAGCCACGAGACTCGCCTTCGCCACGTTCGATCAAGAGCACTGGACGCGCCCATTCTTCAACCAGGCGCGCCGCCACCAGGCCCAGCACCCCGGCGGGAAACTCCTCGTGCGCAAGCAGCACCAACCGTCGCTGCGCCAGACCAGTTGCCTCAGCCAGCGCCTGCGCCTCGGTCTGGACACGTTTCGTCAAATCCTGTCGTTCGCGGTTGGCTTGATTCAGCGCCTGGGCGAGCGTAACGGCAGTTGGCGCATCCTGGGCAAGCAAGAGTTCATACGAGCGCACGGCATCATCGAGGCGGCCCGCCGCATTCAGACGCGGCCCCAGCGCAAACCCGATATCCGTCGCCGTCACGGCACTCCGCCGCAAGCCAGCAAGCTCAATCAACGCCTTGAGGCCGGGCCGTTCAGAGGAATGGATCGCCTTGAGCCCCATCTTCACCAGGGTGCGGTTTTCGCCATGCAGTGGCCCCATATCAGCCACCGTGCCCAGGGCAACCACATCAAGCAGATCACGCCCACGCAACCCGTTCAACGTCAACCCGCGTCGAACCAGCGCCTGCACCAGTTTGTAGGCAATGCCAACCCCCACCAGATCTTTATAGGGGTAGGAACAACCAGCCTGTTTCGGATTGATCACAACCAGCGCGTCGGGCAAAATAGCATGGGGTTGGTGGTGATCGGTAATGATTACATCGAGCCCAAGTCGCTTTGCTTCGGCAACCTCAACCACATTGCTGATGCCACAATCAACCGTGATCAAGAGTTGCACCCCACGCGAGGCCAGTTCGTTGATGGCAAAAACATTGAGCCCATACCCCTCACGGGTACGATGGGGAATGTAGGGCTGCACCTGTGCCCCCATCGCCGTCAAGGCCTGGATCAGCAAGGTGACCGCCGTGACACCATCAGTATCAAAGTCACCATAGATCGCGATTTTCTCTTCATGCTGAATAGCATGCAGAATACGATCACAACCTTCCGCCATACCTTTCATCAAAAACGGATCATGCAGGCCGGTACGGTGATCGTCAGTCAGAAACGCCGCAATTGTTTCCGGAGTATGTTGCTGACGCTGATAGAGCAACGTCGCGAGCAAAGGACTCAGCCCGGTAGCCCTGGTAAATTCGGAGGATGCAGGCGGCGCGAGCTCCCAACGTTTGCGACGTGCAGACATAAGCCTCTCTTTTTGCGCAACAAAGCCGAAATGTGATCTCAGTACGCCTGATGATCTACCGTTTTAGAACCTGTGAGGATACGGATGGGGGTCCGATTCAAGGCTCATAGACAAAGGCCGGTCGTTCGCCATAGGCGGCAATCGATTGCGCCTGCTGATCGCGGAGCGAGACAATGGGGTCAGCAACCGGCCAGATAATGCCCAGGGCCGGATCATCCCAGCGCACGGCACCCTCAGCGGCAGGTGCATAGTAGCCCGAGCATTTATATTGCACTTCTGCCACCGCCGACAAGGTAAGAAAGCCGTGCCCGAAGCCAACGGGGATGAAGAGTTGACGTGCATTCTGGTCACTCAATTCAGCCGCCACCCAGCGCCCAAACGTTGGTGACCCGATCCGCAAATCAACGGCAACATCAAGAATCGTACCCCGTGAACAGCGTACCAGCTTTGCCATCGGGGCCGTCAAATCTTGATAGTGCAAGCCCCTCAAGACCCCCTGACGCGACTGCGAGTGGTTATCCTGAACAAAGCTACAGGTAATGCCCTCAGCCACATAGAGATCCTGGCGATAGGTTTCCAGAAAGAACCCACGCTCATCGCGAAAGAGATCGGGCTCGACAATCAAGACTCCGTCCAGTTCAGTCTTTGTGATCCGAATAGCCATAATTGTTGAAGGGTAAACAAGGATAGAAGCCTGGCCTATTGTACCACACGCCTTGCTTCACAGTTCGCATATACAATACGCCGGAGAGACCAGGACAACTGGCATCTCCGGCGTATGTGGCGTGGTGGGCCGCCCCGGATTCGAACCGGGAACCAGTCGGTTATGAGCCGAGTGCTCTGCCGTTGAGCTAGCGGCCCCAACAGCGGGCGGCCCTATTATACCATGGACTGTTGCGCATGGGGTAGCAGGCGTCGTGGCACGGGTAGGGCTGTTGCAAAGTCTTCCCAATCGTCCGCAGATTACGCAGATTACGCAGATTTAGAGCGTCCACATCTGCGTAATCTGCGGACACTACGACAAAACTTTGCGCCCTTGCGCCTTTGCGTCAAAAAGAGCGCCTTCTTTGCAAGGTATGTCGGCTAAGCCGCGAGGGCCATGTTTTCGTGTGTTTCGAGTAGATCAAGGCCAAACTGCTCGTTGAGGAAGTCGCCGAGCGCCTCGATATCAGGGAAGCTCACGACGGTTTCATCAGCACCTTCACGATACGCCAACCGCCAGATACATCCGAACCGCTCATCCTGCCAGACACGAAACTCAGTCCGAAGGGTTAGCATCTGCTCCATGATCATCTCCTCTGCCGTATGCATCCACTTCTAGGCATAAGCCGCATCCTCGCATCAGGGGAGGGGTTTGCGCTTGCGTCATTGCATCATCGGCAATCCCGGCTTATCTGTTATGTATGACGTATAATCGAGATACATGGTTCTATGTCGTTGATGAGATCATGATGAGAATTATCGTTGAGCACCGTCAACCGCGTCCTCCCGGCGGGTGCCGTCACTCTTTACCGAGTGTGTCGCGCAGATCAGGGTAGGTGCTGCTGCGCCGAGGGGCGGTAGTGGTCGCAAGAAAGGCGGTAAGGGCGCTGAAGCGACTCAGCATGTCGTTGTGGAGGCGTGGGTCTTGCTCGTCTTTGATGCGTTGCAAGAGGTGTTGCTGCATCCGGCGGGCCTGTTCGATGCGCAGGCTACGGGCACAATGCTCGGCTTCCTGGCGGTAGCGAAAGTCTTCGGCGGTGCGTTGGTGCATGGCGAGCAGCGCACTCGCGGTGCTGCGTAGCGCCTCATCGAGCCCGTCGATCCAGCGGGTCAGATCATCGGCGTTCGTTGGCCTCCATTCGATCGGGAGGGTTGCGTAGTGACGCCAAATCTCTTTATAGATCGGATTTTCAAGCAGATCTTCGATGCCCGTGCCAAAGATTTCGCGCAGGGCCGGTTGGTGGAGGTTGCTGGCTTCGAGGAGTGCCTCGACCGCTGCTTCGACGGTGGGGTGGCGCAGGGCGAGCGTCAGCAGAAAGGCTTCGGTGGGGGAACCTGGGCGCCGCTGTGGTTGGCGCCCCTCGCTCTCTTCGGCGCTTGTCGCAGGGTGCGGGGCATCGTCGGGCGGTGGGGTTGGGATGGCACGCACCTGGATACCGGGGCGCACGTGGTCGGGCTGGCCTTTGCCCGCAGGACGCCGGTTGGTCGGACGGTCAACCTTGCCCTTGAGCAGATCGAGGATCAGCTCGGCCCTGATGCCGACGACATGTTCGATGCGCGCAATGTAGACCCGTTGCTGCGTACCGTCAAGTTCTTTGAGCAAGGGCAAAAGTCGGTCGAGCGCCTGGCGTTGATCTTCGGGGCGCGTCAGGTCAAGCCCGGCGGTATACGCGCTCAGGTAGAACTCCATCACCGGCACGGCACTGGTGACCAACTTTTGCCAGAGGTCGGGGTCGCTACGAATGACCTCGTCGGGGTCGCGGCCCTCGGGCATACGGATAATGCGCAGGGCAACGTCGCTTTCGAGGCGCACCGCGCCCTGCGCCGTCGTCACCAGATGGCCGCCCTCTTCGTCGGCACTCTCGCGGAGCGTATTCAGCCCTTTGAGGGTGGCGCGTTGGCCGGCGGCATCGGCGTCAAGGGCCAGATAGACCTGGTGCGAGAGGCGCTTGAGCAGGCCGACATGACTACGGGTCAGAGCCGTGCCCAGCGGGGCCACAACATTGCGAAAGCCGTGTTGATGCGCCGTGATCACATCAAGATAGCCCTCGACCACCACGGTGCAATCGTCCACCCGGATCGCCTCACGGGCAAGATCGAGGCCATAGAGCAGTTCGCCCTTTTTGTAGATCAGAGTTTCGGGGGTATTCAAGTATTTGGGCGTACCGTCACCGAGCGCCCGCCCGCCAAAACCAACCACTTCACCTTTGGCATTGCGGATGGGAAAGATCAGCCGCCCGCGAAACCGATCATAATAGCCCCGGTTTTCGTGATTGATCGCCAGGCCCGCCGCTTCGACATCCTCAGGCGCATAGCCCTTCTTCTCGGTCAAATAGGTGAAGAGATGGCTCCAGTCATCGAGGCTATACCCAAGTTGAAAGGCTTCAACCATCGCATCGTTGACCGCTCGGTGCGCCACATAGTCGCGCGCCGGCTCACCCCGTTTCAACTCGCGCAGGACGTAGTTGAAATACTTAGCGGCGGCAGCATTGATCTCGAGCAACTTGGTGCGCCGCGCATCCTCGACGCGTGCCTGTTCGGTACGCGGCTTCAGCTTGACGCCCGCCCGTGCCGCCAATTGCTCGAGCGCCGTCGGGAAATCAAGGCCCTGCTTGCGCATCAGGAAATCGAAGGCCGTGCCAGAAGCCTGGCACCCGAAACAATAAAAGCTCTGGGTATCAGGAAAGACCGTAAAGGCGGGCGTGCGCGAATTGGGGTGAAACGGACAAAACCCGACGTAGTTGCGTCCCGCCTTGCGCAGACTCACCCCATTGCTGTTGATCAGTTCAACCAGATCGATTTTGTCGCGGATCTCATCAATCTCGTTCATCGCGCCCTCTGCTGCGAACGTGACGACTGCATCAAGCCTGCGCTTATGAGCGCGATACCCAGAGCCACCACCCCAAAGAGAAAGGTTTCGCCGATAACCTGGGCGGCAATCTCCATCAAAAAGAAGGCCGGATCGCTACTCACCAGCGGATTATCGGCCCCAGCGCGCCGGAGCGCATCCTGGCGCTGCACCCCCCAGAGCGTCAGCATGGCGACCCCCACGGTCATACCAACGAGGCGCAGCGCAATGACAACGGCCGAAACAGCGCCACGACGGTCTTCGGCGGCGGCACGGATGACCGCGTCGGCAGCGGGGGCAATGACCAGGCCAAGTCCAAGACCAGCAAGAACCAAGTGTGCCGCCATGGTAGCATAGGTCTCGGCAGCGCTCCAGCGACTCATCAAGCCAAACCCGAACATGGTCAGGGCGAGACCGATGAGCGCAACGGGACGATCGCCAAAACGACCGGCGGCGAGACCACCGGGAAAGGCCGCTGCCGCCATCGTCAGAGTCAGGGCCGACAGCATCCAGCCGGCATCCCAGGCGGCCTGGCGCAGAATATCGGGATCGGTCGGGGCCGTCAGCAAGAGGCGTGTATTAATGAAGAGCGGCACATTGGTGATCGCCAGTGCGATCGCAAAACCGATCATAACATTGATCACCGAAGCAGCGGCGGCACCACGGTCACGAAAAAGGGCAAGATCGAGCAACGGATCGCGGGCGCGCTGCTGCCACACGACAAAGGCGGCCAGCAGCAGAAAGGCCAGCAGCACAAGCGGAAGCGCATACGGTGGCGGCCCAACGCGCTCGCCATAGAAATCGGTCGCCCCCAGTTCGGCCCCTGCCGAGAGACCAAGGTTAAGCGCCGTGAGGCTCGCGCTAATCAAGAGCGTCCCGCGCCAATCGAAGCTGCCGGTAGCGCGTTGTTGAGGCACGTTGCGCAAGGCCCACCAGGTCAACACCAGCGCCACGAGGCCAATAGGCAGATTGATCCAGAAGAGCAAGCGCCAATCATCGAAGAGGCGCATGAGCACCCCGCCATAGAGGTGCCCAACCATCCAACCGGCGGTATCAACGGCCCCAATAAAGCCGAGCGCAGCAGCCCGCGCCCCGGGCGGAAAGAGATCGCTGACGAGCGCCATACTCACCGGCACCATCGCGCCCGCGCCGAGCGCCTGCACGATGCGACCGGTGATCAGAATCGTGAGCGTCGGAGCAGACGCAACGATCACCGAACCAACGAGAAAGACGACGAGCGAAACCAGATAGACCTGGCGGCGGCCAAGCAGATCCGACAGGCGGCCCATAAACGTCATGCTGATCGTATAGGCGAGCAGATAGCCACTGACCACCCAGGCCGCGCGGTTGAGCTCGGTATCGAGCGAGACACGCAGATCGAGCATGATCTTGGGCAGCACCGCACTGACCACCGTCAGATCGACGGCACCCACAAAGATCGCCAGCGTAAGCAGTGCCAGCGTGAGGCGTGGATCAACGTTGGGGCGCGGTGGGGCCTGGGTTGTGCCTGAGGTTGGTGATATCGTCATTTCATCCAATGACACGTGAAGGTGCCGCATAGTCATGCTGAGTATCACATGGCCCGCAGGCCAGTGATGCCGTGAGCAACCAGGGTGGTGCCCAGGCCCGCCCTTGTCACCCCGAACGGAGTGAGGGATCTTCCATGCCGATCCGTGCAGATTCCTCACGGCGCCTGCGGCTCCGTGCGGCATGACCGTGGCGCCGTTGCGCTCCGAGCATAAGAGACTGGCTGAAAAGGGTGTCGGCATCGTCCGCCACCACGTGGTGATCCCTTGGAGTGCCGGCTTTAGCCGGCTAAAGCCGGCACTCCAGAGCAAACCGTCGCCTTTTCAGACAGCCTCTGAGACCCTTCGCTGCGCCCAATCTATAAGCACAAAGC
Source organism: Candidatus Chloroploca mongolica (assembly GCF_004762035.2). Classification (GTDB taxonomy): domain Bacteria; phylum Chloroflexota; class Chloroflexia; order Chloroflexales; family Chloroflexaceae; genus Chloroploca; species Chloroploca mongolica. The sequence continues at coordinate 11,438 of NZ_SIJK02000001.1, read as the reverse complement.
TGCAAGCTGCAAGCGCATCACGGACACTGCACTGGCGCACGGACATCAACGGCCTTGCCATAATCGCTGAAGTCAACCGTCCATGTCGTCGGATTTTCCGGGTCAGTCGCGGTATCCACCAGGATCAACCGGGTCGCCAGCATCGTCGCCTGGTCAGCCCAGAGATCAACGGCCACCGGGCCTGCACCGAGCAGACCGAGGCTAATCGCCTGCAACTGCGCCCCATCCATCGTGCCGCGCAGATGGTAATGGGGGCGACCATCAAGATCCTCGGTACCAACGAGGATCACATCAGCAAAACCCTCTTGCAGCAGATACTCAATGCCGCGATCGGGCGCAAAGAGCACCGCCGGATCGAAAGCAAGCCCCTCATCGAGACAAGTCCACTGACGGGTCAGGGGATTGGTCAGATACTGCTGACCCTCAAACGAGACCGTACGCAACTCGGCGACAGCACCACCGACCGTAACACTGAGCACCGCCAGCACCGCATCAGGGCGGAGCAGATCGCCCTCCATTGTATTGAGCAGAGTCAAGCCGGTTGCATCGATAGCAACGGGGCGACCACTGAGTGCAATCCGAAAATGGACACTCTGGCTGGCCTGGGTCGCCTGACCAACGGCGGTACTGATTTCGCGCGGCGTCGGCGTCGGCGTCGGTGGCGGGCCAGCAGGCCCGCCACAGGCGCTCAGCAGAGCGATGAGCAACAGAGCAACAAGGAAGCGCTGAAGCAAGACAATCACCTCAAAGAAACTAATCTATTCCAGCCCACTCAGATCGAGTGACGCAAAGACACTATCCACGGAGGCAGGATTCCAGAGCTCGCGAGTCGCGATGCCAATGACGGTTACAATGCGAGCATCATCGATTCGCGCGATCCCGAGGCGCACAAAGACCTCATCATCAGTATCGGGCACAGAACCAGTGATATTGACGGCACGTCCGGGCAGGCCACCGATGCTTACATTTTCCACATCACTTACCGTCACCGTCGGATCTTCTTCGATCATTTGATTCTGAAATGAGTCAAGGAGATCATCGAGACTCGCATCTGGCGGCAACGCAGCCTCATCAAAGACAACCGAAGAGTCGCCAACATTGATGGCAAGAACATTCTCATCAGGACCTTCCATCGGATCGGTACCTTCGGGCACCATCATCACCGCGCCAGTACCCTCAAAAGCAACATTCATCAGAACCGTCCAGCCCTCAGGAACGACCAGGGAATAGCCGAGTTCATTAGTCACGGTCTCACCGGCTCCGACGCCACCACCGAGGAGGCCACTCAGATCAATTTCAGGGGTCGCGGCATCGCCAGCAACTGACGTAGTAGCCTCAGCAGTGGGTTCAGCAGATGGCTCGGCAGTGGGTTCAGCCACTGTTGGTGCAGGCGGAACCGGGGTTCGTTCCGCCACAGCCGTTGCCGGTGCGGGAGGAACCTCGGTTGCAGAGCTGGCAGCGGGTGTACCACCACAGCCACTGAGTGTCACGAGGAGAACGAGGGCGAAGAGGGCCAGAAAACGTCGAAACATGAGACTTTCCGTTCTTTGCTTGTTCTGGTGGTGCGATGCGTCACCAGAACGAGCGATGACGCGTATTACGTAGGGGCGAAGCACCCGCCCGTGTGCGCACGGTACAGCTTCGAGATCCGGCAGGGGCGGGTGCTTCGCCCCTACGGAGATTGTAGCACAGGCCAGTGCCAGATGATCAGCTTTTTGGTGTACAATACCCCCTGCGAGAACGCTTGCTTATCATGAAGAGAGAGACAGATGGAGCCGAATGATCTCTTGTCGCGCGGGGTAGCCGAGGTGATTGTCGAGGCAGAGTTGCGTCAGCGCCTGGCTGCGGGCAAGCCGTTGCGTCTCAAACAGGGCTTTGATCCGACCAAACCCGATATGCATATTGGTCACGCGGTGGGCCTGCGCAAGCTGCGCATGTTCCAGGATCTCGGGCATCAGGTCGTCCTGATTGTTGGCGACTGGACGGCGCAGATTGGCGATCCGTCGGGCCGCGACGAGGCGCGCACACGCCTGACAGCCGATGAGGTACGGCAAAATGCCGAGACCTACATGGAACAGTTCTTTCGCGTGGTTGATCGGCAACGCACCGAGGTACGCTGGCAGAGCGAGTGGTTTGGCACCTTCACGCTTGAGCAGGCGCTTGACCTGACCGGACGCTTTACCCTTGCGCAGATGCTCGCGCACGAGACGTTCCGCAAACGGTATGATTCCGGGACACCTCTGACCATCCTTGAGTTGATGTATCCGATGTTGCAGGCCTATGATTCAGTTGCGATCAACGCCGATGTTGAGTTTGGCGGCACCGATCAGAAGTTCAATATCCTGGCTGGCCGCGAACTGATGGGTCAACTCGGCATGACGCCGCAACAGGTCTTGCTGGTGCCCTTGATCCCCGGCACCGACGGACGCAAAATGAGCAAGACGTTCCTCAATACGGTTGATATTCGGATGCCCCCGAACGAAATGTTTGGTCGCATTATGTCAATGAGCGACGAAGTCTTGCCGCTCTATTTTGAAGTGTTGAGCCACCGCCCGATGAGCGAAGTTGCCACAATCCGGCAGAGTCTGGCTGAAGGCAGCGTCAACCCACGCGACCTCAAGATGAGCCTGGCCCGCGAAGTGGTGGCGCAGTTCCACAGCCCAGCTGACGGACAGGCGGCGGAAGAGGCGTTCATTCGGCAATTTGTCAACCGCGAACTGCCCGAAGTGATCCCCGAGCACCAACTTGACGCGCCGGTGAGCATCATTGAGGTGATGGTCACCGCAGCGCTAGCTGCGTCGAAGAGTGAAGCGCGGCGCCTCATTGACGGTGGCGGGGTCAAACTTGATGGCGAGCGCGTCACCAGCTATGAACAGACCGTGAGCCCTGGGGCTAACGTCGTCATCCAGGTTGGTCGCCGCAAATTTATCCGCATCATCTGAGGCTACGTTCAAACGAGGAGCCTATGCCCACCTATCTTGTCACGATCGGCCTGGAGATCCATGCCCACATCAAGACAGCCTCAAAAATGTTTGACGGCTGCCCGTCGGACTATGCCGGGGCCGAACCAAATACCTACGTCTCGGCGGTGAGTCTCGGCTTGCCGGGGACACTGCCAGTCGTCAATCAACGTGCGGTGGAAATGGCCGCGCTGAGTGGCCTGGCGCTGACATGCACAATCAACGAACGCTCGGTTTTCAGTCGAAAATCGTATCCATATCCCGATCTTCCCAAAGGGTATCAGATCTCGCAATACGACCAGCCGCTCTGTTCCGAAGGCTCGCTCACGATTCGACGGAGCGACGGCGTGGAGAAACGGATCGGCATCGAGCGAATTCACATCGAAGAGGACACCGGGCGGCTCTTGCATGCCGACGAGGGTGGCTCGCTGATCGACTACAACCGCAGCGGCGTGCCCTTGATGGAGATCGTGAGTCATCCGGATATAACCACCCCCGAGGAAGCGCGGCTCTATTTTGAGAAGATCCGGCAGATCCTGGTCTGGATCGGGGTCAACAGCGGCAACCTGGAGGAAGGAGCGTTGCGCTGCGACGCCAACGTGAGCGTGCGCCCGGAAGGGCAAGAGGCCTACGGAGCAAAAGTTGAAATCAAGAACATCAACTCGTTCCGTTTTGTCGAGCGCGCGCTGGCGTACGAAATCGAGCGCCAGACGGCGGTACTTGAAGCGGGCGGAACCCTTGTCCAGGAGACCCGCGGTTGGGATGAATTCAAAGGGGAGACCGTTGGTCAGCGGTCGAAAGAATTCGCCCACGACTACCGGTACTTTCCCGAACCCGACATCCCACCGTTGGAACTGGATGCGGCCTGGATCGCTGCGCGCCGCGAAGAGTTGCCTGAACTTCCTGACGCACGGCGCGAGCGCTTTGAACGTGCGTACGGACTGAGCCTGCAAGACGCCGATCTATTGACGCTCGAGCGTTCAATTGCCGACTACTACGAAGCAGCGGTTGCGGCAGCAGAAGCGAGCGGCGGCAGCCCAAAAGACGTCGCCAACTGGGTCTTAAACGAAGGCTTCCGGCTCTTAAAAGAGCGTGGCGAAGCGCCGACGCAGCTCAGCGAACGCATGCCCGTGAGTCACATCGCCGCAGTGATCGAACTCATTGCCAACGGCACGATCACACGAAGCATTGCCAAGCAAGTCTTTGAAGTCAGCTTTGACACTGGCGCTGCGCCGGCGCAGATCGTCGTCGAGCGCGGGTTCACGCAGATCAACGACAGCGACGCCCTGCTAAGCATCGTACGCGACGTACTCGCCGACAGCAAAGCGAGCAAAGCGATCGCCGAATACCGTGGAGGCAAAACGAGCGCGGTACAATTTTTGGTAGGCATGGTCATGAAAGCAACGCGAGGGCAGGCGAACCCGCAGCAAGTGCGTACGTTGCTTGAGCAAGAACTGGGGTAAAGGATGGCGAGCGCGGCAGGCTGCGCCAGCCGCGCTCGGCATAGGCCTGGGGAAAGGGTGGGGGCTACGCCGGCTGGCGTGACAGTCGCAGCATATGGGCAAGCTTCATGGCTACGATCACGCCGCTTGTCGCTAGTTGCAAACCGGCAAAGATCATAATCGCCATATCCGGTTGGATGAGCGTGTAGAGACCCCAGACGAGCCCATCGGCCATCGAGAGAAGCCAGGTACCCAACGATACATCGGCGAGATTGCCTTCGCGCGAGGCGACCCAAAGCTGGGGAACATTCGCGGCGAGCACGCTAACGGGAAGGATCATGCCGAGCCCGGTCGTCCCTCCCAGCCCAGCGGCGAGAAGCAGAACGACGAGCCAGACGGGTGCGATAGCGAACTCGCGGACCCGACGTCCAAAGCGGAGGGCCAACACCGTAATGATCGCAAAGACAACGCCGGAGGCCCCTGTAGCGAGGCTGACATAGAACTGATTGGTCCACAACCCATAAGTAGCCCAGCCGAAGCTTACAATAGAACTAGTGGCAGCCGTGTCGACGGAGACCCCGTAGGCATGGCGGGTGCGTAGCAGCAGGACAAGTTGTGGCATTGCGCGAACCAGGCCGATGAGCGTTCCTAAGGCACCGAGGATGGCGAGGCTTGTCATAGGATGCGGTACACTTTCTGGATAGAACTGCGATCACGTACGTAGGACACAGGAACATCGGTACGTGAAGCGTCGGGAGACCGGAGCGGCTTGCACGTGGGTGCCAAGGTTCAGCGCTGAATCGGCAGAACCAGGCGGATAGCCCGGTCGCAGGAAGCGCGCAGGTGTCGCTCCATCGCCTGTGCGGCCCCGTCACCATCACGATCGTTAATCCGCGCAACAACGGCGCGGTGCTCATGCTCGGCCTCTGCGATCCACCCCGCCGAGCGTGGGAGGAGAACGCGGATCCGATACATCTGGTCGTCTAATGTTGCCAGAATTGACCCGAGGCGCAGATACTGACATGGTCTGTGTCGAGGAGAAACGTCACGCCTGAGAATCCTCGTCAAGCTCACGGCGCTGACGCTCTACGTCGGCAAGCATCAAGCGATACGCTTCGTCATCGGGAAAGGTGCCGGCATGACGAGGCCAGACCGTTTGGAGTGCGGCGCTGCCGTTCTCAATGGTTATCTGAACGATCTCGGTGCCAGCACGACGACGCGCAGTGAGGGCCTCGCGTATTTGGGCAAGCGCAGCTTCACGTGAGACCGCTTCAACCTCGACATCTGGGAACTGGAGTGCTCGTGCAACGTAGCGATCATGTGCTCGCCGCGTCAGTTCAATGTCAACAATCATTGTCCGCCCTCTGGGGTGTTGGCCCACGAACAGCTTACGTACGCCATTCTATCACACAAACAGACGTGTTGGTATCGCCCTGTGTCGGTGCATCCTGACAGGCTCGGCTGCAAACCTTCACGCCTCTGCGCCGTTGCGTCAAACAACGCATTGACACAAAGGACAAGATCAGGCTACAATCACCGCGAGAGCGGATGTGGCCTGGTGGCTGTCCTGGTCTTCAAAACCAGCGGACGGGGTGACGAGCTTCGTCGGTGGGTTCGACTCCCACGCGCTCTCGTGCAATAGACTTTGACGAATTGCATAGAGTTGTACCTCCACATGAAACTCGCCCGGTACCTTCTCCCTGAGGATCAGGTCATGGACGAGAAGCTTCAAAGCCCGCTTAAGTGCATGGATCGCCTCGGGTTCCTGCCAGCGGGACGGGTCAAGCAATGGGTCGGTCAAGATCAACATGATTGACCGCGCCTGCTCGTCCATCACGGCCATCCCGAGGCGGAGCTTGCGGATCTGCTCCTCCACCTCATCGTACGCGCACACCATTCGGTCGGCTTGTTCGGCCAACGCGGCGCGCGTGCGTTCCGTCACCCCCTTGTACTGCGTGGTCAGCGCGTCAAGCGCCGCCTCGCGCCGCTCCTCCAACTCGCGCAGCCGCACCTCCGCCACCGCGATGGCGCTGAGCAACTCGGTGTGCTTCCGGGCGATGGCATCGTTGATCTCTTCCACCAACGCCTCGTGGCTACGCTCAATGATGTCCTTCATCACAACGTCAAGTACCAGGCGCTCGAGCTCGTCGGCGCTGAGCATTGGCATACGGCATGCGCCAGGTTTGTTGACCCGTCTGGCACAACGATATTTGCGATACCGATACGTCTTGTCTCCCTTGTATTTGGTACTGGTATAGCCATGCATCGCGCCTCCGCACGCACCACAACGGAGCGTGAGCAGGTAGCTGTTGAAGGCCGACATCGTCGCCGCCTCACCCTCGTGCGCCGCCAACTCCACGGCCTGGACGCGGCGGAGGAGTTCCTCAGGGATCAGCGGCCTGCCGGTTTCGACCCGCACCGCCTGTTTGCGATTACCATCGGCGTCTTCCTCGAATTTGTTGTAGCGTTCACCCCAGCGCAAGACGCCAGCATAGACCCCGTCAAAAACCCGCTTGCAGATCTTCTCGATAGTCGAGACTGTCCAGGTGCCGGAGGGCATCGGGCGTGGCTCATGGATAAGCTCACCCGTCTCGGGATCCTGGCGCTCTAGGTACGGCTTCCGCCGATACATGATCAAACCGGGGGTCGGCGGCACCTCGCGTGGCTGCCCCTCTGCCAGCGCGATACCCTGGTTCAGCTGCTTGGTGATCGCGTGGTAGCCCTGGCTCGCCGCACGCCGCTCCAGCATCCAGAGCAAGATCGGGTAGGTCTCCGGATCAGGCTCGAACCAGCCGGTGCGATCGGGCTGGAGGCCGTACGGGATTGGGCCACCGCGCCACTTGCCTTGCTGGGCACGAAAGCGATGGCGCTTGTAGGTGCGCTGGCTCGTCTCATCGACCTCCCACTCGGCGAGCACGCCGCGGATACCGCGCTGCAACTTACGATACTGCGGGGCCTGCTTCTCCGGCTCACCGACATAGAGCACCTGGATACCGAACGTCTGTAGCTCAGCTTCGAACTGGCGGCGCTCCATATCGTTGCGATGGCCGCGGTCAACACTCTCGACGCGTACCCGGTCAAACTCACGGCGGCGGGCCGCCGTGAGCAACTTCTGGAACTCCTCGCGGCGGGCCGCGCTCGTGCCGGAACGGGCCTGGTCGATGTACTCCGCCACCACTACCTCGCCAGCGGTTCCGGCATCTGCCCGCAAGCGAGCCAACTGATCTGGAATGCTGACGCCGTGGGCAACCTGGTCGCGACTGGAACACCGAATGTAGAGGGCCGTACGTTTTGACATCAGGCAGCCTCCCCCAGTTGCGCCGTCAGCGCAGCGAGTTGGGCACGCAGCGTCTCAGCGGCCTGCGTCAGCGTGCGCCGCCGGGTATGAAGGTGGGCCTCAACGCTGGTGAACTGATGCGCGATCCGGAACGCCTCCTGGAGCGCCGGCTCTGCACGCACTATGAGGAGCGCATCGGCGAGTTCGGTCAAGCCAGCGCCCGGATCGCCGGGAACGTGGCACACATGCGCCGTGATGCGCGGACGATGCGTCAGCTTCATTGGCCACCTCCGACGAGGTGGCAGCACTGCGGTGGTCTGCATCGGCAGACCACCCGAACGACACCTTCTTCACATGGGAAGGTCCAACGGACATCCTTCCAACCTAGGAAGCGGGACGGGGACAGGAACCGTTTGCGCAGACCCTGCCAACCACAACGGGGCAGCACGTCCATCAATCATCTCCCTCATGAGGCCCATCGGTCGCGGAAGGAAGGGCAGATGCGCACGACGGGTGGGTTCGCAGAATCCGTGGGTTTCGTCAATCAGCCTCGGCTGAATCGACCCGTTTCAGCAACTCAACCACCTCTGGGCGTTGCTGCTTCAACGTCTCCCAGGCCAGATCAATCAGACTCCGAATCGTCGTCGGCGCGCCGTCCTTCGCGCTGAGCGACCAGACCGCAGCCACATAGCGTAGCTCACGATGCGTTGTTTCGGAAATGCGGGCGGGTACCCCCGCCTGACGTCCTTCGTTGGCCCGGTCGTTCCCGGCCATAGATCCTCCATGTTTACCGTGCCACCATGCTACCCTGACCTTCCTTCCTTGTCAAGATGCTGATGGGCCGATAGCTGACGCTGAAGCGGCCATGCTGGCCCCCTGACGGGTTCCCTCAATGTGCCCAGCGCCGCATCCCCAGAGGATAAGCGTATCGTACCGTTATTGCACACATGTGTCAATGAGTCAAAAAGAGTCAAAGATGAGGCAATTTGGGGTCATGGCGGGGGTAGGGGTGTCTTCGTGGTCAGAGGCGAAGCCTCGCCGCACCGGATACCCTACCGACCGCCATTGCTCCCCGATGCCATTGGGCCGCGCTGGGTCGGTGGATGTGCGTCGCCCTGGATGGGCCTCGCCGCCGCCCAATGCGCTGGTGCGCGCACTGATCGCGGAGGTGCGCATCGCCGAGGGTTCTATGCGCCAGCCCGACGACGGACCGGAAACGCGTATCTACGCAACCACGGCAACCCGTGCCCAGGCGCTCCGCGCGCAATTTTGCGACCAAGGTCCAATCTATGTCGCCGCGAACCTCGACGACGGATGGCTGATCCTGAACGAGATCTGGATATCGCGTGTGATCACCACCGTCGAGGACGCACCGCTGGCCGAGGCCATGATCCGCGATGAGAGCCTGGAGCGGATCATCGTCAACCTGAGGCCTGCGCCGACCTGGCCGTTCAGCGTTTTCACATAAGGCACACATGAACCACCATCAAATGGCCCGCTCCGGGCGCTGGTGCATCAGGCGGGTGTGCAACAAGACGCTTGCTTGCCGCAGCACGTTATGGGCCTGAAGATTGGTCGTAAGCGATGGCGTCATCACCGCTAACTGGCGTAACGTGCCGTGGTCGAGCTCTTCACAAAGACATATTTTTGTGTAACCCGTCAAGTATTTATGGAGTACTTGATTGACGAGTACCACTGTATCGATGACGTCAATCACATAGAAGATGCGATCCTTCCCAATGCGAACCTCCCAGCGGGCAAGGGTGTTGGGTTGCATTGACACACACCAGAGAAGCCACCGGCGTCCGGGCCGCGCTCGCACGCTTGCCACCCCCTACCACGCACGGCCACATCAATAACCTTGAGGTCGGCCGTAAAGTAAGGTGGATCCATTTGTCAAGACACAACATCTGACTGTTTTCTGTTGAATGTCAACTAGATTTGCTGTCCGCAGCGCCTCACGCGAGAATCTTACGTTGGGGGGATCGCTGCCTCACGAAAGATCTGCTCTTCCGCATCTCCCGTGCTCACGTCATGCCGTCACAGTTTTGCCAAGACGCGCTGATGGAGCAACCCGAAGCTGGCGCGTCCATATGCCGTCCGCTTGATCATCTTGAGCCGATTTGACCCTCGGTGATGCCGTTTCACCAGCGATATGTGAGCGCGGCTTCTACGGACGCTCGATCACGCACGATACTTTTGGTAAATTCTATCAGCTTTGGCAGTCCACTTTCCTGCGCTGCTGTCAACCAGGGGCAGAATGCTGCATTGTCACGCTTCCGCACGAGCTGGGTGAATGCCACGATCAGGCCCTGAGCAACCACAATGTCTGGGCAAACCAGGCCAAGCTGTTGGATATACGCCTGCTGCGCTGGCGTGAGCTTGACCTCGGGCTTGCGCAACAACCAGCGGGCCTGTCGCGGTGACCACGGACGTGTCGTCGGTGGTGGTGGTGGCGTATGCTGTGATACTGGCCCAGTCGTCACAGGCTGGCGCTGCGGCCCTGAGTAAGCACGCCCGGTAATGAGGCGACGTATGGTCTCCTGCCCCCAGCAAAGCCTTGTGCCTGCACCTCACGCCAACGTTGACGCCTATTCTGACCCCCAGCCTGCCAGCGCTCACGCAGATACGGTTCGTAGGCGGTCACGAGCATTGCTCGTGGTGCGAGAGACGCGCGCTCGGGAAAGGCCCCCGCTTTCAGCCAGAGCGCGACGGTCTGCCGGGTCAGACCAACCTGAGCTGCGATCATGGTTGGCCCGAGTTCCTGCTCCGCGAGCACCACCACGTCCTGGTACTGCGCAAACCGCCGTTGCCGGGCGTACGGAAGCTGTCGTGAGGGCGAGCCGAGCGCGGTGTGCGGCTCAGGCCCTCCGGCTGGTACGCTGCATCGGGAAGGGAACGCACGCCGTACGCAGGATCCACGGCCTTGGCCGCACTGCCTAACCCTTTGTGATGCCGTTGAACAACCCGCTCAAGGACTTCGCCCGCATTCTTGATACGTCACTCTTTCTTGGATATCGCCTGCGGAAGCCGACAAGGTCAAAATTCCGAAGGCATTCCTCCCTCGTCTCACAGACGCGCTGGCCTACGCCGCGTAGGCAGTGCAGATGGATAAAGTCGAACTAAGGTGTCGGTTCGAAAATGATGTTTATGAAATAGTCCCGTCTTCCAATGAAGCCACTATTGGTAATGATCTGTCCTTCCTCGATATCTGCAAAACTGAAACCGACTTCCGTAACGCTACGACCATCAATAGATGACCTGTCATTATTAAATGGGATAGATCCTGCTGCTCGAGGTTGCCAGTGAGCAAAGACATCTCCTGTCTCGACGGGTAATGGGAAGTCTAGTGTTAGCGTAGTAATTCCTGTTGTAGTAGGTGGACGATCATCATCCGGTAGAGTAACGCGGTGCATAATTTCCCATCCCCCAGTCACAGGGCGTAATATAAGTAAAGTGACTGCCTCTGGGATCTCTTGACCTAACTCGCTATCATTAACATAGATCACTCTCGTAATAGAACCAGCGCCAGGCATAGGATATTTATGAATAAAAATGTGGGATGAAGCAGTGCTGTCTCCCGTTGGGTGTTCGGGGGTTCGGTTAGTAAAATCAAAACCAATTTGCTCTGCCGGTTTGGGTGTTTTAGTTGCCAGTGGCACTACTGGCGTAGCACTCGGTACAAGTGCAGCAGTCGGCGCGGCCATGTGTTGTGGTTGCTCATCCTCCTCGGCCAGAGGATCAGCCTTGCTGCTGCCC
>NZ_SIJK02000019.1:10611-109888 GCF_004762035.2 Candidatus Chloroploca mongolica | reverse complement strand
ACCCCGCTGCGCCAGCAATGTCACCCCGAGCGCAGCGAGGGGTCTTCCATGCGCCGCAGCGAAGATTCCTCACTCCGTTCGGAATGACATGGCTGGCGTTGGCACCCCCGCTGCGCTCGCTCTGGCACCCCGCTGCGCCCAGCCATGTCACCCCGCTGCGCCAGCAATGTCACCCCGAGCGCAGCGAGGGGTCTTCCATGCGCCACAGCGAAGCTTCCTCACTCCGTTCGGAATGACATGGCTGGCGTTGGCCCCCCTTGGTGCGGGCACTGAACCAGCAACCCATCCCCATGCCGCGACGCTTGTGCCCCGAACCTTGGCCAACGACACCGCCACCTTCGTGCGAAAAAAACGAACGTCATGTCGCTCCCTCGGCGCTTGGATAAAAAACCCTACCCCCAAAAGGCGAGGGGTGCCCCTACGGCCGGGCCCGGTGTACGGGCACCCCTCGCGGGTGCCCTGGCGGGCACCCCTCGCGGGTGCCCTGGCGGGTGCCCCTACGGCCGGGTTCGGTGTAGGGGCACCCCTGGCGGGTGCCCTGGCGGGTGCCCTGGTCATGCTGCGCACAGCAACCCAATTACGACGCTGGCGCAAAGATACGGTAGTTCAGGCTCGCAAAGAGGCCATCCTCCTCTTCGAGTTGTCCCAGCAGGGCGAGATCGGCTTCCTGGAGGTGACGGTGCCGGGCGAGTTCGGCAAGCTGGCCGAAGCGCTGGAGATAGGTGCGCCAGCGGGCCGCCCAGCCCTCTTCGCCTGCGCCGGCACTCAAGAGCGCCGGCCAGTCGCTTGTCTGCGCGAGAAAGAGTTCGCGTGCCGCCTGGTTCAACAGGCGTTCGTGCTCGGCAACGGCATCGGGGAAGGCCAGCGCCAGTTCGACCATCGCCTCTTCGGCCCGATGGATCTCTTGCCAGTAGACCTCGGCGACCCCGCCTTGCCACGCTCCGTGAACCCCCGCTGCCCAGGAACCCTCTTTGAGCAACCCCTGCACCCGTGGGCGATGGTTGCGCACATATGCGCCCGGTGTAGTTAGGCGCAGGCTTCCGTGCGTCGCGCTGAGCATCAACATCGCCTGGAGCCAGGTTGGGCCTTCGACCCAGCGGGTGCCGAGTTGCCCGGCATCGAGCAGGATGAGCCGCAAATCGTCGGCTCCGGCGCGGGACTCTTCGGCCACAAGCAACTGGGTAAAATGAACCGCGTGGTTCTGGGCCCGCCTCAGGGCGTGGTAAGGATCGTAGGGTGCCCCACTACGTGCGTGGTAGCCCGAAGGATCGTCGGGATCACGGTAGAGCGGATCGCCTGGGTAGCCTAGGTCTTCGGACCAGATATGGCGGGCGAGATCTTCGTCAGGGAAGAGCGCCGCGACGCGCCCCGGGATCACGTTGATTGGCGCGGGTTGCTGCTGTGTTACCAGGCTGCTGCGGTCGGCCACGACATACCGTAACCCGATCTCTGCCATCATGCCTTCAAGCCCCGGACGCCAGCTGCATCCCGGTAACCAGAGCCCGTCGAGACGCCCGAGATGGCGGGTCGTATGCAGCATGCCACACTCGATCTGCGCATGCACCGACTCTTCACGCCCCAGCAGCGGCAAGTAGGCATAACTTGCCGGGCACGCCAGCGGTTCGATCACCCGCGCTATCGTCAGTTCACGCAGCCACGCAGGCAAGTGCCGGTTGAACCGCTCGGTAAACGCGCTGAGCCGTTGCTCGATCCACTCGACATAAAAACGCTCAAGGTAGGCTGCATGCGTGTCGCCTCGCGCCTCGGCTTCCGCCAGACTCGCCTCGCGTTGCGCAATCACCTTCTCCATCCAGAGCACAAAATGTTTCTGCACCAGCGGATCGGCAAGTTGCTCGAGCAAAAGCGGCGAACAGGCCATACCAACCTGGATCGGCAACCTGGTACTATGCAGTTCCACCAGCATCTCGACAAAAGGCAAGAGGCTCTGCGCAATCATCGCATGCAGGGCATCTTCACCCTCTGGCTGAGGCCCGGCATGGCGCACATAGGGCATATGAGCAATAAATAAAAAAGCAATCTGCATGGCTTCTACGGATCTGGCAAAACCGTCACTTCAGGCACCACCTCGGTGGTTGGTGTCTTGGCAAGCAACGGATCTTCGGTTGGGGTCACCGTCAAGATAAATGTTGCCGTCGGCCCTCCGGTTGGCACAAGCCCCTCGGTAGGATTCGGCGCTTCCGTTGGAGGCGCCGAAGGCGTCGGTGTATCTGTCGCTGAGTCAGACGCGGTCGGCGTGAGTGACGCGGTCGGCGTGGGTGACGCCGCCGTCGGTGTGGGCGACGCGGTCGGCGTGGACGATGCGGTCGGTGTGGGCGACGCGGTCGGTGTGGGCGACGCCGCCGTCGGCGTTGGTGTCACCGAGGGTGTTGGCGACTCGGTTGGCGTCGGCGACTCGGTTGGCGTCGGCGACTCGGTTGGCGTCGGCGTGGCGGTAGGGGGCACCGTTGGCGTCGCCGTCGGCGGTGTTGCTACCGTTGGTTCGAGGGTTGGCGGCGCCGGGGTCGGCGAGCGCACCGGTGGCGGTGGCACCGGCGTTGCGGTTCGCACGGGAATCTGGGTTGCCGGTGGCGGCGGTGGGGCTTCGGTGGCGGTCGGTGTGATCACCGGGACGGCACTGCCTGCCAGGGGTGGCGCGGTTGCCGCTGGTGGCTCGGTCGGGGCGATGGTTGCTGTCGCTGTCGGTGACGGAAAGAGGGGCGGGCGCCCATCATCGGCAAAACCTCGGGCAGCGGCCATAATTACCAGGATCATCCCGATCACAAGCAACGCCCCGATGAGGGTCATCGGAAGTACCCCCGAACGCGCACGCTCAGCCTCGGGCGCACGCATCCGCCCGGCACGGGGTTGCGCCCCGCTGCCTGGCGGGCGTGCCGAGGTGCGCGGAGGCACCCGGAGGCTCGGTGGCACCGCCTCGGCGCGGTCGGTTGGTTGACCGGCACTGCTGGCGGGTTGCCGTGGCAAGGGTGGTGGTTCTGCCCGCGGCGGTGGCGCTCCCGGGGGCGGCGCACCGGGGGCGGGTGGCCGCACATAGGCAGCGGGCGGTGGCAGAACGTCGAGTTGCGGCGGTTCTGGCGCACTCCCGATGGGATACGCAAGATCGGCCAATTGCGCACGGGTGGCGAGCGGAATACCGTAATAGACCAGCACCGACCGCAGCGCCTCAACCAGTTCACGCCCTGATGGATAACGCGCCTCGGGCGGTTTGGCGAGGGCGCGCGCCATGATCGCATCAAACTCACCGGGCAGGTGTGCAGCAACGCTTGAAGGTGGCGGGGCCGGCAATTGGGCATGGGCGACAATCAACTGCGGAGGTGAACCCGAAAAGGGAACCCGCCCCGTCAGCAACTCATAGGCCACCACCCCCAGCGCATAGAGATCGCTGCGGCCATCGACCCGGCGGGCCTCGGCCTGTTCGGGCGACAGATACTCGGGGGTGCCCATAAAGATCCCCGTGCGCGTCAGGCGCTCGCCATCGGCCTCGCTCGTCTGCGCAATGCCAAAATCGGCCAGCAAGACCCGGCCTTCCCGGTCAACCAGGATATTGTGCGGCTTGATATCACGATGCACCGCACCCTGTGCATGCGCATAATCAAGCGCCAGGGCGACGGGTTCAAGCAGACTCACCGCATAACCCGCGTCAAGCCGCGTCCGCTCCTGGAGCACCGCAGCGAGACTCTGCCCATTGATATACTCCATCGCAATATAATGCAGGCCGTCTTCTTCGCCCACATCATAGATGGTCACAATCGCAGGGTGGCGCAGACTCGCCGCCGTCGTAGCCTCACGCTCGAAGCGACGCACAAACTCGGTATCGAGGCTTAATTGGGCCGCCAGAACTTTCAGCGCAACCTGGCGCTGCAGCTGCGTGTCCAGGGCCAGATAGACCCGGGCCATGCCGCCGCGACCCAACTCGGCGCGGATCTCGTAGCGCCCTAGACGACGCCCGATCAGACCGGTGACACTCTGCACAGGATGGTGCTCAACAGATAGTGTGGTATTTTTACCAGCCTGATGGTATAATCAGGCATATTAGAGCGATTGTACCACATCGCACCTTTGGTTTCAAAGCTGTACAGAGGAACTCAGGCATGGTCGCTGCGCCTGCGCCAAAATTGATCATCAAACGCCAGGATGGTCACTATCGTGAACTCGACTGGGATCGCGAACAGTTGACGATCGGGCGTGATGGGGCTAACGATATTGTGATCGATCATCCTCTTGCCTCACGACGGCACGCTCGTCTCGAGCAGATCGAGGATGGTTTTGTGCTCCGCGATCTTGAGAGTACCAATGGTACCTTTGTGAATCAAGAACGCATTGAAGGCCTTGTGCATCTACACAATCAAGATCAGATCTTTATTGCTGATACGATCATTGTTTTTCACGACCCCGAAGCAACGGTCAAAGGGGTTGTCCCGCCCGAGTTGCTGCGTGCCGCACGGGAAGAGGTGCGTGTTGATAGTCGCACCAAAGAGGTCTTTGTGAAGGGTCAGTTGGTGCAACCCCAGTTGACCGTGAAAGAGTTCCAGTTGCTCGAGTTGCTCTATCAACGCACGGGCCAGGTGATCAGCAAAGACGAGATCGCCCGCCAGGTCTGGGATTACGAAGTCTTTGACTACAATGCGATTGATGCGCTGGTCTATCGGTTGCGCCAGCGGATCGAGCCCGATCCCGCGCATCCGCGCTATCTGGTGACCCAGCGTGGGTTTGGCTACAAACTTGTGACAACGCCCGAGGCATAATTGCCCATCAGTACCATAGGTTCTATGTCAGCACTTACCTTGAGCGCTCCGGCCAGCCTGCGCGGGATTGTGCATGTGCCTGGTGATAAGTCGATTTCGCATCGTGCGGTGCTCTTCAATGCCGTTGCCAACGGTGATGCGCGGATTACCAATTTCCTGGCAGGGGCCGATTGCTTGGCGACGATTAGGTGCATGCAGGCCCTCGGGGTCGATGTCCACCGCAATGAGACCGATGTTTTTGTACGCGGGGTGGGCCTTCGAGGGTTGCGCGAGCCAGGTGATGTGCTCGATTGTGGCAACTCGGGGACGACGCTGCGCTTGCTGACGGGTTTGCTGGCCGGGATGCCGCTCTTTGCGGTGCTGACCGGCGATGCTTCGCTGCGTTCCCGCCCTCAGCGCCGCATCGTGACCCCGCTGCGCGAGCTCGGGGTGACGATTGATGGGCGCCTTGACGGTGATCGGGCTCCGCTTGTGGTACGTGGCGGTGGTCTGCAAGGGGGCACCTATGCGCTCCCCGTCGCTTCGGCACAGGTCAAGTCGGCACTACTGCTCGCCGCCCTCGGTGGTACGGGGCCGTTGACCCTGACGGGCAAGATCGCGTCGCGTGATCACACCGAACGGATGCTCCAGGCGATGGGCCTTGATCTGAACGTTGCCGACGATGAATTGGTCTTGCATCCGCCCACGCATCCCGTCTTTCCCTATCCCCTCTCGTTGCGCGTGCCCGGCGATCCCTCGTCAGCAGCCTTCTGGTGGGTCGCCGCCGCGATCCATCCCGATGCCGAATTGCTCACGCCTGGCGTCTGTCTGAATCCGACGCGCACCGGGGCGCTCGAGGTGTTGCAAGCGATGGGGGCCGAGGTGACCATTACGAATGAGCGGATCGAAGGGAGTGAGCCGGTTGGCGATGTGCTGGTGCAGTCGTCGCATCTGCGCGGCACGACGATTAGTGGTTCCCTTATTCCACGCCTGATTGATGAAATTCCGGTGCTGGCTGTGGCGGCGGCCTGCGCCGAGGGCGATACTGTCATTCGTGATGCCGGTGAGTTGCGTGCCAAAGAGAGCGACCGGATTGCGACCGTGGTGGCCGGTTTGCAGGCCCTCGGGGTGACGGTTGAACCAACTGATGATGGCATGGGGATCGTTGGCCTCGGGCGCCCTGCGCTACGCGGTACACCGCTGGCGACCCACGGTGATCATCGCCTCGCGATGGCCTGGGCTGTCGCGTCCCTCGTGGCTGAAGGCGATGTGATCGTTGATAATCCGGCGTGTGCCGATGTGAGCTACCCCGCTTTCTGGGCGACCCTCGCGAGTCTTGGCTGAGTTGGCTGTGAAGAAGGGCATAGGTACCATAGCGATGAGTAAACGCTATACGTTCACGATTGAGATTTATACCTCTGCGCTCGTTATTACGGGGAGTTATGACTTGCCCCTTTATCGTCGGGTGAGCGATGCGCTCAATAGTCGTCTGCATCGCTATATTGTGCTGCGTGATGCAACGATCGCGCCCGCTGATCGGGTGCAACATGTCCAGCAGGTGCCCCAGATCCTGGTTGACTGGAGTGATGCGTTGCTCGTTGCGACGATCAGTGAGCCTGATCCGCCCCCCGATTTCAAACATGCTCAGCCGCCGCGCAATACGCAGCCGATGATGTTTTTTACGCCCCTCTTTGCGCTACGGGCCGATTTCTATAAGCGTACCGACCGCGAGTTGATCGAAATGCTGAGTGAGATGAACGATGATTTTGTGCCTCTCCGCAATATTACGATCTATCCTCATCATAGCGGCGCTCCGGTGACGCGGAGTTTTGGTTGCCTCAATCGGCATCATATTCAGGTGCTCTATCCGCTTGGCATGGCGATGACCAATGCGCCCGTGCCTTCATCTGAGGCCCCAGTTCACGATGTTCAAGCTCAGCCTGCGTCGGCTGAGTAGGCGTTCAATGGGGCAGGCCCCAAATGCTGTGCTGTTGTTCTGTTTTGGTGGCGAAAACGCCAAAACGGAACAACAGCAAAGAAGGAGCAGGTTCTGTCCAATGCGCTAAAGCGGCGAAAGCAGGGGCGTTCCTCCCACCGCTGGAAGCGGGTGGGAGGAACGCCCTGAAGGGTAAACATCTATGAAGATTCTTGTGACAGGTGGAGCCGGATATATCGGCTCAATGACGACGGCTGAGTTGCTCGCGGCAGGCCACCAGGTGGTGGTGCTCGATAATCTCTATCAGGGCCATCGGGCCGCTGTTCCACCCGAGGCAACCTTTGTGCAGGCCGATCTTGCTGATCGCGCCGCCCTCGCTCGACTCTTTGCCGACCATCCCGACATTGATGGCATTATGCACTTCGCCTCGTATACGCTCGTCGGCGAAAGCATGGATAAACCGTTGCTCTACCTGCGGGATAATCTGGTCAATGCCGCGAATCTGCTTGAATATGCCGTTGAGGCGGGCGTGCGGCGCTTTATTCTCTCCTCTACCGCGAACCTCTTTGATGATCCGGCCAGGATGCCGATTGATGAGCACGAGCGCATTGTGCCTGGTTCGCCCTATGGCGAGTCCAAGTTTTTTATCGAGCGACTGCTCGCGTGGTTTGAACGCATCTATGGCCTGCGCTACTGTTGCCTCCGCTATTTCAATGCAAGCGGCGATACGCCCAATCGTGGCGAAGATCACGATCCCGAAACGCACCTGATCCCGTTGGTGCTGCAGGTTGCGCTTGGTCAGCGCCCCCATATTACGGTCTTTGGCGACGATTATCCAACTCCTGATGGTACCTGTGTCCGCGATTATATCCATGTCGTCGATCTTGCGCAGGCCCATATTCTGGCGATGGAGTCGCTCGATCAATTTGGCTCACAGGTCTATAATCTTGGCAATGGCAGTGGCTTCAGTGTCCTCGAGGTGATCGAGACGGCCCGTAAGGTCACCGGCCATCCGATCCCGCATGTGATTGGGCCGCGGCGCGCCGGTGATCCGGCAACCCTGGTGGCCTCATCAACGACGATCCGTGAGAAACTGGGGTGGCAACCACGCTATCCTGACCTCGAGGCGATCATTGCGAGTGCCTGGGAGTGGCATCGGACGCATCCTCATGGCTATGCCAAGGAATGAAACTGAAGCATAAAAGCGGGTATAGGGGAGTATCGGAGTGCCGACTTCAGTCGGCCTCCGGTTCAGCCGACTTCAGTCGGCCTCCGGTTCAGCCGACTTCAGTCGGCACTCCCGGATGTAGTTCTTCATAACCATCTCATGGTATCAGTACCCCATCAAACAAGACTCGGCAACTTTCAAATGGTGCGCATCATTGGGCGTGGTGCGTCCAGTGAAGTCTGGATGGCGCGCCACGTCGAGATCCATGATCACATCATGGCGGTCAAGTTGCTGATGTCGCACGAACCCGAGTTGATCGAACGCTTTCAGCGCGAAGCACGGATTGCCGCGCGTCTGCACCATCCCCATATTGTCCAGTTCTATGACTTCGGTCAGACGCCGCCTCTCTTCTATGCCGTGATGGAATATATCCAGGGTTTATCGCTCCGCGAGGTGATCGAGCGTCGTGGGGCGTTGCCGTTGACCGAGGCGGTGCGTATCTTCAAGCAGATCGCTGAGGCGCTTGATTATGCCCATAGCCTGCGCATTGTCCATCGCGATGTTTCCCCCGGCAATATCCTGATCGAAGAGACGACCCGGCGTGCGGTGCTCACCGATTTTGGCATTGCCCGTGATGCGATCCATCCCATCACCGTTTCGAATGCAATCATGGGGACGCCCTATTATCTCTCACCTGAACATCTTGATTCAGCCACGAGGGTTACGCATCTTTCTGATCTTTTTTGTCTGGGAATTATTTTCTATCAGTTGCTCTGTGGGCAGGTGCCCTGGGTTCAAAGCGGGCGTAATCCTGAACAACCCGATTTCAGTACGTTGATCCCGCTCAGCGAACGGGGCATCGAGGGCATTCCCCGTGGGATGGACGAGGTGCTGGGCACGCTTCTGGCTCATGATCCGACACAGCGCTTCGGTTCGGGTAGTGCGGCGATCCATGCCTTAGAGCAACTGCTCAAGCGCCACGAGACCGAGACGCAGGTCTTGAATATTGGCATGCTTCCCGCCGAGAGCCTGGTTGAGCTCGAGGCGAGCGGCGTGGAACCAAATGTGGTCGAGCAGGTGCTGGGGAACGAGTTGAAGCGACCGGTGCTTGAACGTGCCCACCGCCGTGCCAACGAGTTGATGAATGAAGTGGTGGTCAAGGCGCTGCTCGATCACTGGTCAGCCCAGGATCGCCTGCGCGGTCGCCCGCTGCTTGGCCGTCTCGCCCGGATGCACCGCATTGCCAGCCACAATGTCTATTTCTATCAACTCCAGGTGCTCTATGAACGCCGGGTGGCTGGTGAGGATGAAGAAGAGCCGGACCTGGTCGGCGAAGCCTTTCCGCTCGAACGCGAAATCGAACGGTGGAAGGTGACGCTCGATGAACCGCAGGTCTTTGCCGACCACGCCGGCGAACGCCGTACCCTCCCTGGTTCGACCCGCGTCATCAATTGCCCAAACTGCAAGAGCCGGGGGCTTCTGGTGTGCAAGCGTTGCCAGGGCAAACAGCGCATCTATATCCCACGTCCGACGACAACCCCATCCTCGGCGCAGGGCACGGCTGCGGGATCCTCGGCGTCAGGTACTGGCACGACAACCACCCCCGAGCCGCAACAGATCCTGATCTCGTGTCCTGACTGTGATGGCCGTGGGAGCCTCACCTGTCCGCAGTGCGAGGGTGCGACACGTCTGATCCAACGCAAGACGTTTCATTGGAGCCGGAACGCACGCCGTTTTGATGCCCAGGATGATCTGCCCCTGGTTGATGAAACCTGGCTGGCCCGTACCTGTCAGGCCGAACCGATCTATCAGCAACGTCAGGCTGGCGGCTTCCATTCTACGTGGCAACTGATCGAGCCGGTGGCTGAAATCATGCATCAGGCTGAAGCACAGCTCGATACCGACACCCGCATCGTGCTCAGCGAGTTGAGCATCAGCCTCATCCCCGTGACTGACGTGCTCTTTGATCTCGGCAACACCGACGAAGATAGCCTCTACCGCCTCTCAATCTATGGCTTCGAAAACCTCATCCCCCCCGACTGGCGCTTTTTCAACTGGGAACGGGTGATCTACCTCCTTTTCATTGTTATTTTGGTGGTGCTCGTGGGGGTTTTTGCTTTTTTTGCGCTGATCTAGGCGCAAGAGCTTGCCAAGAAGCTCAAAGATCAGAATTCTCTTGCAAGAATCGATCAAAATCAAGCTCGCCCGGTGATTGCCCATAGCCCGTCAGGAGCGCTGCGGCTTCGCTGCGATGCTGAATGCCATGAGTCACGACGTGGACGATGGTCTGCCATACCTTCGGACCACGCTGTGGATCATCACCATACCCTTGATTGATGTGGTCTTCGCTCAATTCGTCTACGTACGCAAACCAGGCAGCTTGTTCGAGTTGCCAACGGTGCTTCAGCGCCGCCACATCGCCAAAATCGTCGGCCTGCAGGATCGCATCCCCGTCTTGAGCTTGCAATACCATGCGCCAGCCGTACTCGGTATCGAGCGTATGCACGAGCATACCGCGCACACTCCCCCAGCCAGAATCCGGGGTGTGTTCGCGGGTAAACTCGTCCGCTGAAATACGCTCGCATGCGGCAAGGATGCGGTTGTTTGCCCAAAAATTGAAGTGGATCAACGTAGCGATTTCGCTCTTGTTCATTGCCGGCCCTCCTTCTTGTTCGAGCCGCTCAACCGCGCCGCTGCGAATGACAATTTCACGGTCACCTCGGCACCGGGTTCAATGCCGCTGGCGCGTAACCATGCCGCTGCCAAACGAAGGAAATAGTCCTTTCCCAATGCGCCCAGAGTGCCCTGAACCGCAACATCATTAATTGTTCCTGAAACAGGATACCGTGGTCTCACTCCCCAGACTTCGCAGGGAGAGAAGGGAATTGCGACAAACGTAAAACGTCCTTCTTGCTGCACCTTTGCAAGAAATACCTGATCGCCGGTATCGCTCATCTTGGTGTGCCTTTCGTTGAGATCTTTAAGAACATGCGGATGAGAGCTTGCCATAAACGCCGAACGCCCGCATTGTAAACCAAGACGACGGTTCAGCGATACCGGCACGCGCAAACTGAGAGGACTCGCCATAAAGTGCCGGGTCTGGGGGCTTTTTTACGATGCTTTTTTGACGCAAAGGTGCGTTTGGAAATGCATCACACCTTCGCACCTCACAGAAGCTCACGCGAAGGCGCGAAGGCGCGAAGGGTTAAGCTCACCGACGCGAAAAGCTTTGCGCCGTTGCGCCGTTGCGTCAAAAAAACCACCTGATAGGCACGGTCGTGGGGCGAGGTTATGGGTGTGCTCTCGTTCGGTGATGCGTGGGTTCATCAGTCTGGGTGATCGCCGCGACGGTAAACCCACTGGCTTCGGCGAGGGTCGCTGTTGAGCAGGCGAAATTTAATTCCGTCGACGGCAGCGTGGCACTCGTTGATCGTGGCGTCATCAGGGCTGTTGCAAAGTCCTCCTGATCATCCGCAGATTACGCAGATTACGCAGATTTAGAGCGTCCGCATCTGCGTAATCTGCGGACACTATCTAACCCTACCGGGACTTTGAATCAGCCGTGGTGGCGTCATGCTGGCACAGCATCTGGAGAACCCAGCGTGGTATACTACGCTTGGTGCGGAGCATACGCCGCTCGGTCTGAGGGAGCATCCATCATAGATTACGCTCCACGCTTCTGCGTTCGGCAGTTGTGATTATCCGTGTCACGGCAGGCGCGTTGCGTGGCCTGTTCTGATGAGGAGGTCGTCGTGCGCTTGATCATCGGTGGTGTTTTTCAGTCGCTGGACGGCGTGATGCAGGCTCCTGGTCGGCCCGAAGAAGATCGTGCGGGTGCCTTTGACCTCGGAGGCTGGGTGGGAGCGTTTACTGATGCGCAGACCCGCGATGCCGTGTTCGCGTACCTGCTCGGCGCACCATATGCCCTCTTGCTCGGGCGCAAGACCTATGACATCTTCGCCGCATATTGGCCGTTCATGCCCGCCGACAACGCCATCGCGGCACGCTTCAATGCCACCACGAAGTATGTACTCACCCACAGTGATACCCCGCTCGCATGGGCCAATAGTCATAGACTGACCAGTATCGACGCCATTGCACATGTGAAGGCAACCGCTGGCCCTGACCTCTTGATCCAGGGCAGCTCGACGCTGTATCCCCCGTTGTTTCGTGCGGGCCTCATTGATCGGCTGCATCTCCAGACGTTTCCCATCGTGCTAGGCCACGGCAAGCGGCTCTTCGGCGCGGGGACACCTGCGGGCGGCATGCGCTTGGTTCACAGCACCGTCTCATCCACCGGCGTCGTGATCGCCACGTATGAGCCCACCGGTCAACTGCCCACCATATCGCCTGAACCTCCGAACCCCAGTGACGCAGAGATCGCACGCCGTGAACGGGTGAAGCGCGAGGGCTGAACCCTGATCGGGGCAACGTGTGCCATGATGCCAGAGGGAGAATCGATGCCCGATCACATCCAGCGCTCGTTGGCGGCACGGCGGCGCTGCTCGTCTCGTTGAATGCAGTGCCCAGTGAGGCCGACGGCGAGCAGCGCACCAACGCTGGCAGCGCCCGCCAAAAGGTTCTCGGCGTTCTGCGCTTTACCGCTCTGCGCTTTACCGCTCTGCGCTTTACCGCTCTGCGCTTTACCGCTCTGCGCTCAAACGGTGACGATCGCAGCGACGCGCTGGATCGCCTGGGGTGAGCGGTGGCAGGGGCAGGCGTGGAACTGTTCCAGGTGGTGGCTCACTATTCGGGCAAAGGCGGCAAGCCAAGCTCCTTGAGGAACTTGTTATGGCGCTGTGTTGATTCCGCGATCTTCGCCTCTAGTTCTACCAGTTGCGTATTCACCGCAGTTAGGTCAATCTCCTCGTCTGAGACGGCGGTGCTGATGTAGCGCGAGATGTTGAGGTTGTAGTCATTCGCCGCGATCGTTTCCATCGAGACGCGCCGCGAATAGCGATCTTCTTCGGTGCGATACTGGTAGGTGTCGATGATCTTGTCGATGTGCGTCTGCGACAGGCTGTTCTGGCGCTTGCCTTTGTCGAAGTGCTCGCTGGCGTTAATGAATAGGACATCGTCGGGCTTTTTGCACTTTTTTAGCACCAGAATGCAGACGGGTATGCCGGTGGAGTAGAAGAGGTTGGCGGGTAAGCCGATGACGGTGTCGATGTGGCCGTCTTTCAGCAGTTTCTGACGAATGCGTTCTTCCGCGCCGCCACGGAACAGTACGCCGTGGGGTAGGATGATCGCCATGGTGCCTTCTTGGGCTAGGTAGTGAAACCCGTGCAGCAAAAAAGCAAAGTCGGCGGCGGATTTAGGGGCGAGGCCGTGGTTCTTGAAGCGCACATCCTGTGACAGCGCGTCGTTTGGCTCCCAACGGTAGCTAAAGGGCGGATTGGCGACGACGGCAGTGAACTGTGGCTTTTTTGCCGGGTTATCTTCGCGCAGCATATCCCAATCGTTCAGCAGGGTGTCGCCATGCCAGATCTCGAACTCCGAGTCTTTGACGCCGTGCAGCAGCATGTTCATGCGTGCAAGGTTGTAGGTGGTGATGTTTTTTTCCTGCCCGTAGATCTTGCCGATGTTGGCGGCGCCAAGCCGGTTGCGCACGTTCAGCAGAAGTGAGCCGGAGCCGCAGGCGAAATCGAAGACGCTGTCGAGGCGCTTCTTGAGGCCGGTGCTGGGATCTTGGCTGTCGAGCGTGACGATGCCGGAAAGGATGCTGGAGATCTGTTGCGGGGTGTAGAACTCGCCGGCTTTTTTTCCGGAACCAGCGGCGAACTGACCGATCAGGTATTCGTAGGCATCGCCGAGGGTGTCGCTGTCGGTAGAGAACCTTGTTAATCCTTCGGCGATCTTGGTGATGATCGTGCAGAGCTTTGCATTACGCTCGGCGTAGCGCTTACCGAGCTTTTCCGAGTCCAGATTGATTTCCGAGAACAGGCCGTCAAACGCTCTGGCAAACGATTCTTCCTCAATATACTTGAAGCCTCGTTCCAGGGTGTTCAGCAGTTCGCCATCCTGAGTACGGGCCATTTCGGCAATGCTGCCCCAAAGATATTCGGGCTTGACGACATAGTGTACCTTGCGGCGCATCTGCTTTTCAAATTCCTCAATGTCGTCTCGGTTTTCTTTATACCACAATTGCAGCGGCAGCATTTGGGGCTGGGGGTACGGGTAATCTGAACCCAATTCACGCTTGGCTGCCGCTTCATAGTTGTCCGACAGGTAGCGCAGAAAGAGGAACGCCAGCATATAGTCGCGGAAGTCGTCGGCATTCATGGCACCGCGGAGCTGGTCGGCAATCGCCCAGAGGGTTTTGCCTAACTGTTGATGGTTTTTATCGGTCATTGGTTGTCTCATCTACGTCGATCAAAGTTCGCTTCATCTACCTCTGTAGGTTCGCTAAACAGTTCTTCGTTAAATGCATAGCGACCCATGAAGTCGCTCAAAATCTTCTTAAAATACTCTTTATTGTCTTCTACCATTTCCTGTGGTTCGTACAGTGAATAGTTGCCGTGGCTCATCAGGTTGATCAGCCGCGAATGGATGATCCCCTCGATGTCATCATCATCCTTTCTCACGCAGGCTGAGAAATGTCTGAAGCCATGGAAGCTGGCGGTTTTCTCCAGGATGCCGCGCAACATATTGAAGTGATAGGTGTAGATTTTGCCGCTCTGTGCGGCTTTCTGTAGTTCGACCAAGGTGGCTACATGATGAAAGTAGGGTGTGTCATCCGTGTTACGCAGGTAGTACCTATTGGTAGCTTTGTTGGCACCAAGAAAGAGCCGTTTACTACTACTCGACAATTCGTTCCATAACACATTGAAGAAGAGGGTATGGTGGGATGATATGACTGTTTGGAGATGGTTTTCCTCCCTTCTAAGCAGGCGTGTCAGATCGGTGGCGACAGCAATGGCATTATTGTCGTCGAGCGAGGAGATTGGGTCGTCAATATAGATGTACTTTGCCCATTTGTAAGCATCTGCACCATCAATTGCCAACTGAACGATGGCAAGAAAGAAGCACCAGATGAAGATGTTTTCTTCACCACGTGAAACCTTGATATTGTCGATGGTTTGGCTTATTTCCTCGCCGCCATCATCAGGTTTTATGGTGAATGTTCGGGAGAAGCTGACCGCCGATTCATCGTAGTCAATCCTGAAGTCGAAGTCTGCATAGCGGTTAAGAAAGGGACGAATGCGGTTCTCCATCTCCAGTTCTTTGATGCCCGCAAAAAAGCGCGAGGCAGCATTGAACTTCAGCACGCGCTTACTATCGCCATCCAGATCGTTATCCCATGTGAACAGGTCTTCGGTGAAGGCGTTGAAGTAGAGCGTGTCGCCCTGTCCGCCCCGCTTGCCTGCGTTCTTGAACTCCACCGAGAGGCGGGTTTTACCAGTGCCGTTATAGGCATAGAGCAACATGTATTTATATTTTAGTTGCTGCGCGTTGTTCGGATTCTTCTCTTTGAGTTTTTTGCGCAGATATGTAGCGAGCGATTTCAGGTCTTTGATGGGAAGAATTCTACTCATCCCTGCTCCTCGTCAATAGAAGGGAACAACTGCTGCAGCATCCCTTTTTTATGCACCTTGAGCGCGTCGAGCTTCTGCGTTTGCGCGGCGATGAGGTCGTCGAGGGAGGTGAGGAAAGCGGCGATGCGTTGTTGTTCGGGGAGTGATGGAAAGCTACACTTCCAACCCTCAATAGTACCTTTGGTAATGTGCAGTAGTCCAAGACCATTAGCTGATTGAGACTTTATTTTTTCAGTCTGATAACTAAGAACCGTAGAAAGAAAATCTCTACTGATGTTATCCTTCATTACAACCTTCCAAATGTGATAGTGATAAATAACTTTCTCACCGTGCCATATTCTTGGCCCAAATGATGCAGACCAAGCATAGAGTAAATCTCCTTTTTCACAATACTTGGTTTCATCTAATTCTAAATCCGAGTAGTACCAACTATTATTTGTAAAAAAATTGCCTACTCGGAGTACTTTATACTTGCCTTGTTCAAGTAGTTCTTCTTGTTTATAGGCTCTGCCATTATAGAATGTGGCTACTTCACCTAACGGCTTCACCTCCCACTCCCCCGCATCCCGAAACTCCGCGAAGCGCAGCCGCGGCGTGGTTTCGCCCTCGGCGGGAAAGAGTTGCTGTAGCAACCCGCTCTTGTGCGCTTTGAGCGCGTCGTGCTTCTGGCTCTGCGCGGCGATGAGCTCGTCGAGCGAGGCGAGGCAGTCGGCGATGCGTTGCTGCTCTTCAAGCGATCTGCCGCCTTGGGGCATTGGAACTTGCAATGACAACAGATCTGCATTATCAACATTAAGCGATCCATGAGCTCGGGCACCCACAGTAATAAAATTTCTGAGCCATCTACCGTGGAGGTTTCCCAAAAATAAATAACTCAAATATTGAGGAATAACCTTACCCGCCCGAACCCTAAAGCATGTAAATATACTGTTCGGGACTGCTGCTGCTTCCTCACCCGAATACATAGCGATGAAACCCTCTGGGTACTCTTTAGTTGCACTCTTATTATAAGCAAAATCATGTTCACGAATAACAAAATAGTTCTTATATTGTTCTCCCGCTATTTCTCGTCCAAATTTCTCCATTTGGGAAACTAGTCCCACACCTGTGGTAATACTCATCAGCGTATATTTACTACTTCCTGCCTTTTCAGTAATAATGAAAGCAATGTCATTAAGTTTTTGATATTCCCAATCACCGTGAAACTCCGCGAAGCGCAGGCGAGGCGTCAAGCCGCGTGTTGGTTCGTAGGTCATATCGTTGGTGTCGCTGTCATTGCTCATATGCACCCAACCCGGAGATCTCGCGCCCGGCGGCGCGCTTTTTTAGCAGCGGTATCAGGTCATCCATCAGTGCCAACTCCTTTTGGGTGCGGGCCTTCCAGCCCAGCCCAAGCGGTGCCAGCAGATCGCCTAGCTGTTCGCCGTCGAAGATCATGCGTTGCAGAATGCCCTCAACAAAGGCGTGCAGCGCGGCGCTGGTGATGCCGTGTTTGTCGGCGAGCGCGGCAAGTTGGCGGGCGTTCTGTTCGGCTTTGAAGGTTTCGTAGCCGCTGCGGATCTCGCGTTCGCTCAGCGCCTGTCCAGGTTGGAGCGTGTTGATATAGGCGGCAATATCTTCACGCTGGTCGAGGAACTTGGCATCGGCGCTGATCAAGCCGATCAGTTTGTCGCGGTCCATGGTCTGCTTGCCCGGTCTGTCCTCGGTATAGCGGGCGATCAGCTTCATAATGTAGTCGTAGTCAATGATCGCCGAGGCAAACAGCACAAACTCAAAATCAAGCTGCTGCACCTCGTCGTTGGCGCTGGCTTTGTCCTGCTTGGCTTTCAGGCGCTGGGCGATATCGAGGTACACGCCACGGAAGGACTGCAACTGTTCGTGGGGGATGATCTGCTCGATGCTGGCGGTGTTCTCCTCGGTCAGGTCGGTATACTGGTCGAGTTGGGTCTTGAGGCGCTGAATATCCTTGAAGCGTTCGATGAAGACGCTGCGTGCGGCATCGCCCTTGAGGTTGGGCACCGCTTCGGGCGCGTAGGACAGCCCCTGCGATTGCATAAACAGGTCTAGCTTCCGAACGGCTGCGTTCAGTTGGTCGATCACCACCGGAGCGGGCTCGACTAGCCAGATCTTCTTGGCGCGATCGATATGCTCGCCAGAAAAGAGGGCGATGGCATCGTTAACCGCATCTTCCTGCTGGCGAAAATCGAGAATATTGCCGTCGGGCTTGGTATCGTTCAGCACGCGGTTGGTGCGCGAAAACGCCTGAATCAGGCCGTGGTACTTCAGTTGTTTATCAACATACAGCGTATTCAGGTATTTGGAATCGAAACCGGTAAGCAGCATATCAACCACAATCACCAAGTCAATCCGCTGCGCGCGCGGCACATCCTGCATGGGATACTGCTGGTCTTTGATACGCTTCTGCACATCCTGATAATATAGATCGAACTCGTTGACGCTATGATTGGTGCCATAGCGGGCGTTGTAGTCGGCAATAATGGCTTTCAGCGCCGCCTTCTTCGTATCTGGCTCGACCGTATTATCAGCCCGTTCCTGCGGCAGGTCTTCTTGGATCTGCAAGACATCGCTATTGCCCTCGGCGGGGGGCGAAAAGACGCAGGCGACATTCAAGGGCTGGAAGGTATCGTCCGCCGCCTGTTTTTCCGCCTGATGCTGCTTGAACAGTTCATAATAGGTGATCGCGTCGTTGATCGAGTTGGTAGCCAGAATAGCGTTAAACCTGCGCCCAGCAGTGGCGGCGGCGTGTTTCTCGAGGATCGCTACCACAATCGCCTTCTTCGCCAGCGGTTGTCCCGGCAGCAGCGCCTGCTTGCCTTCGGGCTTATAGTAGTCAACATGAAAGCGCAGCACATTGCGATCCTCGATCGCGTGGGTAATCGTGTAGGCGTGCAACTGCCGCTGGAAGATGTCGGCAGTGGTTTTATACGAGGCCTGCTGACCATCAATCTGCTGATACGTCGCATTCTGCTCGAAGATCGGCGTACCGGTAAAGCCAAACAACTGTGCGTTCGGGAAAAACTCCACAATCGCCCTATGGTTCTCGCCGAATTGCGAGCGGTGGCATTCATCGAAGATAAAGACAATGCGCTTCTTGCGCAGTGGCGCCAACCGTTCCTTATACTTGTTACGGTTCGTTTCATCCAGCGCCAGCCCGAGCTTCTGGATAGTGGTGACAATCACCTTATCGGCGTAATCGGTGGAAAGCAGCCGCCGCACCAGGGCGGCCGTATTGGTATTTTCCTCGACGCTACCTTCCTGAAAGCGGTTGAATTCCTCGCGCGTCTGCCGGTCGAGATCTTTGCGATCAACCACAAATAGGCACTTTTCAATGTCGGGGTTATCTTTCAGCAGTGTAGACGCCTTGAAGGAGGTCAGGGTTTTCCCGCTGCCGGTGGTGTGCCAGATATAGCCATTGCCGGCGTTCTGATGAATACACTCGACAATAGCCTTGACCGCATAGATCTGATAGGGCCGCATCATCAGCAGCTTTTGCTCGCTAGCAACCAGCACCATATAGCGGCTAATCATTTCAGCCAGCGTACACTTCGCCAGAAACTGCTCGGCAAAACTGTCCAGATGGGTAATTTTTTTGCTGTCTGCGTCGGCAAACTGGTAAAGCGGCAAAAAGCGCTCGTCGGCATGAAAGCTAAAGTGGCGTTCGCTATTGTTGGCGAAATACCACGTATCGCTGCGGTTGCTCACAATGAAGAGTTGCAAAAAGCAGAGCAGGGTTCTAGAGTAGCCGTTACCCGGATCATTTTTGTAATCAACAATCTGCTGCATAGCGCGGCGCGGACTGATCGGCAGGTTCTTGAGCTCGATCTGCACCACGGGCACGCCATTGATCAACAGCAACACATCGTAGCGGTGGTAACTGTTGTTGGTATTCATACGCAACTGGTTCACCACCTCAAAGGCATTCTTGCACCAATCGCGGATATTGACCAACGTATAAAAAAGGGGCGTACCATCATCGCGCTCGAAGCTATTGCGCTCGCGCAAGGTACGGGCAGCCGTAAAGACATCGGGCGTCATAATCTGTTCCAGCAACCGCTCGAACTCGTTATCGGTAAGCCTGACTCGGTTGAGTTCCTGGAACTTCTCGCGGAAGTTACGCTCGAGCGTAGCGCGGTCGTGGATATCAGGGCGATAGATATACTTGAGATCCTGTAGCTTTATGATCAAATCTTGTTCGATTTGCTGCTCGTTCATTGGCATTGCTCAGTGACTACAGATAGATGATCCTCTGGCCGTGTGCTGTCTATATACTACACCATTTTAGGCGCGCCCGGCCCGCCTTCGCCATTCAGCCCTAGGGCTGATGCAAAGTCATTTCGATCGTCCACAGATTACGCAGATTATAGCTTCCGCATCTGCGTAATCTGCGTAATCTGCGTAATCTGCGGACGCTATCTAACCCTCCTGGGACTTTGCAACAGCCCTGGGGTAAGCATTGATATCATAGACATTTTTGCGAATTTCTTGTAAAATAAGCAGAGAAATGTGCTCGATGTCTGATAAATGATGGGACAACACTGGCTGCTGCGCCATACGTTGAATGCTGAAGGGAATGCTGCCATGATGATCGAGTTCAACGTAAAGAACTTTCGTTCATTTCGTGATGAGCAGCGCTTCAGCCTCGTGGCTAGCACTGCTGACAAATCGCTTGCCGAAAATGTTGGCACGAGCCCGAAATTTAAGCACCGCCTCCTGCGCAGTGCAGTTGTCTATGGCCCAAACGCATCAGGCAAGAGCAACCTGATCATGGCCCTGGGCTTTTTGCAACTGCTGATCCTGCGTGCAGCTCAAAGCTCCCCGACACCAGGGCTTCGTCTAATCGATCATCCGCTGCTGAAACCATTTGCGCTTGAGGTCGCAAGCAGCACGGCACCGACCCGCTTTGAACTGCATATGCTGCACGAAGGCGTACGCTACCAGTATGGCATTACGCTTGATCGTCGTGCTATCTATGAGGAATGGCTGATCGCATATCCAAAGGGCCAGCCCCAAGTCTGGTTTGACCGTCAATGGCACACTGGAGTCGATAAGAATCGCCTTCAGGTTGATATGATCCGTGAGCAAGCTTCAGGCTTCGCTGATAACGCGGTTGAGCACACTGGGCAAGGGGATGCTAAATTCTACACCTGGTATTTTGGCCCGCGCCTGACTGGTGAAAAGCAGCGTCTAACTGACCTATCGCGCATTGACGTACCGTTTCTCTCTACCGGGGCCACCTTCGGCAATCAGCAATTACGCCATGTCTTCGATTGGTTTGCGCGTGGGTTGAGCGTGCTCAACCCGTGGGGCCGCCCTGATCTGGCCGGTGAAACGGCTAGGCAAACGCTGGACAATAGTGAGTTGCGTTCGCGTATTCGCGATCTTCTCGCGCATGCCGACTTTGGCATCGAGGATTTCCGTGTTCAGGAGATCCCGATCAAAGAAGACCCCCTATTTGGAAGCGTGCCTGAACAGCTATTAAGCGCGATAGATGGGCTTGACATTCGTCGGGTTGACATTCGTATGCGCCACAGAGCGTTGCAATTGCCTGAAGGGTCTATCGAATTTGATCGCGATGACGAGTCGCTTGGCACACTCCGCTTTTTTGGGATCGTTGGCCCGGTGGTGGATGCCTTGACACGTGGCGCGACCTTGTGTATCGATGAGTTTGATGACAGCCTGCATCCCCTTCTGGTGCGCCATCTCATCGGCCTGTTCCATACATCGACCACCAACCCTCATAACGCCCAACTGGTGATGAACACCCATGATGCGACTCTGCTTGACACCCAACTTTTTCGCCGTGATCAGATCTGGTTGACCGAAAAACAGATAGATGGCGCAACCAGTCTGACGCCTCTCACCGATTACCGCCCCCGCAAGGAAGAGTCGCTGATGCGTGGTTATTTGCAGGGTCGTTATGGAGGTGTGCCGATTCTTGATCAAATGGTGAAATCCTCCGAAGCCAAACAGTGAGAGGTACATACACCAGACGATTCAAGCCGCCATATGAATGGTGTGGATGATGTCGCGACAGAAACGTAACAATCGAGCACGGAACGATGCAAGCTTCGGTCGACGTAATGCCACGCGCATTCCACGTCCGGTGTTGCTGATAGTCTGCGAGGGGGCTGTCACTGAAGATTACTACTTCAATGCCTGGCGAAAAAGCGCTCGCCTGGCAACCGTGACGATTGAGGTCTATGGCGGTGCAGGACAGCCGGACACAGTCGTTGGTAAGGCTAAACGATGGCGTGATGAGCGTAAGACGGCCTATGATCATGCAGTACGCCGTGGAGAAGCTGCCGATCCGCCGTTTGAGCAGACCTGGTGTGTCTTTGATCGCGAAGGTCAGTACGAGGCTATGTCTTTTCGTGGTGCTGTGCAGTTGGCTGAACGTGAGCAGATCAAGCTAGCGATCTCGAATCCTTGCTTTGAGTATTGGTATCTGTTGCACTTCCAGGATACAGGCATGCCTTTCCACCACGGGCAGGAAGTTAAGCAGGCGTTACGCCGGTATATTCATGATTATCAAGAAGCATCTGATTGTTTTAAGCAGTTAGAGCCGCTAACCCTAGCTGCAATTGAACGTGCTCGTCAGCGTTACGAGCGCCATCCTGAACGGGAGTGGGATAACTTCCCTAACCCATCGACAACTGTGTATGAGTTGGTTGCGATCTTTTACTTGAGGCTAGAAAGCTGAAGAGGCACTCCTATGCCCGTCACCGCCTATATCACCCGCGACCCCTCTGGGAAGCCTTGGCCGCCGGTACACGAGCACGAGGCGACGGCAGCGCTTGGCTTGATGCAACGGCTTCGCATGGTGGGCGTGTGTCAAAAACAACCGGTTTGCGCCCAGGCCAGCGCATTACGCTGGGCGGTGCCACAGCAGATGATACAATATGTGAACTACACTTCACCCTCGATCTCCCACCAGAGTTCCAGGCTAGCCCGTTCTGACGCGCTATCATGACGCGATCATCAGACTACGTGACAGTTCGCGTCAGATATTGTCACGCGCTACGAACGGCTGTTAATGGCAGGAGCGTGGTGCAACATCCGGGTTGATTACGACGACAGCTTCAAAATCGGCAACCGCGTCTACCCCTTTGTCATCCAACGCCTGGAACCAGTTCAGGTAGGACGCGTCGATCTCAGGGAATACCTGGCAGGAAGGGCGCAGTTCACCCGCACGGAATGGATTGACGTCCTGATTCGCACGATGGGCTACGAGTCGAGCCACCCGGTTTTCACCGACCGGGTAAAGTTGCTCTATCTCATCAGGCTAATCCCGCTGGTCGAAAGCAATTATCATATGATTGAACTCGGCCCCCGCCAAACGGGCAAATCCTTCAGCTTCACCGAGTTTAGCCCATACGGCACCCTACTTGCCGGTGGCGCAGTAACGGTACCGAAGCTCTTTGTCAGCAACACGAACCCGCCCCGCTTTGGCCTGGTCACACAACGCGATGTCGTCGGCTTTGATGAGGTAGCCGGCAGCACCTTTGACGCTGAGCAGGACAAAAACCTCTACAAAAGCTACATGGAAAACGGGCAGATCAATCGCGGCACGATCAACGTTCCAGGCGAGGCCGGCTTTGTATTCAATGGAAACATCAACTTTGACCCACGCCGAAGCATGCAAGCCGACCACCTCTTTAAGCCATTGCCAGCAGGAATTGCCGATGACACCGCGTTCCATGACCGCTGGTCAGCCTATCTGCCTGGGTGGGAAATTCCCAAACTTACCCCAGAACTCTTCACGCGCCATGTTGGCTTTATTCTTGACTACACCAGTGAACTGTTTCATCGTGAACTGCGCCGGATCGGCCACTACGGCGCCCTCTGGGAGCGCTGGTTTGAAGCAACCGAAGGACAATGGAGCGCCCGTGACCGACGCAGCATCAATCGCACCTTCTCAGGCTTAACCAAGCTCCTCTTTCCCTCTGGAGAGATGGAACAAGATGATGCGCGCCTTATGCTGCGTATGGCGATTGAATTACGGCTGCGTGTACGCGTCCAGCTTCACAAGATAAGCCCCCAGGAATTCCCGCTGACCGCCTTTTCGTACCGCGATCGTGATACGGGGCGCGAGGAAAGCGTAACCATTGAAGCGTAGGGTATTGATCTGTACGTCCGCGCAGCATTGTCTTCTTCACGAGCGGGAAGTCACCTTTCCTCTTCACCAGGCGGTAGCGCGGCCCGCTGTCGCTCGCTGCGCCACGCGGCAGCACTCGTAGCTCAAACGCCGGTGCGCGCTCCGGCTCCACAAACCGCTCCTTGAGCACAGCCATCGCCATCACACACCCCTCTCAGGCGCTGGCGTCGCTGCGTCATCGAAGAGATCATTGAGTATCACCAACGGTAGCGCAGCAATCCGGCGGTAGCCAGGGTCATTCGTCACGACGCTGTAAATCACTGCGTCGGTATCCAGATAGACCAGGCCGCCGGAGGGAAGGCTCAGCGCTCCCAAGCGTCACGCTCCTCACTCAGGTAGGTCGTCACGTCCTCGGCGGTGGCAAAGGCGCGCTGGCCGGGTGCATCACGCAGAATATCGACCGCAGAGCGACGCAGGCTATCCGGGTGTTCAGGGAAGAGAATGATCACCTCGACCACTTCACCTGGCACAAGCTGCGGCGCGCTGAGCGCGAGCGTGCCATCTGGGCGAACAATGGTTGTTGCCCGTATTGCCTGTTGCATCGCCTACTCCTTCACCGGCTCGGCATCAAGCACCAGCCGACCCATATCCATACTGCCGAACACGTCACGCATGCGCTTGGCAAAGGCACAGCGCAGATCCTCTGCGCTCATACTTGGCTGTCCAGCATCCCAGGCTTTTGCGCGCACATAGGTATAGATACGCACGATGTAATATACTACCCGATTTACTCAACTTTTTCCATCCCGAGCAGCAATCAGTCTAGGGCTACGCTGAAAATGGGGGAACTTGGTTCCCCCATTTTCAGCGTAGCCCTGCAATCAGTGATGGCGAATCACGCCGAAAGCATGCGGGCTCGAAGTATTGCAGAGAAGATCGCCAAGCAGATCCTCTGTCGGCAAGCGTCGCACGCCTGGCGTGCGCTGCGCATGAATATGCAATCGTCCATCGGGTCTATGGTAGTGCCGACTTCAGTCGGCTTCCGGCTCAGCCGCCTGAAGTCGGCAGCACATCACCC
Organism: Candidatus Chloroploca mongolica; assembly: GCF_004762035.2. GTDB lineage: Bacteria > Chloroflexota > Chloroflexia > Chloroflexales > Chloroflexaceae > Chloroploca > Chloroploca mongolica. Next base: position 85,313 of record NZ_SIJK02000019.1, on the reverse strand, counting down.
ATGGTTGTGCGACATCGTTGTGGTTGATGACCACACTCGCGTGCTGGTGCGGTGTGGCTTCGCGCAGATAGATCTGCTGTCCTTCGACATAGCGACGATTCTCTGGGGCGTGTGGATCCGGCGATCCACCATCTCGCTGGGCACAACGCTGCACCGAGACCTCTACGTTCACATGCAAGAAGATCGAGTAATCCCAGTAACCACGGAGTTCCGGGCGATGCAGGAAGATACCGTCGAACACGAGAATATCGCCGGGCAGGGCCTGGGCCTCTGCCACGATGATCGGCGCGTCTACGCGATGGTCGAAAACGGCTGAACGGTAACGGCCATGGCCGCCAGGACTGAGCGGGTCGAGCAGCACGGTGCGGAGTTGCGCATAATCATACGAATCGCGATAGAAGCCCTCGGGTGAAGCGTGCCCGAGCCGATAGCGCACCATCCTGGGGTGGTGGAACGAGTCAACTGAGGCCCGCATGACGCGTCGCCCAGCGGACGCAAGCAGCGGCGCAAGCTCATCGGCGAACATCGTCTTGCCGGCTCCATCGACCCCATCAAGAGCAACCCGCGTGACGCCTGCTGCCGGAATGTGGACGATCTGGGCGACAAGCCACTGGAGGAGCGTGTCGCGCGCAGCGGTGTCTGGATGCATGAGGTTTTGAAGCATCGCGTACCGTATTTCTTATTCAAGAAGAGACCTCACCGGTCTTGATGATGGCGTCCCAATGCGGACGAGCAGACCTGTGAGGTCTTCTTTGAAAAGTATTGGGGTTACGCCTGGCATACGCAATCCGTCATGGCTCGTTCACTGTCGACACCTGCCTCCCATTTCGAGAGCCGTTCGGCCAGCGCGAGCAGAGCCGCCGCGCCCCCGCCGTTATCGCTGGCGCCGGGGGTATTGATTTTGGTGTCGAAGTGGGCGCACACGACACTGCCGAAGATCAATTCAGAACTTTGTCATCAATTGGCTGCGGCGGAAACTTTTACTGGCAAACCAAAGCAGAACCGCATCGATCAACCAGATCGCCAACCCCACGATCATGACAACGCTGAGGCTGAAGTACATCACACCGGAAACCTGCCCAATCATGAGAGCGATCACTGGCAAAACCACCAACCCACCCGTTTGGTAGGCATCCTGAAATCCTTGCGCACGGGCAGAAGCAAAGACCATCACCACAAGTCCCAACCCCGCAACCGCAGGTGTGACCCACACCACCAGCGCGATCCACATCCAATTCGGGAAGAAGATGCGCCCGATGCTTTGCCAGCCAGCGGCGTTTACCATCACCGCATAGACGATGAAACTCAACACCGTGACGGCAAGCGCCGTAGTCCATGAGCCTAACAGTTTGGCGGCGAACAGTTCCCGATCAGTGATTGGCGTATAGAGCAAGGCTTCGAGTGTTTTGCGTTCCTTCTCCCCGGCAAAGCTATCCGCCGCCAGCACGGATGAAACCATCAACGGCATAATCAGGAACATGGGTGCCAGCATATAGACCAGGCTAAAAACGATCAATTGTTGATTGGGTGTAAACCCGCTCAATTCATGAAGCAGACCTGCGGGCATACGCGCCAGCAATTCACCTATGTCGTTGGAGGCACCGGTCGTTTCGGTAAACGACGAAGCATAGACCATGATCCAGGGCAGGATCACGAACAAAACGAGAGGCAGAATAATGATCGGCAAGACCACGCCCTTGTTTTGGATGGCAACTTTCAAGTCTTTGCGGGCGATGGCGAAAATGGCCCGTGTGTTCATTGGGTGTTTCCATGCAATGCAAAATACACTTCTTCAAGATTGGCTTCCTGCGGCGCGAGGCGATAGACGTGCAATCCCTTCTGCACAAGAATGTGTAAGAGTTCAGGGATGGCTTTCCGCCCGGAGAGAGTCAATGTGAGCATATCTTTCTTCCGTTTTGGGGGGCCGCTCACCAATTGAGGCAGCCCCTGCACGATCTGAAGGACAAGTTCTATTTGCGTGGGATCAACTTCAAGATCCACATCGAGGCGTTTGACATATTGGCGGGTGAGGTCTGAAGGCGTGCCCAATGCCACCAGATGTCCATGTTCCATCACTGCTACGCGGTCACATAGCTTTTGAGCTTCGACCAGGTTATGTGTACACAGAAAGACCGTACAACCTTCGCGGCGGGCCAGATGTTCCACCAAGTCATTGACGTGTCGCGCCGCCACCGGGTCCAGACCTGACGTTGGCTCATCGAGAAAGAGAACTTCCGGCTTATGGAGCAGGGCACGCGCAAGCGCGAGCCGCTGCTTCATCCCCTTGCTATACCCGGCAACTTTTTCATCGGCGCGCTCAGCTAGTTCAAATTCTGTGAGCAGAAAATGTACCCGCGCCGAAACGTCCGCGCGCGGGAAGTTATACAGATCGGCATAGATGGACAAATTATCGCGGGCTGTGAGACGCTCATCGAGCGAGGGCGTTTCAGTGAGCACACCGGTTCGGGCACGTAACGCGGAACCCTGAGTCTGTGGGTTCAACCCGAGCACCCGTGCCTCCCCGCTGGTGGCTTCGATCACGCCGTTGAGCAAACGCACGGTGGTTGTTTTGCCTGCGCCATTATGGCCGAGAAAGCCGAAGATTTCGCCAGCTTGTACCTCAAGCGTTAGCTGATCAACCGCTTTTATTTCGCCAAAGTGCCGTGTGAGCGATGAGGTTTGAATGACAGGTGATATCATATAATCCCTTTACAGCTGCGGCGTCTGCGCCAGCACGGTCTCCACCATCACGTCCACAAAACGCGCCGATTCGCTCACCCAGGGGGTATGCCCCGAAGACTCGAACCAGACGATCTCCTTGTGCGGGGCTTCCAGCACGGCGTAATACTGTTCGACGAAGACCGTTGGGGCGTTGATGTCGTGGCGACCAATCAGGAAGTAGACCGGAACCTCCAGTTTCGTCGCCTGCTGGCGGAAATCCACTTCCCAGAGTTGGGGGTAGACCACATCCAGGGTTTGCAGCACACCGCGGAACCAGCTGACCTTGTCGTATAGGCCATATTCGGGGGCGGCCAGGTCGCGCCAGGTGTTGAAGCCGTTATCCCGAATGGCTGGATTCTGGTTCATGTAGGTGAAGGTATCGCCCAGAAAGGCGGCTTCTTTCCATGCCATGCCAGCGCCGTAGTAGGGCGGTGGGCCTTGTTGGATCAATGTCTGCACTTTGGCGGTATCGCCGCGTTCACGCGCCCAGTTCAAGGCGAATTCGTAACACATCAGGTCATTTTCGAGGAAAGCCACCATTTGCCCGGTGCCGATGAAGGCGTGGAAATCCTCGGGGTAACGCTGGACAAGCCAGATACCCAGTGCGCTGCCCCACGATTCGCCCAGTACATAGACTTTCTCCTGACTGAAGCGTTCCTTCAAGATCGCCACCAGGGCGTGCGCGTCTTCGATGTAGCGCTCTGGGGTCAGGGTGGCACGGTCTACGGCATCGAAGGACTTGCCCGCGCCAGGCTGCTCCCAGTTGACCACAACGAAGTGGTCTTCCAACCCGCCCAGGGCGAAGCGTGCGGCGGCCAATTGACTGCCGCCAGGCCCGCCCGCCAGGAACAGCAGCACCGGTTTGGTCGTGTCTTTGCCACGGATCGAAAGCCACTGCTGGCTGCCATTGAGCGTGACGGTTTCGAGCGTGGCGATGCTGCCGGGCAAGGGTTTACCATCGGCACCGAGGATGGGCGGGGTCATCGCAAAGGCCTGCGAGGCGGCAACAGCCAGCACGCCAACCACGAACACGCCAGCCAGCGAGACCAGGGTCGCTTTCCCGACTGGTTTAAGCCAGAAAAAGGCGAACAGCAAGCCCAGGTTACCTGCGGCGAGCGGAACCCAGACCCAGGCGGGAACGGCGGTAGCCTGCGGCAGCAGCAAGATGGGCAGGCACAAAACGAGCGCCAGCAAAAGTGCCAGCAGGCGGCCAAGAAAGATGAAGAACTTTTTGTACATCAGTTTTTCGCTTTGCGTTGGGGTTGGTGGTAATACCGTGTTTGTGTTCACCAGGAACACGCGTGCATGTCAATGAAGTTGCGATGATTTCTGCGTGACCCAGATCAGAAAAATATCCTCACCAATGAAGCATTTTTGCCGTTTCAGACGCGTCAGTGCTGAGTGTTTGAGCACGTCTTCGATGTCGTGTTGCGCATGCGAGAAAATCGCGAGATCTCCCGCCAGGTGATGGGTATATGGTTTTCCTTGCAGGTCGGCGGTTGGCAAGCGCGTGGTAAAGGCAAACAGGCCACCTGGTTTGAGCAGGCGCGCGGCCTCGGCGAGGATGAATTCTAACTCAGCAATAAAGTGGAAAACGCCACAAGCAATCAGGTGATCAACATGCGCCGCAGGATAAGGCCAGGGCGTTGTCGTCAGGTCGTGCCGCTGCAAAGCGGCGAAAAAGCCCTTGGCCCGGCAAATTTCAAGCATGGCGGGGGAAAAATCCATGCCCGCGACGTGCAACCCGGCTTTGGCAAAGGGCTGCGCCGAAAGTCCACTGCCTGTTCCGACATCGAGCAGGTTTTGACCGGGACGGATGAATTCATAACACAGCCCAAATACCAGGTCGGCGATGTAACAATCGTAGGCGCGCACCTGAGCGTCATAGTCGGCGGCGTAGGAGTCGTGTTGGGTATGCATCATACAGGTACTCGAGCTAAAGCTTGCCTTCAAAGAACGTCAGCAAGATGCTTGTGGGCCAGAACGCCGGATAAACAGCCAGATAAAAGCCGCCGCGAGCACGGCCAACCCGGTGCTGATTGCCGTCCAGGTCATCTCTTCGGCGGTGGTGGTATAGGTTTGCCCGAAAATCAACGCACTGGAGGAAAGACTGGCATGCATAAAGTAGGCGATCAGCAAACTGCCCTGGGTTCGTTCATAGACCCAGGTAATAATGAAGGACCAGGCGGTCAACAAGATCGGGCCGAGCAGGCTAATCAAAATCAGCGAGTCGAGGCCCCTGCCGCCAAGCGCGAAGTAATCCGCATAGCCGTGCCACAAGCCACCCCAGACCAGGCCCAGCAACAGGGTGGCGACAAGTGGGGAGTGGCGTTTGAGCAGGTGCGGCAGGAGAAAGCCGCGCCAGCCGCATTCTTCCATCAACCCGGCGGTGAGTCCCAAGGCAATGCCAGGGCCGAGCAGGTTTGCCATGGCGCCGAGATCCACCGGGTAGCCTGCCAGCCAGCGTACGAGTGGCGTGAGCGCCGTCACTGCAGGGATCACCAGCAAGGCAAACCACCAACCTCCCACCTTCCCCATACGTGCCCTGGCCCACAGAGCGTGCAGCCCCGCTTGTCCGTACACCAGCCAAGTGGTGAACAGGCCGCTGAGTGAAGGCCCAAACCCACCCAGAATGACGAAGATGAAGGCGCTGGGTGGGGCTTGCATGAGTCCGCCGGGTTGGATGTACAGGAATAACAATGACCAGATGCCGAAGGACCAGATCATCGTCAGGAGGATGTAGGTGAAAATGGGATGACGGGCAAACCAGGCTTTCATGTTCATCTGTGATTTCCAATCAATCTTGAAAGCTTCGTGCTCATAGTGTAGCGGACGACAAACAAAAACTCCCCCGCCCAGGGGGGAGTTTGAGACTGGTCAGGTGGACAGGGAATTCTCTTTCCAGATGTTGCGGAATGTTGCCGCTCTTGGGGTCGCGCATAGGCACTTCGGGAGTGCGAATGATCGCCACATTTCCTAGGCCCTGGCTGGCAAAATAGGCGTTGGCGTAACCCCGTTCCCAGGTTGGCGCGCCCTCGGCGGCGTGCTTGGCCTCCAGCTGGATTTTGAGTTGATCGGGCGCGGTCTGGATGGCCTGGAAGCGCAGCACGCCCGGCGTCTCCTTGATCACCGACCAGAGCGCCAGCGGCAGGACGGGGACAACCTGCCCGCCCGGAGCGACGAAGCGCAAAATTTCATCGGTGCGCCCCTCCACATTCACCACTGGCAGGGTGATGCCGCAGGGGCAGGGTTCGGTCGCCATGCTGACGCGGTCGCCCAACTCGTAGCGGTTGTACCGTCGACCTTTCAGACAGCCTCTGAGTCGTTTGGATTGGCGGGCGGCTAGGAGGTATGCCCCGAAGACTCGAACCAGACGATCTACTTGTGCGGGGCTTCCAGCACGGCGTAGTATTGCTCGGTCAGCACGGTGGGGGCGTTGATGTCGTGGCGGCCGGCCGGTTTGATCTAGAAAAAGGCGACCAGCAGCCCCAGGCCAGCCGCTGCCAGACGGGAACCTGTTTTGGGAATTCCGCCCCAACAGTGCGTGTTATTTATTGAACCACAACCCGCTGACTTGGTGTGGCTCGGCCACATGGAATACCACACGCACTACCACATTGTCATCCTTCTCGAATTTCGCAGTGTAGTTCACCGCATAAAACTCGTTAGACAGCACCACACTACTGACCTCGCGTGAGACGTAGAGACCCAGTTTTGCATCGCGATCCTTTTTCAGGGCGTCAAACTGCGCCTGGGGCATGGCCTTGCGCATATCCACATCGAAATCCTGCGCGAAGGCAGCATAATCGTTATTGTTCATACCCGACAGCAGTGCATCGGTTTTGTCTTCGCTGAAAGCCAGCACGGCATCCATGTCGGTGCCGGTGAGTTCGGTTGTGCTTGAGCCGCAGCCAAACAGGAGCATCGAGAGCAAAACAGCGAACAAAACGATGAAAATAGATTTTGATTTCATGATGTTTTTCCTTTCTGAATTAAATGAGCAGTCGCAAAAACCGTCCGCAATGACCTTTTTGATCGTCTACCATGCTTTAACCCAGGGTTCAGACACATCATACTCGATGAAACCCAGCGATGCATACAACGCCCCGGCGGCGTCTGTATAGGAGCCAACCGTGCAGAGCGTGGCCCCCAGGTCGCGGACGCGGCGCAGGCCCTCGGCCATAAGTGCCTTGCCCAAGCCTGTGCGTTGATGTTCAGGATGCGTTCCGACCGGCTCGAAGGCGGCGGTGCGGGTCGCCTCATCATACCAAAGGGTACAGAAGGCGGCAAACGCGCCATTGGGGGCGACGGCCACCAGATCCAAGTCGCGGCGGTAGAGCGGGGCGCGCTGGATGTTGGTGTACCAGGCCCAACCTTCGTATTTCTCATCCGGCTCATGTGGGTGGAAAACCTTCCACGAGAGCCAACTGCGGGCCCGAAGTTCGTCCAGGTCGCCCAGGGCGCGCAGGGTATAGCCTGCGGGGGTAGGAACGTCTGGAATCGGTAGGCTCATTTCACGGCGGCGCTGGTATTCGGGATGGTTGCCCCTGGCATAGCCGCGCCGTTTCAGCACATCCTGCCGTAATTGGTCGTTCTCGTGAGCCCACACGACCAGACGCTGCCGCCCATCGGCCTGCGTGGTGGCAAATTGCGTTTCTGCCACTGAAAGCATTGCCACTTCAAGTTCAGGGCAGCGACATGTAGGATGCACTTGCAAAAAGGCTTCCCCAGCCCCATCGGGATGAAGCACGGCTGCCAGCCGACCCTCGGCGGTCTCCCAGATAAAAATCGCAGCCGAAAGGTCGAATTTGAGGATATTCTCGTTGACGTGCCAGCGCCAGTAATCCCAACGGTAGAGTGGCCAACTGATTTCGCGGTGGTCGTTCGCCAGGAATAGTTCGCGCAGGAGCGCACGAATGTTCCAGTAATCATGGTCGGATTGGTATTTTCTCAGGGTCAGTTTCATACATGTCTCACGAAAGCACGAGCAGGATTGTTTCATTCGGTTTGCAGAAAACCGCGCCAGCCATATTTCTCACCAAAGGAGATGATCAGGCCGAGAAATGGGCTGAGAATGACGGTACTCATTGAGATTACTACCTCTCCAGTGGGTTGAAGGGCGGCTGGGGAGGCTGGGAGATTTCGGGCAGGCGTTGGAGGGCGCGCTTTGCCGCAGCGCGAATCAGAAAGCGGGCTTTTTTCGGGGCGAGTGAGAGCAACGGCACGGGGTCGAAAACATTTGCCACATGCGTAAAGATCGGCTCTTTCGTCACCACAGTCTCAAGATCTGGGACAAAGGCTTGCGCCTTGCGCACAGCTGCCCGGTCGCCGCTGATAAAAACCAGGGGAACACCCAACACAGCGGCGGTGGCTATAGTCATGCCGATTTCGCCGACAGTTTCACCATTCCACTGTGATTTCCTAATGTCATAATGGTTGAACTCCTTTAGGTGATGTGTGACATGCGGATATTCAGCATGATACGACTATGGAAACAAAAACTCCCCCGCCGACGGGGGAGTTGGGCGCTGGTCAGGTGGACAGGAAGAGGATTAAACGAGTTTTTTTTGGATCGCCATCGTCACGGCCGCGACGCGGTTATCCACGCCCAGTTTCATCAGGATGTTGCTGATGTGGTACTTGATCGTGGAAAGGCTGACCACCAGCCGCTCGGCAATTTCGGCGTTGTTCAGGCCCTCGACCAACAATTTCAGCACTTCGCGCTCGCGCTCGGTGAGCACTTCCGTTTCCTGGGCTTGCTGGCTGGCATGGACAAGGGCCTGAGCTGCTTCGGGCGAGAGGATCATTTTGCCCTCTTTGGCAGCTTTGATCGCAGCGGCCAATTCCCATGCGGTCACATTTTTCATCAGGTAGCCGATCGCTCCGGCTTTGAGCACGTTCTGGACCAACTCGTCCTCGTGGAAGCTGGTCAGGGCGATGATTTGGATCCCCGGATGTTGCTTTTTGATCGCGGCAGTCGCGGCCACGCCATCCATGACCGGCATCATCAAGTCCATCAGGATAACATCCGGCTTGAGCATTGCAACCAGGGCGACGGCCTGTTCACCGTTTTCGGCCTCGCCGACCAGTTCCAGGTCAGGGTTGACGCTCATAAACGCGCCCAGGCCAGAGCGGACAACGGCATGGTCATCGACGAGCATGATGCGGATTTTGCCAGTCATACGATCTCCTTAACGACTGAAATCTGCGTCCCTTCGCCGGGTTCGCTGTAAATACGCAACTGCACGCCAAGCGCTTCGGCGCGTTCGCGCATAATTTTCAGGCCGAGATGGTCGGCAGTGACCGCCAATGGATCGAAGCCAACACCATTGTCGGCCACAGTCAGACGGACGGTTTCGCCCAGCCGTAGGGTGACCACGGCCTCGCTCGCTTTGGCGTGCTTTACGACATTGTTTAAGGCTTCCTGGACGAGCCGATACAGGCCAACCTGCACATCGGGCGGTAACTTGCGTTCCCCTTCGACGCTGAGTTGGATGTTTATGCGTGAGCGGCCAATCATCGCTTCGGTCAGTTGGCGTAAAAGTGTCGGCAGCGGCACTTCCACCAGAGCGTTGGGGCGCAGTTCGACGAGCAGGGTGCGCATTTCAGCCAGCGCACCACGCGTGAGTTGGCGCATCTCCTCTAGGCGGCGTCTGCCCTCGTTCGGATTCATGTTCCAAATATCGGGCAGTACGTCGGCGATTATGGTGATAGAGAAGAGGGTTTGGGTAACGGCATCGTGCAGGTCACGCGCCAAGCGGGTGCGCTCGGCAGTCACGGCATCCTGCGCAGCTTTCTCGCGTAGGCGCTCGTTGGCAAGATTCAGTTCCTCGGTTCGTTCGGCAATGCGCTGTTCGAGCACCTTTTGCAATTGGGCGTTTTGTTCGCGCACCGCCCGTACCCGCCACTGGAAGCCACCGGCAACGAGCAAAACCATGCCCAGGAATAGCCCCAACTGGAACGGCCAGGTCTGCCAAAAAGGTGGCGCGACCGTCAGCCGCACAGAGGTTCCGGTTTCATTCCAGATGCTGTCCTTGTTAGCGGCGCGGACGCGAAAGGTGTAGTCGCCGCCGGGTAGGTTGGTGTAACTGGCGTAATTGCGCGTGCCAGCCTGCACCCATGTTTTATCGAAGCCTTCCAACATGTAAGCATACTGATTTTTGGAGGGTGACTGGAAATCGAGGGCGGCAAATTCAAATGAGATGAAGTTCTGGTCGTAGTTTAAGCGAACCGTTTGCGCAGGGTCAAACGCCTGGGGGATGTTGAAAATCGAAACGTCGGTAACGACTACCGGGGGCGGGAGTTCGTTCTGACGCAGATTGAGCGGGTCAAATACGCTGAAGCCGTTGACGCCGCCGACGTAAAAATCGCCGTTGCGGGCCTGGAAATAGGCATTCGAGTTGAACTCGTTGCCTTGCAAGCCGTCGCTTTTCTCGTAGACCTGGAACGTCTCGGTCTGGGCGTCGAACCTGACCACGCCATGATTGGTGGTCAACCAGAGCAAGCCCTGTGGATCCTGCAAAAGCCCCATTATCGAGGCGTTGGGCAAGCCGTTTTTCTCGGTGTAGCTTGTGAACTGACCAGTTTCGGGGTCGTAGCGGCTGAGGCCGGCCTGGGTTCCCAGCCAGACGATGCCATCAGGGGTCTGGAGCATCGTCCAGACGCCATCATTGCTGAGTGAGTTGGGGTTGGCGGGGTCGTTTTTCAGGGTGGCGAAGGTCGCTGTGGTGGGATCCAGGCTGCGGGGGTCGGCAAGATCGAGGCGGTAGAGGCCGCCGCCCCATGTTCCAGCCCACAGTTCATCCCCCACCAGGCCAAAAGAGACCGGCGGTGCGGGCATGGGATAGTTGACAAAGCCCGTCGCGCCAGGGTCGAGGCGTGAAAGACCGGCGAAATTGCTCACCCACAGCCGCCCGGCCCGGTCACGGATGAGATTGGTAACCTGGTTTTCGAGCAGGCTGTTGGGGTCGGCGGGGTCGTTCTGGTAACGGGTGAACAGGCCAGTTTGAGGGTCGAAGCGGTTCAGGCCGCTGCCGAAGGTGCCGACCCAGAGCGTATCATCGGAATCGGCGTAGAGGGTGAGCACGATATCGCCAGAAATGCTGTTTGGGTTGGCTGGGTCGGAACGGTACGGGGTAAATTCGCCGCTAGTCGGGTCGAAGCGCACGAGGCCGTTTTCGATGCTGCCCAGCCAGATAATGCCGTCGCTGGTTTCGGTAAGGGCGCTGATGTGATTGCTGGGCAGGCTCTTGGGGTTAGCGGCATCGTGGCGGTAGGTGCGGAATTGCAGCGTATCGAGGTTGAGTTTGTTGATGCCGGCGCTGAGCGTGCCAACCCAGATGACGCCAGAGCGGTCGGGCCAAACGGTGAAGGTGTTGTCGCTGGAAAGGCTTTCGGGGTCGGCGGGGTTGTGATGAATGCCGGTAAATTGTCCATCGGGAGCCATGCGCCAGAGACCGCCCGACCAACTGGTTACCCAAAGCGTACCGTCACGGTCGAAGGCCAGGTCGGTGAAGTTGTTATCGGCAATCTGGGTGCCAAAGGTTTGGCTGTTGTCGAAGTGAGCGCAAGCAGCGGTTTGGGGGTGATAATGGTCAAGGCCGCCACCCGCAACACCGTAGCCGCCATAGGCAATCCAGAGCGCGCCACCATCAGGGGCAAGTAGGAGGTCGGCGATGTTGGGGGAGGCCAGGCAGTCGCCGGTTTTTTCCAGGTGTTGGGCTGTGCCGGTAGCCGGGTCGAACAGGTTCAGCCCTGCGCCGGGGATGTTGAACGCGCCCGTACCGATCCACAGTTTGCCATCGGCAGTTGGCAAGATGACCGAGAGCGCGTCGCTGGACAGGCTGGCGGGGTCATCAGGGTTGTGGCGGAAGTGGGTAAAGATGCCGCTGACCGGGTCGAAGCGTTCCAATCCGCCGAGGGTGGCGACCCAGTAAACACCCTGCGCATCCTGGAGAATGTCGGTGACAATGGGGTGGCCGAGGCTAGTGGGGTTGGCGGGGTCGGGCGCGTAGCGGGTGAATTGTTGTGTAGCCGGGTCAAAGCGGTTCAGGCCACCGCCCCAGGTGCCAATCCACAGCAAGCCGTCGCGATCCTCGTAGAGCGCGATGATGCTGTTGTGGCTGAGGCTAGCCGGGTCATCGGGATCATGTTTGAAGTGGGTGAGGGTGTAGCCATTGTAGCGGTTCAGGCCGTCTTGCGTACCAATCCACAGGTAGCCCTGGCGGTCTTGCAGCAGGGCAAGACCGGCGTTTTGCGAAAGGCCGTCATCAATAGTGAGATGCTCAAAGCGGAGGTGCGCACCGGGGGCAAAGGTGGCGCCAGTTTCACGTGCGGCGACGGGCTGAAAGGCGGTGAGCAGCAAAACGATAGGGAGAATGAGTAGTCGCAAAAACCGCCCGCAATGACCTTTTTGATCGTCTACCATGCGATGATCCAGGGTTTAGACACATCAATCATACCCGGTGAAACCCAGCGAGGGATCCAACACCCCGGCTGCTTCTGCATAGGAACCAGCCGCGGCCTCAGGTCGCGGACACGGCGCAGGCCCTCGGTTATGAGCGCCTTGCCAATCCTGTGCGCTCATGTCCAGGATGCGTTCCGACCGGCTCGAAGGCGCTCGAAGGCGGCGGTACGGGTCGCATCATCATACCAGAGGGTGCAGAAGGCGGCAAACGCGATGTGTCCCAGCGCGGTTTTGTGTGACGCAAAGGCGCGAAGGCGCGTCTGTCCGCCCACACAATTGTGCCTGAACGCTGTATACTCGAAGATGAAACGAGCGACCTCGGCGATGTTCGGTGAAGGAGCGACGGCGATGCGATCTCTTAGCAAGCTGTTCCAGTATAATCAGGTATGGGCAGATTCAATCTCTGTCTTGGGCTTACCGCACCGGTTCCGCAATGGTGATCAAGCGGTGCGTCATTTCGACGTTGCCATCCACAATCACCTTCTCGCCGATGCACGAAATCATCGTGACTAGCTCGCGTCCCTGGGGCAGCATGTACTGGACTTCTTCGGGGCGTGCCCAGACCTGGCGCGTGACCGTATAGTCATAACCGCTGCCGTCACGCCCATACAGCGTAAGCCGTGACCCGATGCTCAGTTCTTGAAGGCGGGCGAAGGGTGCCGGGATGTGCGGCGTTGCGCGGAAACGCAAGACATGCCCCCAGAGCACGATATTCTCGCCCTGACCGGGTGTTGCACTGGTCTGGTACCAGGCAATCTCGTGGTCAAGCACGATGGGTACGCGATTTCGATCCAGACCCACCGGAAAGAGTTCGCGATCAAGCCCGATCGCTGGAATGACGAGCCGTCCCGGACGCGTCGTTGAGGCTCCGGCGGAGGCCGCAAGCGGGGGCGGCGTCGGTTGTGGCGTTGCCGTTGGTTCAGGGGTGGGGGACGGTTCGGGAGTGGGGGACGGTTCGGGGGTGGGGGACGGTTCGGGGGTGGGGGACGGTTGTGGCGTTGCTGTCGGTTCAGGGGTGGGGGACGGTTCGGGGGTGGGGGACAGAGAAGGTACTGGCGTTGCTGTGTCTTCTGTTGCCACTGGAGGCACCGCAGTCATCGGCAGGGTTGGTTGGAGGGCTACCTCGGCCATGCCTGCAGTGGCCGGCAGCGAACCGCAGCCAGCCACCAACACAAGGGCGAGCATCACAAGCAAACAACGGAACAGCATCATCGTCTTACCTGGCTGCTGTGGGGAGCGTGAAAAAGAAGGTACTGCCCTGCTCTGGGCTACTCTCGACCCAGATCCGACCCCCGTGGGCCTCGATCACGAGTTTGCAAAAGGCCAACCCGAGGCCACTTCCGGTTTTACGGTGCGTACCCGCCTGGGCAAACCGGCTAAAGATCCGCTCTTGATCGGCGAGTTTGATCCCGGTGCCGGTATCGCGGATGGCAAACTCAATCGCAGAAGTCGGGTCAATCTGCGGTGCTTGATCGTTAGGAACTGCGGACTTTAGCTGTGCGTCATTGATGCGCCGCGCCTCAAGGGTGATCTGCGACCGCGACGGGCTGAACTTGAGCGCATTATCAATGATATTCTGGAAGACCCGTTGGATTAACTCATCATCACCAACAAGTGTTTGGGCCTCGGGGTCGAGCTCGATTTGGAACCTGATCTCTTTCGTTTCGGCGATCAGGTGCATTTGATCGAGCACCCGCCGCACGAGATCATCAACCGCGAGGGTCACATACTCCAGCGGCATTTTACCATCTTCGAGGCGACTAATATCAAGGAGCAGCGTTACCATCGCGAGCAATTTTTGCGCACTATCATACGAGATCGAAAGAATCTCGTGCTGGATCGCTGGTTTGCCAGCATGAAATCGCCCGCGCAGCACCATATCGATCGAGGTAATAATACTCGTCAGGGGGCTACGCAGGTCGTGAACCATCATATTGGTCAATTCGCTGCGCAGTTCTTCCGCCTCTTTGGCTGCGGTAATATCGCGTATTGTCACCAGGATGGCATACGGCGACATCATCTGGCCCGGCGAGGCTTGATACCGTACGCTTTCGCTCGTCGCAACCCGCAACACCGACCATTCGAGAAAGCGTGCCCCACGGATGCAGTTATGCAACTGGCCATAGGCTGCGGGTTCATCACCATGTGCCACGGCTGCCATACCCTGGGCCAGTCGTTCAAATTCATCAGGCAGCGCCTCGACATTCTGCTGCCAGAGCGCAAGCAACGCGTCGAGCGTTAGCCCGTCGAGCGCCTCTGGCGTTTCGATCACTGGCGACCACGAAGTCGTGCCAGCCAGGTGCAGAAACGAGTCATTGGCAACGGCGATCTGCTGCTGTTGATCGATCAGCAGCATCCCCTCTCGGGTCGAGGCCATAATCGAAGCGAGTTGATCTCGACCCTGACGGATCACGTCAAGCAGGTGGAGATGTTCAACCGCACGCGCCGCCTGGCTGGCAAAGAGGATCAAAGTCTCAATTTCGGCGGCTTCAGGCACACTTTGACTATAGCCCATACAGATGGCACCGGCGGGTTTGAGGGTGCCAGGCAGGGGCAGCGCAAGAATGCCCTCGCGTGCTTCGGCTTCGCTATGGGCCTGCTTTTGAGGGCGCCGGGTCGCGATCGCACGCTGGGCGAGGTGCAGCACACGCTGTTGATCCCCTGGTTGTGCGCCCGTGTGAAACTTTGCTTGGAGTTCGTTGGTCGTTGCGTGGAACAAAAAAACCCTGGCCCAGCGGGCTTCGCTCAACTCTTGCATGCCGTGGGTCGTAAAGGCATAGATCTGTTCTGGTGAGCGCAGGCTCGTATTGATCGCCTGACCCAGCCCATTGAGTGCAAGCATCCGATTCAAATTGACTTGTTGGGCAGCATAGAGTTCAGCATTTTCAATCGCCGTCGCCACCTGATTTGTGAGGATCTCAAGGATCTGTACCTGAACCGTATCTGGACGCAGCCCATCCTCGGGATCATCAAAACCCAGGGCACCGAGCAAGGTTCCCTGATGATCAAAGAGCTTGCACCAGATGCGGTCGTTCGCCTGCCAGCGCTGAATCTGGGGCGGATGAGCTTCGGGTGCCGGATCTTCTGGGGGCGCAGATGTTGGTCTGCCTTCAAGCAGATAGGTGATGCGTCCACGTGCGACCACCGGGCACAACATCGTCTCGAAGGCTTCCAGCGCAATCTGTTCGGGCACAACTGTTTGCCCGCCGCCTGACCGGGCCACCTGAACGAGATAGCTCTGACCGGTATCATTGCGCCGGGTTAGAAAGATCGCTGTGCTTGCAAAGCCCGAGCTTTTGCTCAAGAGCGTGGCAAGTTCTGGCAAGAGCAACTCGAGTTGACGCGCCGAGCGCAGCACATTCGAGGCACGCAGGATCGTATAGAGGCGGGCATTGGAACGGTCGAGCTCGTGCAAGCGCTCGGTCAAGGCCTGATCGACCGAGGCAAACCGGCGGGCATTTTCGAGGGCGATCACCGCCTGATCGGCCAGAGCTTCGAGCAGGCCACGATCATAGTCGGTAAAAGGGGCATTGTCACGGCGGTTCAGAACCTCAATGACCCCTTTGATCCCATCGACTCCACGCAGTGAGACAGCGAGAATTGATCGAGTAGTAAATCCGTTTTCGCTGTCAAATTCACGATAAAAGCGCCCATCTGATCGGGTGTCATTGATGATGATAGCCTGGCCGGTGGTTGCCACATGGCCGGCGATCCCCTGCCCTGGCGGAATCCGCTGGCCGACCAGTTGATGCCCCGAAGGATTGGCGACGCACCGAAAGACCAGTTCCCCGGTCTGCTTATCGAGCAACAAGAGCGAACTCTCTTCGGCGTGCAGCAGGATCGGGGCGCGCTCGACAATAAGGCGGAGCACGGCATCCGGATCGAGGCTCGAATTGATGGCGCGTGCGATCCGATTCAGCGCCTCGCGCTGGCGCACCTCTTCGGCAGCACGTTCGTAGCGCTGGGCGCTGCGGATCGGGCCTGCCATCTCGGCGACCACCCACGCAAACAATGCCTGATCGTCGGCACTGAGACGCACATCGGGCACATCGCTATAGGTGATCATCGCCCCGAATAACTCTTTGTTCGAGTAGAGCGGCGCCCCCATCCAGGCAAAGATCGGCGTTGGGCTGTTAGCCGTCAGGGGTGCGATCCCCCGCCGTTCGCACTCGGTGACATAATCTTCAGCATAGAGACTCTGCTTGCTTGTGATGACCGCACTGATCAGTCCGGCATCTAGGCGCCAATAGAGGCGTGGCACCTCGGCTATATCACCACTATTAATATAGCTCATCTCGAGCCAGACACTATTGCGGTAGCGCAGCAGACATGCGATGACTCGGAAAGGTAAGACCGAGCGGAGCAGCGCGCACAGATCATGCAGCAATGGCTCCATCGTCACGGCATCACGCAGCCGTTCGAGATCGGGGCGCAACCGGGCTTTGCGTTGCTCGAGGGCGCTGGGCACCGGATGGTTCAGCGTATAGTAGGCCAGGGCCATCACCGACGTTACCAGTTTGATCCCGGTGACCTGCGCGGCGGTAAGGTTCCCTGGTGTAATGGTGACATAGCCGAGGAGATGGCCCGTGGCACGCAACGCAAACACCACCCGATCATGCTCAGGGTCAGTGACAACATGGTGCTGGCTCAAGCTGCTGACCGCGTGGGTCAGGGGCACGGTCGCTTGGTGCTCCTCATCCCACACCACGGTAGATCGATGCTCAGGGAGCAGAGCCTGAAAGATGCCAGCGCTATATTGGTCAAGCTCGGCCAGATCGACAGCCTGAACTAATCGCTCCAGATAGCCCTGGCAACGTTCGATAAACGTCAACTCATCAGGCGAAGACAAGGTCATGGTATCCCTTGCTGCTGCAACCCAGGATCTTGCAGAGTGTTGGCGTAGATGCTAGATCTATTTTAACCATCTTTTGCCTTTCTGTCTATCTTTGATGAGAGTGGCGCTAGAGCGATGGCATCTTACAGAATCACATTGACGTGACTAAGCGTCACTGCTATAATCGCTCAGTCCCTTTTCTGAGGGTTGTTTGCGCGGAGGCATTATGGGGTTTATCAACTATTTTACAACGGCAGCTCCTGAGTTTGGTACGCTTGGCTGGCTCTTTTTTCTCGGACAATTGCTAGGCGTTGGGGCCGGTGCCTATTTGCGCTTTATGTATATCGAACGGCATCCCGTTCGTCAGACTTTTCTTCACCGGTTGGGCCTCGGGTTGATGGTGCTGGGTGGGCTTGGGACGCTCCTGGTGGTGCTGCGGCTCCTTAATGTTCCGACGATGAATATGCGGATCTGGTCATGGCTTCTGTTTCTGATCCAACTTGGTGCCGCAGGCTATGTCGTTTATTATGTGCGCAATGTGTTGCCTAACCTGATCCGCGAAGCCCGGCTGGCTGGGGTCAAGCCCGGCAAGACGGGCTCGTCCCGTGCGCTCTCGGGTGGGGTGGGTGCCGCTCCTGCTGAACCGCGCCCGGTTGCGACGACTGGCCGCCGTGACGCACGTCGTGAGCGCAAACGCAAAACCCGGTAGTCATCGGTTGATTGTGTTATAATCCACACGGAATTGGCGTGCCGCCGCTGTCTGGGTTGCGGCCCGTCCCCTTTTACCTGGGGTTGCTATGCCTGTCCGTGTTCCACTGACGACGACCGGCGTTGACGTGGCGGCAATGACATCAACGGTGCGAGGTTGCTATGCCTGTCCGTGTTCCACTGACGACGACCGGGCCGATTACTGAGGCGACGTTTGTAAGTCGACCAAATCAGTTCATCGTTGAGGTACGTCTCAATGGGCGTACGATCCGTGCTCATATGGCTGATCGTGGACGGCTGATCGATCTCCTTAACCCTGGGGTTCGCTTGCTGCTGGCACCTCGCGACGAAGTTGGTCGCAAGACGTCCTTTCAGGTGGTCGGTGTCTACCATGGCGATGAGGTGGTGTCACTTGACACCCAGTTGCCCCATCGCCTGGTGGTTGCCGGGCTCGCTGCCGGGTCTTTCCCGCAGTTTGTGCGCTATCTACGGATGCAACGCGATGTCACCATTGGTGCGCATCGCTTTGATTTTCGCCTCGGTGAGGGTCTCCATACCTGTTTGCTTGAGGTGAAATCGGTGACTAGGGTGAGCAGCGGGCTCGCTCGGTTTCCTGATGTACCCACCGAACGTGGTCGCGTGCAGTTCGAAGCGCTCGCGCAGATTGCGCGGAGTGGTCAGCGCTGCGCTGCGCTCTTTATTATTCAGCGCCACGCCGCCGAAGCGCTGGTTCCCGATGATGAGGTCGATCCAGCCTTTGCCCGTACCCTGCGTACGGCCATCACGTCAGGCGTGGAGATCTATGCCTATCTCGCTCCCCTTACCCCGGAAGGTTTGACCCTCGGTGCGCCTGTGCCGGTTTTTACCTCCCCCCAGGCCATTCCTCAGGCAACCTGGCAGGCTTGAGATGCGCAGGTGTTGTGTGCTGCTTGGGCTGTGCGGGCTGCTTGGGTTGTGCGGGCTGCTCGTGGTGCCCCTGCTGGCTCAGCCTCCCTTTCGGGCCTACCTGCCGCTCCTCATCCAACCTGCCAGTCTCCCTGCTGACCTGCGTACCGGGCGTGCGACCTACTACGATGCGACTGGCGATGGCAATTGCATGTTTGGGCCGTCACCCCAAGATTTGATGGTGGCCGCGATTAGTCATGAGGATTATGGCAATGCTGACCCGGCTGGTGGCCCCGCTGCAATCTACTGTGGCGCGTATGTCGAAGTGACGGGTGAATTGGGCAGCGTGATCGTGCGCATTGTTGATAAGTGCCCCGATGCCATCTGTACTAGTGGGCACCTCGATCTGAGTCGTGAAGCCTTTGCCCGCATTGCCCCGCTTGAAAAAGGCCTTGTGCCAATTACCTGGCATGTGGTGAGTCCTGAACTCGACCGTCCGCTTGCCTACCATATCAAGCCCGGTAGCAATCAGTGGTGGACGGTGATCCAGGTGCGCCATCATCGCAATCCTATTGTGAGTCTGGCCTATCGTGATGCGCAGGGGCAGTGGCAGCCGCTATTGCGCCAGGATTACAACTATTTTGTTGGCTTCAATATGGGGCCGGGGCCGTATACGCTGCGGGTCACTGATCGCTACGGCTATACGCTCGAAGATAGCGGCATTCCGCTGATCGAAGATCGCGAGACAAATGGGCACGCCCAGTTTCCTCGGGTACCATGAAGGAGGGCAAGGTTAGTTCCACCTACCTGTGTTATCCCTCTACCATAATCTCTTCAAGTTATGTTACACGCTACTTATGCCCGGATGACGGCGATCGTGCGTCCCTGCGGCGAGGTGGCCGCCTGCACCGTGGTGCGCTGGGCGATGGGTGGTTGGCCGCTGCGGCGGTCGAAGATGACCAGCCAGCCGCGTTCGAGGCCCAGCCCGGCTAGGTACGGGTCGAGTTGGGCCAGCCCTTCGTCGCGTGGGTCGGCCTCGCCGTCACGCCAGACCTTGAGTTCCATGCCCATCGTGACGGGTTGCGGGCCGCCGTAGCGCAGGCAGAGGTCCATGCGCCGTGTGCCGATGGCGTACTCGCGGTCGAGCAATCCGTTGCCGTTGACGACGCGGTGATGCGGTCAACTCCTGGGCCAGCGCGATCATCGAGGTGGTCTTGCCGGTCTGACGCGGGGCGTGAATGACGAAGTAGTTGAAATCGGCCACCAGGCGGCGTGCCAGCGGGACGCGCGCCGCCGCGGGCAGCATGTAGTGCAGTTCGGGCTTGCACGGCCCGGCAACATTGAATCGCCGTGGCATGGGCTTCCTCCTGGTCGTGTGTTGGTCAAGTATACCATGCCTGGAGGTCTTCGGCTGGTCTTTCAACGGGCCGCGCCAGCGGGGTAGCCTGGGCGTCGTTCGGCGTCCCACGCGACCTTTGCCATGCTGGGCTCCGCGAAGCATCTCGGGCGTCCCAACGCCCGAGATGCTTCGCGGAGCTCAGAGGCTGGCTGAAAAGGGTGCCAGTTCAAAGAAGCTCACGCGAAGGCGCGAAGGGTTCGCTCACCGACGCGAAAAACGTTGCGCCTTTGCGCCTTTGCGTCAAAACAACCGCCTTCTTTGCAAGGTATTGATGCTAGCCCCTACCTAATCAACGGCAAGAAAACAAAGGCCTCCTCGAGCGGCAGCGCAAGCTGGGCGCGTGTACCGGCATCTCTTTCCAGCGCTGGTTCGCCAAGTTCCAGCAGCAAGGTGCGTACCCCATAGAGGCTGAAACGGTCGAAGGTGAGCCGTAGGGTTGCCTCGGTTGCCTCGGGCGCAAACGTGACCATTGCTCGTGCCAGCACAAGGTTGCCCTGGCCGTCAGGTCGTTCACCAGTGACCCGGTAGGCGACGCTCAACGCTTCGGTGATGGCCGCGGTGCGTTGCAATGTGGCTTCCATCGTCACCATTGTGTCGGTGATGCTGAGCGCCGTTGTGCTGATGAGCGCTGTGTGTGTCGGGCTGATCAGCTCGCCACCACTGAGATCGATCACATACGGGCCACCTGGCACGTTACTGGCGATGCTTAGCGTGCCGCTATAACTGGTTGCACTGGTCACAACGGGCGTGATCTGGAGGGTACAGTGTGCGCCTGGAGCAAGCGTGGCCGGCCAGGTTGTCGCACAACTCCCATCAAGACGGGCGAAGGTGTCGCTGATCGTCAGGCTGTTGATGACCAGCGGTGCCCGTCCAGGGTTGGTGATCGTCACCAGTTGCGGCACAAAAGCCTCCCCAATATGTACCCACGTCGGCGTGTAGCCCAGCGCTGGAACAGCACCGCGCCCGCTCAATGCGATGGATGTGGGGCGATCCGTGGCGTTACTGCTCACGGTAAGACGCCCCGTGTGGAGCCCGATCCGCGTCGGGCTGAAGACCAGGTCAACACTGCAACTCGAACCCTCGGCCAGATCGGCTGGGAAGAGCTCGGGGCAATCGCCGCCTTCCCGTTGAAACGCCCCGCTCACCTCGAGGCTCTGCAAAACGAGGGTGGCACTGCCGCTATTCTGGATCTCGATCCGTTGCAAGGCGCTCGTCGTATCAACCTGGTGATCTCCAAAGGCAAGACTCGCAGGTGTCACGGTGATCGCTGGCTCTACCGGCACATCTTCAATCGTTACCGTATGCTGCATCGGCGCACTCGGGGTTGCCTGTGCGGTGCTTTGCAAGCCTAGGATCAGCGTCTCGGAAGGTTCCTGGAGGGTGTCAGTGCGTGCCGCGACCACAATCTGTGTTTCGGTCGCGCCCGCCGGGAAGAGTGCCTGTGGTGGGTTCAGGGTGTAATCGTCAGGCTGTGCCTCGCCTCCGATGGTCAGCGGAATGATGACCGGTTCGGCGGCAGGCAGGTTGAGCCTGAGCGTCACGGTCACGCTTGAGCCTTCACGGGTACTACTCTGTTCGGTGGTAAAACTGACCCGTCGCACCTGGCGGGCGACCGCTTCGACGGCCTGACCAGCATTGATGATGCCTGCCCCGCACTTCCCGATACATGTGCTGCCAGCGGGAAAGGGCGTGACGGTTGCTTCAAGGATCGCCCTCACCTCGGCAGGGGTCAACAACGGGTTGAGCGAGAGCATCAGGCTGACAATGCCCGCGACGTGCGGGGCCGCCATACTCGTGCCCTGGTAAAAACCGTACGCATCGGCTTCGGGGCCGCGCAGACCACTGTTGATCGTCGAGTAGATCGCATTGTCATAGTTTCGGTCGCCCCCGGGTGCTGCCAGCGTGATCAGATTGCCATAATTGCTATAACTTGCCCGGTCGCCTGACTGGGCCGTAGCGGCGACGCTGATGACCCCGTTGCAATTGGCGGGAATCGTCTCGCTGACGTTTCTATTTTGGTTGCCTGCCGCGACGACAACCACGACGCCGCGCTGCACCACCCGATTAATAATGTCCTGGATAAAGCTGCTGCACGTTCCGCCGCCACCCAGACTCATATTGGCCACCTGAACTGGGTTGGGGTTCAACGGGAGGCCGACGACGGGTTCGCCGGCGGCCCACAAGAGTCCATCAAGGACATCAGAGATATAGCCGCCGCACTTGCCGAGCGTGCGCACATGCAGCATCGGCGAGACCCAGTTGACCCCGGCGGGGCCACGATCATTGTTGGCCTGGGCTCCGATGGTTCCCGCAACATGCGAGCCGTGCCAGCTACTATTGACCACATCACAGCCTTCGAGTGGCCCCGAGGCTGCCTCGGCTTCGGTCACATAGTCACCCGGATCACTCGGATCGGCATCACGTCCAGTGCCGTCGCCTGCGACAGCAGTATCGTCAATCACATCATAGCCAGGATTGCCTGAGATCTGGCGCCCTGCCAGATCTTCGTGGTTGAGCAGGATGCCCGTGTCAATAATGCCAATCACAATATTGGGACTACCGGTCGTGACTGTCCACGCGGGTGGCAGGTTAGCCCCGTAATTGTCAGGGGTCACTGGTTTGAATGACCAGCCATACCGTTGATATCCCGGATCCTGTGGCTCGATCTGCGCAAAGATCCGTGTGTCAGGGGCGACTGCTTCGACCTGTGCATCCTGGGCAAGGCGTTGGAGCAGGCGATCGAAACTGGCCTGTGTCGTGACCCCGGTCACCGCCAAGATGTGGGTGGTGGCATCGAAGGGCCGCACATAGGTCAGGCTCGCCTGCACGCGTGTGCCCAAGGCATCAGCGAAGGTCGTGGGATCGGCGGCAAGCTGGGCCTGCACCCCGGCCTCGTCGCGCACCCGCACGATGACCCGGTCGGTGAGCGGGTTTGACGTACCACTGTCCGATACCGTTGATGCCGCTGGCACCGTGGTTGTTGAGGCAACGAGGGCGATACCCAAAACAAAGAGCACGAGGATGATCCGGTGGAGGGTGTGTTTCATAGGGGTGGATTTCTATGCTGGCGCACGTTGTTGCTTTCTCTCGCGATAGTATCGCATAGAATGGCAATAACCTCAAGCATGTTCGGTGCTCTGGCTAATGGTTATTATATAGAGATCAATGTGCTATACTGACCGCATTGTTCTGAACAGGATGCGGTCATTTTCTATGGTGAGTCTTGCTGAGCTCAGGCGCGAGTTGGTGGGTTTGCCCTCATTTGAGGGACTGGCTACGTGCTTGCAAGATCGTCCTGCGCAGGTGCGGGTTGCCCCGTTACCGTCCGCCGGGCGTACTCCCATTGTTGCGGCGCTCGCATGCGTGCAGCGCGCTCCTTTGTTGTATCTGCTGTCGAGTGCCGACCTGGCCTTGCGTGCCGCCGAAGATCTTCGTCAATGGCTTGGCCCCGAGGCGGTGCTCCTCTATCCGGCAAGCGATGCGTTGCCCTATGAACATATGTCGCCCGGTGCCCCGGTGATTGCTGGGCGCCTGCGTGTGATCCAGCGCCTGGCGGCCTTTGATGCGTCGCAGCCGACCGCGCCATTGGTAATCGTGGCCCCGGTCAAGGCGCTGCTTCAGCCAACCCTTACCCCGACTGAGTTGGCACGGGCGATGCTTGCCCTGCAGCGTGGTCAACAGATCAATCAGGATGAACTGCTTCATCGCCTGATCCGTCTTGGCTATCGCCACGCGCCGACGGTCGAAGAGCCGGGCGAGGTGACACGCCGCGGCGATCTGGTGGATGTCTGGCCTCCCGCTGATGAATATCCGTTGCGGATCGAGTTCTTTGGCGATGAAATTGATAATCTCCGTCGTTTTGAAGTCGCAACTCAGCGCAGTACCGCCCGGGTTACCAGTGTGCTCCTTGGTCCTCCCCACGAGATCCCGCTCTGGCGGCGCGATGAGGCCCTGACCCGGATCAGGGCGCTGACGCTTGATCAGTTGCGCCGAGAGTCCCGGCTTGAGTGGGAAGCCGCCCTTGAGCGGTTGGAGCATGGCGACCGCTTTGAGGGACGGGCGTTTTTTGCGCCCTTTTTTCGTCAGTTTGAGCATGAAGTGTCGGGGTCGTTGCTGGCTCATCTGCCCGTAGGCAGCGCGGTGCTCTTTTCTGAAGCACAGTTTCTCCGCCGCCACGCGCTTGATCTCCATGAACATGCCGAAAATCAGCGTGCCCGACTGCTAGAGGCCGCTGAATTGCCGAGCGCCTTTCCGCGCCCCTATCTGCTCTGGCACGAGCTCTTTCCTGCCGAGCTTGCCTTGCCCGATGAGCCGGGCGAGGCGCTGCCGGCGGCTGTGAGCATCCCGCCGACCTGGCCCGGCCTGACGCTGGTCGATCTGAGCAATAATGATGCGGATGCGCCTGGTTCGGTAACACCTTCCCTTGCCCCGCCGCTCTTTCAGCCTGCCGAGCTCTTTGGGGGCCAGTTCCGCCGTCTGGTTGATGATCTTGTCGCCAGGTTGCAACGCGGTGAGCGCGTGGTTGCCGTGACGGGACAGGCGGCCCGGTTGTATGAACTGGTCGAAGAACGCTTGCCGTCTTCGGGGTTTCAGGTGATCCACGGCGCACTTGAGGCCGGCTGGCGGCTCAACGAGGTGAATCTGACGCTCTATACCGATGCCGAGATCTTTGGCGTACGGCAGCGGCGCCCGTTGAGCGAGCGGCGCAAGTCGCTGCGTGGTGTCGATGAGCGGGCCGCTTTTGTGCGCGGGCTGAAGACCGGCGATTATGTGGTACACATCGAGCACGGTATTGCTCTCTATGATGGCTTGATCAGGCGTACCGTCGGTGAGATCGAGCGTGAATATCTGGTGCTGCGCTATGCCGCAGGCGACAAGATCTATGTGCCGGTTGACCAGGTGGATCGCGTGACCCGTTATGTCGGGGCCGGCGATGGCACACCAACCCTCACCCGCCTCGGGACGCAGGATTGGGAGCGGGCGAAGCGCAAGGCTCGTGCTGCTGTCCAGGATCTTGCCCAGGATCTGCTCAACCTCTATGCCAAACGCCGCCTGAGCCAGGGGCACCACTTTAGCCCCGATAACGAATGGCAACACGAGCTCGAGGCCGCGTTTCCCTTTCTTGAGACTGATGACCAGTTGCAGGCAATTAGCGATGTCAAAGCCGATATGGAGCAGTCGGTGCCGATGGATCGCTTGATCTGCGGCGATGTTGGTTTTGGCAAGACCGAGGTTGCGCTGCGTGCGGCGTTCAAGGCGATCCAGGACGGCAAGCAGGTCGCTGTGCTGGTGCCGACGACGGTGCTTGCCCAGCAGCACTTTGATACCTTCACGCGCCGGATGGCGGCCTTTCCTGTCATG
The DNA here is from genome assembly GCF_004762035.2 of Candidatus Chloroploca mongolica. Taxonomy (GTDB): domain Bacteria; phylum Chloroflexota; class Chloroflexia; order Chloroflexales; family Chloroflexaceae; genus Chloroploca; species Chloroploca mongolica. The sequence goes on along the minus strand of NZ_SIJK02000019.1, from coordinate 59,939 downwards.
GTCGAGATGCTCTCGCGCTTTCGTTCGCCCAAAGCCCAGGATCAAATTGTTCAGGCCCTCGCGCGTGGTCAGGTCGATGTTGTCATTGGCACGCACCGCCTGCTCTCCAAAGATGTCTCTTTCAAAGATCTCGGCTTGGTGGTGGTTGATGAAGAACAGCGCTTTGGCGTGCGGCACAAAGAGCGCCTCAAACAGTTGCGCGCCCAGGTTGATGTGCTGACCCTTACGGCGACCCCGATTCCGCGCACACTCCATATGGCGATGGCAGGCATCCGCGATCTGAGTGTGATTGATACGCCACCCGAAGAACGGGTGCCGATCAAGACCTATGTCTTGCCATACGATGAAGCGCTGATTCGCGAGGCGATTTTACGTGAAGTAGAGCGTGAAGGACAGATCTATTTTGTGCATAATCGGGTGCATAGCATCTACCATGTGGCCAACCGGATCCGCTATCTTGTGCCCGAGGTGCGGATCGGGGTGGGACACGGGCAACTGCAAGAGCGTGAACTCGAGCGGGTGATGCTCGATTTTTTCGAAGGCCGCCATGACGTGCTTGTTTGTACCACGATTATCGAGAGCGGGCTGGATGTGCCGAATGCCAACACGATCATTATTGACGATGCGACCAACTACGGGTTAGCCCAGCTCTACCAGTTGCGCGGGCGGGTCGGGCGCAGTGCCAATCGTGCCTATGCCTACTTGCTCTACAAACAGGACAAACCGATGACCGCCGAGGCGCAGGCGCGGCTCGAAGCAATCCAGGAGGCGAACGAACTCGGGGCGGGCTTTCGGGTCGCCATGCGTGACCTCGAAATCCGGGGGGCGGGCAATCTCCTTGGCGCCGAACAGAGCGGACACATTGCCGCCGTCGGCTTTGACCTCTATTCGCGGCTGCTCGAACAGGCGGTCAAACAACTCAAGGCGAGCGTTGATCAGCCCCAGCCGCCGCTTGCGCCTGACCAACCCGACACACCAGCCGCCTCTGCTGAACGTGACCGGGCGCGGATGGCTGATGCCGTCAGCAAACTCGTCATCAGCGAGAAGATCCTCGTTGCGCCGCTTGTCACCCTTGATTTGCCGCTGACCGCGTATCTTCCTACCGACTACATCGCCGACGACCAGGTACGCCTGGGCGTCTATCAGCGCATGGTCGCGGCGCAAACGCTTGCCGATGTCAAAGAACTGCGCACCGAGTTGCAGGATCGTTTTGGTGAGCCCCCGCGTCCGGCCTTGCATCTGCTCACCTGGCTGCAGATCAAAGCCCTGGCGTTGCAGGCCGGGGTGAGCTCAGTGATCACCAGTGGCGACGAATTCATTATCCGCCTCCCGATCCTTGAACCAACGGCTCGCGAACGCCTCCGGCGGCGCTATGGCCGCGACCCCGGCGTCAAAATTGGCCCTCAATTTGTTCGCCTCGACCGGCGCCGCCTCAATAACGACTGGAGCGACAAGATCATGGGTGTGCTGGAGGTCATGGCGGGGTAGGGGCCCGCTCACTCAGTTCACGTAACCCTTCCTCATCAAGGAGGATGACACACCCACGTTTGAGTTCGATTAAACCCATTGAGCGGAATTCGTTCAAAATTTTTGTGGCCGTCTCGCGATATGTGCCGCTCATTTCACCGAGGGCTTCGTGGGTAAAACGTACCTCGGGTGGGCCGCCGACCTGGCGAAAGAACCGTGGTTTGGGGGGGCGAGCGAGTTCGAGCAGCAACCCGGCTATACGCTGGGGCAGGCTCTTGAACGCAAAATCCGAGAGACGCTGTTCGGCCGTGATCAACCGTTGGCCCAGGATCTCGGCAATGCGGGCGGCGATGCGTGGATCACTCAGCAGCATGCTTTTAACATCTTCGCGGCTCATCAAACAGAGCAAACACGGCCCCATGGCCTCGGCATAACTCTGGTGAAGGCGCTGCCCAAGCAGAGCCATTTCGCCAAAAATCGTCCCTGCGTCAAGCACGGCCGTTGTCAGGGCTTTGCCATCAGCCGAGAGGCGATAGAGGCGTACGCGGCCCTCTTTGAGGATAAAAAGCACCTCAGGGGCCTCTTCTGGTGAGAAAAAGACGGTGCCACTGGCTACCTGTTGCATCGGTGCACGTTTGCCGAGCAATTCGACCTCATCAGGCGCAAGATCGCGAAAAATATCGATATCACGAAGGTAGCTCAGTTTATCGGGCAACACCTCGTTCATCCGTGCTCCTTGCACTATGTCCACCTCGTTCGTGGCATGCGCTTGTCCGCAGCTTGCCAGGTACCCATCGGCTAGAGGCAATCCTTTTCAAAGAACCTCACGCGAAGGCGCGAAGGGTTCGCTCACGTACGCGAAAAACGTTGCGCCTTTGCGCCTTTGCGTCAAAACAACCGCCTTCTTTGCAAGGTATTGCGGCTAGATGAGAAGGCGGAGAAAACGCACTGGCTGAGAGCCGTCACGAGAGCGGAATCCGCAATTCAACCGTCGTCCCTCTGGTCAATTCGGAACGAATGCGGAGGTCGGCCCCGATCAGGCGTGCTCGTTCTTTCATATTGAGCAGACCGAGACTCCCGCGGATATTGTAGCTGTTTTCGACGGACGCAACATTGAACCCACGCCCACGGTCACGGACACTGGCAACAAACGTGTCTTCTTCCATGTACAAATAGATCGTAATAATGTCGCTATGGGCGTGTTTGCGGGCATTGGTGGTCGCTTCTTGAATAATAATGAAGGCAGCCGCTTCACGTTCGGCAGGCAGCCGTGGCATATTGGACGGTGCTTCGAGGCGCAGGCGGGTCTCGGCGCCAGAGGGATCGCGCCAGCGCTCAACATATTGTTCAAGGGTCTTGACGAGGCCTTGCGTTTCAAGGCCAAGGGGCCGCAACTCAAAGAGCAGCGTCCGAATATCGTGGGTCGTCTTATTGACCAGTTCCGCCAGCGTATCGAGTTCATCGGGGAGGCGCTCGGGCATCGCCTTGAAGAGCTTTTTGATAAACTCGATATTCATTGCAATGGCGGCAATGCTTTGCGTCGGGCCATCGTGGAGATCACGGGCAATCGCGTGGCGCACATCGGCTTCTTTGGTCAGGATGCGTTCATGCTCTTGCTTGAGACTCTGGTAGAGGCGGGCATTTTCAATCGCGATAGCGGCCTGGGCGGCGAGCGTGGTCAAGAGTTGCATATCCTGGTCGGTAAAGGGGCGGCCATCAATCGTATTGAGCAGTTGCATTGCCCCAATGGTGCGGTCTTTGAGGCGCATCGGCACACAGAGGATCGAACGGGTAATGAACTCAGCTTCGCGCCCAATCGCATCATACCAACGGGTATCCTGCTCAACGTCATTCACAACCTGTCCAACCCCGTGGGTGGTTACCCAGCCGACGATGCCTTTATCGGCAGGCATCCGGTACTGCTTTGCTTCACCTGGCAGATCGAGCACCAGTTCATTGCGCTCTTCATCAAGCATAAAGATCGAACAGCGCTCGGCCCCGACCACTTTGGGGGCGCGGAGTTTGATGTCATTCAACAGGCTATTGAGGTCGAGATTCACGGCGAGTGACTGTCCAATTTCGTAGAGCAGATTCAACTCGCGCAGGTCACGCTCGGCGCGGCGCAACATCGCAATCTTATCGGCCTCACCGCCAATGGCACGCACGAGCAGCACGAGCAATTCTTCGTCGAGGGAAGAACCACCGGTCGCGCTATCGAGTGCCGATTGCTGATCAACCACTAGATGCAACAGGCCAACCCCTTGCCCGCCGCTGCGCAGCGGCAACTCGATTAGATCATGCCCATCATCGAGGGAATAACTGCCCACGATCGGCTCACTTCCCTCTTCGCGGCGCCCAAAGCCGTGGCGTGCCTGATCGATCAGCGTCCGCGCCTCGTCATTCAGTGGGCCGTGCTCAAGCTTGAGGAGATCGCCATACGGATTGGCATACAGCAATGCGCCGGCCTGTGCTGGCCAGAAGGCGATGAGCCGTTCAAGCGACGAAGCAAGCAACTCAGAGACACCTTGATGGCCGCCAGCAATCAGCAACTGGCTCAAGGTTTCAAGATGGCGCTGGTTGAGGGCAATTGGTGACATGGGCGAGCCTCCCGGCGGGGTTTTGCATCAGAGGACCATCAACGTCGTCACCCTGCCAGCTTGGCTGGCAGGGTGACGATGCTTAACTCACGGCACGTGCGTCCATTGCCTCTTTGATCAACTGAGCGATATCGGTGGGTTGGCGGGCAACAGTGACGCCGACGGCTTCAAGCGCTTTGATCTTCTCCTGGGCCGTTCCCTCACCGCCGCTAATAATGGCCCCGGCGTGGCCCATGCGTTTGCCTTCGGGGGCCGTCTGACCGGCGATGAAACTGACAACAGGTTTGGTCACGTGGGCTTTAATAAAATTGGCGGCCTGGATCTCGGCATCGCCACCGATCTCACCGAGCAACACGATGGCTTCAGTTTCAGGATCTTCCTGGAACATCGTCAGCACATCAATGAAATTCGTGCCGATAATTGGATCGCCACCGATCCCGATGATGGTCGTCTGGCCAATGCCAAGGCGCGTCAGAGCATCAACGGCTTCGTACGTAAGCGTACCTGATTTGCTGACGACGCCAACCGGCCCGGGTATCGCGATATTGCCAGGAATAATGCCGACCTTGGCCTGACCGGGGCTCAGCAGACCAGGGCAGTTGGGCCCAACGAGGCGCACACCACACTCTTCGACAAAGGCATAGGTTGCGACCATATCGAGGGCTGGCACGCCCTCGGTAATGCAGACAATCAGCGGGATGCCAGCCGCAGCCGACTCGCGAATGGCATCGGGGGCAAAGGCTGCGGGCACATAGATCACCGAGGTATTGGCCCCTGTCGCCTGCACAGCCTCTTTGACCGTATTAAAGACAGGAACGCGATCTTCAATGGCCGACTGCCCACCACGACCGGGCACGACCCCGGCGACCACGTTGGTGCCATAATCAAGCATCGACCGCGTATGGAAGGCCCCTTCTTTCCCGGTGATCCCCTGCACGAGTAGGCGCGTATCTTTGTTGATCAGAATGCTCAAAGTCTCCTCCATGACTCTACACTTGAACGGTACCGCTCAGAACCTTGGGTTGTCGTAGGAGAGTGCGATCCTAGGCTTCGGCCACAATTGCCACACCGGCACTGGTGCCAATGCGATCCGCGCCGGCCTCGATGAGGGCCTGGGCCGTGGCGAGGGTGCGGATGCCACCCGAAGCTTTTACCCCGATATGCGGCCCAACCACCTGCCGCATCAGGCGAATATCGGCGACCGTGGCCCCGCCACCGGCAAAACCTGTACTGGTTTTGACAAAATCGGCCCCGGTACGCACGGCCAGGAGACACGCCGCTACCTTTTCGGTCTCGGTCAGCAGGGCGGTTTCAATGATGACTTTGACGAGTGCCCCGGCGGCGTGGCTTGCTTGAATCACGGCGTGCAGATCGTGGGCTGTTTCACGCCATTCACCAGCTTTGAGCCTCCCGATGGCAAGCACCATATCAATCTCGCGAGCCCCGTGATCCAATGCTTCTTGCGTCTCAAACACTTTACAGGCAGTCGTGCTGGCCCCCGAAGGAAAGCCCACCACGGTACAAATGGCAACGGGTGTGTTGGCAAGTAGTTGCGCACAGAGCGGGACAAAAATGGGACTGATGCAGACACTGGCAAAATGATGTTCAGCCGCCTCACGACAGAGTTGCTCGATCTGAGCCGTGACCGCCTCGGGTTTGACAATGGTATGGTCAATCAGGTGGGCAATTGGTGTTGTTGACGGGTCAAGTGTAGGGCGCGCAAGTGGCGCACCTGAGGGGAGATCGGGTATGGCAGCGAGTTGCTGTGTAACCTGAGTGATCAGTGCTTCCATCGAACTTCCTCGTAGCCGGGAGCAACCCCACGTTGCTGTGCCTGGTCAGGTATGGGGCCGTCCACACAGAGAGCGAGCGCCTTCTTTCGGGATGTGATGAGCGTATGGGTGCAGAAAGAGTACCGCCTATTGTAACACACCTTGCTCGCCTCTGGCAGTGATGAGGCAAGGTTAAAATGTGGTACACTAAACCAAGACAAACCCCTAAACCTTACCGTATGGGAAATCCAGGCAATGATGGCTGGCGTGGGTGCAAACGTACCATGCGCTCGGTTGACTCTGCGTAGGAGAAGGCATTGCACAAAGGATATGCGATCGAGCTTGCGAATGTGGTCAAGCGTTTTGGTGAGGTCGCGGCGGTCGATCATGTCACCTTGCAGATCCACGATGGTGAGTTTTTTTCGTTGCTCGGGCCAAGTGGTTGTGGCAAGACGACAACCTTGCGGATGATTGCCGGGTTCGAGTATCCGTCGGGCGGCGAACTTATGATCCATGGCCGGCCTATGGCAACGGTGCCGCCCCATCATCGCCCGGTCAATACGGTCTTTCAGTCATATGCGCTCTTTCCGCATATGACGGTGGCCCAGAATGTTGCCTTTGGCTTGAAGATGAAGCGGGTGCCCAGGGCTGAATTGGGGGCGCGGGTGCAGGCTGCGCTCGACATGGTGCGCCTCGCGGGCTTCGCCGAGCGCTACCCTCGCCAGATGTCCGGCGGTCAGCAGCAGCGGGTTGCCCTGGCACGGGCGCTCGTCAATCAGCCCGAGGTGCTTTTGCTTGATGAGCCGCTCGGTGCCCTCGACCAGAAGTTGCGCAAAGAGATGCAACTTGAACTAAAAAGTTTGCAACACCGCGTGGGCATTACGTTTATTTTTGTCACCCACGACCAGGAAGAAGCCCTGACGATGTCGGATCGCATTGCCGTGATGAATCAGGGCAAGGTCTTGCAGGTTGGTACGCCGACCGAGATCTATGAGCGCCCCACATGCAAGTTTGTCGCTGATTTCATTGGCGAGACCAACTTTATCGAGGGCAAGGTGGTTGAACAGAGTGACGAGTATGCGACGATTCAGACCCCCGATGGTCTGCAATTGCGTGGGTATACGCCCCGTCCGGTCAACCTTGGCGAGGCTGCGACGCTCTCGTTGCGCCCTGAAAAGGCGCGCCTCGTTTTGCCCAGCCACGCACGACCCGACGATGCCTTTACGATGCCCGTCCATGTCGAAATGATCACGTATATTGGCTCGGATACACGCATTACGGTGCGCCTCAATGAAGGCCGCACCCTTGATGTCTGGGAACAGAATACCCTGAGTACCCTTGATCGCAATGCGTACTGGCAACCCGGTGAGGCAGCGGTGCTTGTCTGCCCACCAGCCAATGCTCTCGTCTTGACTGAATAGCGGGGAGCGTTTGAGCGCGACCGTGCCCTGGATGTCCCGACAGCGACTCGGAGGAAGCACATGGCATTATCGTCATTTGAACGTGAGCAGCAGCGCCGTGAGCAGCGCCGTCTGATGGCCCTGCTTGCGCCGGGGATGTTCTGGCTGCTCGTCTTTTTTCTCTTGCCCCTGTTGGTGATTCTGGTCTATAGCTTTCTTACCAATGGGCCCCGCGGCAACCTTGTCTGGCAGCCAACTCTGCAAAACTATGTTGATCTCTTTACCCAGGCAAGCTATGTCAATGCGTATGTGCGTTCGCTCTGGATCAGTGTGCTGACCACACTTTTTGCCCTCTTGCTTGGCTATCCTCTGGCCCTCTTTATTGTCAAGCAACCGCCTCGGGCGCGCCTGGTGCTCTTGATCCTAGTATTGATTCCCTTCTGGACCAATTTTCTCGTCCGGATTTATGCCTGGCAGATTATCCTGGCGAATAATGGCTTGATCAATACGACTCTCGGGACCCTGGGCCTGCCGACCCTCTTTTTGCTCAACACCGAAGGGGCGACGTTGCTTGGCTTGGTCTATGGTGAGTTGCCTTTTATGGTGCTGCCGATCTATGCGGCCCTGGATCGCTTTGATTTTACCCTGATGGAGGCCGGGGCGGATCTCGGGGCGAGCAAGTGGCGCGCCTTCTGGCATATCATGCTGCCCATGACGATGCCGGGGGTGGCCGCAGGGGCTGTGCTGGTCTTTATTCCCACGGTTGGTCAATTTGTGGTGAGTGAATTGCTTGGCGGGGCCAAGGTTGATTATATCGGCAATCTGATCCAACGCCTCTTCTTGCGCTCGAATCCGCCCAACTGGCCGCTGGGTTCGGCTATGTCAACGGTGATGATGGTTGTGCTGCTGGGCTTCATTTTGCTCTATTTTCGCTCGACAACGGAGGAAGATCGATGATCGAGGCGCAACCGCAGAACCAGCGTGCGCAGCGGGCAGGTTCCTGGTGGCCGCGTTTGAACAGGGGTGCCTTGACCTGGGGTCGCCTGACTTTGACCTTGCATGCGTTCCTGATGTATCTCTTTCTCTATGGGCCGATCCTGGTGCTCGTCGTCTTTTCGTTTACCCGTGACGAGTTTGGTGTGCGCTGGACGGGCTTTACGCTCGAGTGGTATGTGCGCATGTTTGCCAATGATCGCCTGATGGGGGCCGCAGGCAACACCCTCTATGTCGCTTTTGTCTCGACCGTTGTCTCGACGATCCTTGGCACCCTGCTCGCCCTCGCGATGGAACGCCACCGTTTTCGCGGGCGTACCGGCGTTGATGCGGTGATCTACTTGCCCGTGGTGATCCCCGAAATCGCGATGGCCGTCTCGTTGCTCGCCTTTTCGTCCCTCGCCCTCGAGTTCATTCGTGTCGTGACGGGGGAAGTGGTGCGGCGGAGTCTCGTGACCGTGATCATCGGCCATATTGCGTTTAGTATCAGTTTTGTCACGATTGTGGTGCGGGCGAGTCTGAAACATTTCGATCGTCGTCTGGAGGAAGCCGCCCGCGATCTCGGGGCGAACAGCTGGCAAACCTTCTGGCGGATCACCTTCCCGATGATCCTGCCGGGCATTCTGGGTGGGGCGTTGCTTGCGTTTACCCTCTCGCTTGACAATTTCATCATCAGCCTCTTCCTCTCGGGGCCTGGCACCTCCCTCTTGCCCGTTGAGGTCTATAATAAAGTTCGCCGTGCCGTCACGCCCGAGATCAATGCGATTTCGACGCTGATGCTGGCCTTTTCGATTACGCTGGTTGTCTTATCACAGTTGGTCCAGCGCCGGCGGTAAGGAGTGTGTGAACGAACGTTCGTAGTGCCGACTTCAGTCGGCTGCGCCGGAAGCCGACTGAAGTCGGCACTACCGGATGTCACGCTCAAAGGCTCTTTCTGAAATCTTGTCAAAGGCGCCAAGCGTGCGACGGATAGCTGTGCCATAGGTAGAAGACGTGTAAGGAGAAGCCCAACAATGCGACAAAGATTCTTCTGGTTGGTGCTGGTGTTGGTGTTGCCCTGGTTGGTGGCGTGTGGTGCGGGAACTCCGACGGGGAGTGAACCGACGACAGATGCTTCGGGCGGCGAGGCTGCCATACCTGATGATGGTGTTGACCGTGCCCGGTTGTCCCGTGAACTCTATTTCTACAACTGGAGTGACTATATCAATCCTGAGATCTTGACCCAGTTCGAAGAGGAGTATGGGGTACGGGTGATTGTTGATATCTTTGACTCAAACGAAGATATGATTGCCAAGATCCGGGCGGGCAATTCGGGCTATGATGTTGTTGCCCCATCCGACTATGCAGTGCAGATTATGGCGCTTGATGATCTGGTGGCACCACTTGATCAAGCGCTTGTGCCGAATATGCAGTATCTTGATCCTGGGTTACTCAATAAATATTTTGACCCTGACAATGCTATTTCGCTTCCCTATTTGTATGGGTTGACTGGCATTGCCTACAATCGTACCTTTTTCCCCGAGGGCATTACAAGTTGGTCGGTGCTCTTTGATTCCGCCCAACTGCCTGCTTTCCGGGGGCGCTTTAGCATGCTCGATGACGAACGTGAAACCCCAGGGGCCGTGCTCAAATACCTGGGCGCATCGATCAATGCGACTGATCCAGCCATTTTGCAGCAAGTTGAGGCGATCCTGATTGCCCAGAAGCCGTTCCTTGCCTCGTACAATAGCTCGGATGTCAACCGACGGCTTTCATCCGAAGAGTTCATCCTGGCGCATGCCTGGAGCGGCGCGGCCATGCAGGCGCGGACTGGTCTTGGTGACGAATTTTCTGGCAATGCGAACATAGAATTTGTCATTCCTGATGAGGGTGGGGCGATCTGGATGGATAATCTGGTTATTTTGCGTGAGTCGCCCAACGCCTATACCGCGCATGTCTTTATCAACTTCCTCTTGCGACCTGATGTAGCAGCAGCCAATGCCGATTATGTTGGCTACCTCACCCCGAATGAAGCGGCGATCCCCCTGCTTTCCCAGGAAGTCCGGGATCTCTATGCCGCTGGCTTTGCCCCCGATGATGCAATGCTGGAACGGCTCGAATGGATCGAGCGTAATGAAGACACGGTTGTCTTTACTGAATTGTGGACGCGGGTCAAAGGGCAATAATCGTAGGCGCAGGGCTTGACAGCAAGCCTGTAACCTGTGATCATATAACAATGGAGTCCGAGGCGGCACATGCGCCGCCTCGGCAAAGGATTGAGGTAAGTCGGTCTTCCATGGATGATAGTCTGCGCTATCCAACCGACGACTTTCAGCTGCGTGAAATTGTTGCGGCCAATGCCGATGGCATCATTGTCGTAGACAGTGATGGACGGGTGCGTTTTTTGAATCCGGCGGCCGCCGGAATCCTCGGGCGGCGGGTCGATGATCTGGTCGGACAGATCTTTGGTTTTCCGGTTTTGCGCGGTGAACGGGCCGAAATTGACCTCTTGCATCCTGACGGGGCCAGTCAGGTTGCCGAAATGCGGGTGGTTGATACCGAGTGGGATGGCACGCCGGCGCAGTTGATTTCGTTGCGTGATATCACTGAACACCGTCGCGCTCAACAGGCATTACGTGATGCCGAAGCCTTTAACTGGGCGATCTTGAACTCGTTGACGGTTCACCTGGCGGTGCTTGATGCCAATGGCATGATCATCGCCGTGAACGAGTCGTGGTGTGATTTTGCCCGTGCCAACGGCGATCCCGAATTGCGGTATACTGGTGTCGGCGTCAACTATTTTACCGTCTGTCAGCACGCCATGGGGCTTGACTCAGAAGAAGGGGTGATCACGCTCGATGGGATGCGGGCGGTGCTCGAAGGACGCCTCGCGTCTTTTGAGTTAGAATATCCTTGTCATGCCCCCCACGAAGAACGCTGGTTTGTCTTACGGGTGGTGCCCCTGCGGGGAACCCGCCCAGGGCTCGTCGTTTCGCATACGAATGTCACCGAACATCGGCGGCTCAGTGAAGCGGCGGCTGAAGCACGGATGTTGCGTGCTCGTCTGAGTGAGTTTGAACGCGAATTGCGCGATCTTGATGTTCGGTCACGGGAACGCCCGCAGAATAAACGACCATTGGCCGGAGGGGTCTTGCGGCAACGGTTGCCTGATGTCTTTCGGCAGGCTTTGAAATTTTACAAACAGTTGCTCGAAGAGTCGCTTAGACATCGTGCTCAGCCTGATTATGCGATTGAACTTGATCCCCGTGAGCTTGGTGAATATCTAGGTAACCACGATGCAACCGCACGTGATGTCATCGAGGTGCATCTCGCCAGTGTTCGTGCTGCGAGCGCCAATGCCCCGCAAGTGAAGCAGCAGGCATATCTGGAAGAAGGGCGTCTCCTTGTTCTTGAGTTGATGGGTCATCTGGCGTCATACTATCGGGCGCGCCTGATGACCTTGTTAAATGAGCCGGGGTCGCCCGTGTCGGAGCAACGGTAACCAATGAGCAGGCATCAGACTTTTACGCTGCGCTGTGAGGTGTCATGAATGGCCCTGCCCCCAGCAAAATAGTTCTTCATCTGTATGTGGCTGGACGCTCTCCGCGTGCCGAACGTGCGATTGCAACCCTGCGTCGCCTCTGTGAGCGTGAACTGGCTAGATACGAGTGCGATCTGGTGATTATTGATGTATTGGCCGATCCTCAGCAGGCTGAGGCACGGAAAATTCTTGCAACGCCAACTTTGATCAAGGAGTTTCCTGATCCGCCGCGACGTATTATCGGCGACCTTGGTGTGCCTCCTGAAGAATTGTTAGCTGCTTTGAATTTGCCCCATGATGGTTTGTAGGGTTGCGGGCCTTGCTCACGCCCAGAGTGGAGAAGCACCTTGGCTACAGATGTGTCAGTGATTGAGCGGTTGCCAACGGGTATCCCTGGCTTTGATCATATCGCAAATGGTGGGTTGCCGCGTGGCCGAACCACGCTTGTGTCGGGTACGGCGGGGAGTGCCAAGACGGTCTTTGCTTCGCAGTTTCTGGCTGCTGGCGTGCAGCTCGGCGAGGCCGGCGTCTTCGTGACCTTCGAAGAGTCGCCGGCGGCGCTGCGCCGTAATATGCTTGGCTTTGGTTGGAATATTGCCGAGTGGGAGGAACAGGGCCGTTGGGCGTTTGTCGATGCCTCGCCGCAGGCTGATGATGAGTTGATGATTATGGGGGCCTATGACCTCAGTGCCCTGCTGGCTCGCATCGAGCACGCGGTGCGCCGCGTGGGGGCAACCCGCGTTTCGATGGATAGCCTCGGGGCAATCTTTAATCGTTTGGCCGATACCCGTGTGGTGCGCAATGAGTTGTTTCGCATTGTGACCTCACTCAAGAGTATGGGCCTCACGGCGGTCATTACGGCTGAGCGAACCCATGAGTTTGGTGATATCGGGCGCTATGGGGTCGAAGAGTTTGTGACTGATGATGTGGTTATCCTGCGCAATCTGTTGGAAGAAGAAAAGCGCCGTCGTACCGTCGAGATCCTCAAGTTCCGCGGTACTTCACATCAAAAAGGTGGCTTCCCCTTTACCGTGATCCCTGGGCAGGGTATCGTGGTGATCCCGCTCTCGGCGATTGAGTTGAAACAGCGCTCGTCGAATGTGCGGATTAGCTCGGGTTCCCCCGAACTCGATCGGATGTGTGGGGGCGGCTTCTTCCGTGACTCGATTATTCTGGTCAGTGGGGCGACCGGAACCGGTAAGACCCTCATGTCAACGACCTTTATGGCCTCGGGAGCCCTGCGCGGTGAACGTTCGTTGCTCTTTGCTTTTGAAGAGAGCCGCGATCAGTTGGCGCGTAATGCGATTGGCTGGGGCGTTGATTTTGAGCAGATGGAACAGGATGGCCTCCTGCGGGTGGTTTGTAACTACCCTGAGGTGACCGGCCTTGAGGATCAGTTGATTTCGATTCAGGATGAAATCCTGCGTTTTCGCCCCCAGCGCGTGGCGATTGATAGCCTCTCGGCTCTTGAACGCGTTTCGACGATCAAGGGCTTTCGTGAGTTCGTGATTGGCCTGACCTCGTTTATTAAACATCAAGAGATGGCCGGGCTCTATACGTCGACGACCCCGACCTTGCTTGGTGGGACGTCGATTACCGAGGCGCATATCTCGACGATCACTGACTCGATCATTCTGCTGCGCTATGTCGAGCTCTTTGGTGAGATGCGCCGTGGTTTGACGGTCCTGAAGATGCGCGGCTCGGCGCACGATAAAGATATTCGTGAGTTTTCGATTGATGGTACTGGGATGCATATTGGGCGACCGTTCCGGAATATTTCTGGTATTCTCTCTGGTCAGTTTACCCATGTTGCCCCAAGCGAAATCGAGCGTCTTAGTGCGCTCTTCCGTGATGAAGAGAATCCGTTGCTGCCTGAAGGTTGACCTGGTATTTGTATGACTTGCCCTGCTATGCCATTGGCACGTCAATGGCGCAGTGAGGTGGTATGACGTTTGATCCGCAACATTCCCGCACTCATTCTGATGGTACGCCTCGATCAACGTCTTCTCCTCTGGCTACGGAAGATGCGGTGCAAGTTCTGGTTGCTGAGAGCCTTGATGCGCTCGCTGTCGTTGATACAGAAGGTGTGATCCGTCTGGTGAATGCGGCAACTGAAGCGCTCTTTGGGCGTTCGGCGATGAATCTGCTTGGGCACGAGTTTGGCTTTCCGTTGGTGAATGCGCAGATCGGTGATCTGACGATCGTTCGCCCCGATCAGAGCGTTGCGTTCATCAACCTCGAGATGACTGAAATTGCCTGGTATGGTGAACCAGCCTATCTCGTGAGTATGATTGATGTGACCTTCGAGCGCCGCAGCGAACAGTTGCTGATCGAGTCGCAGCAACTGTTCCATCAGGCGCTTGATAGTATGGCCGCCGGGGTCGTGATGATCAATACCGAGGGTGTGATTATTGCGGCCAATCATGCATGGCAGGGCTTTCTTGCTATCCATAACTTTCCCCCAGAGTATGGCAAGATTGGAACCAATTATCTGCGTCTGGCCAAACGCCTGATAGCAGCAAGTGAGCCGCCTTCCCCGACGATTCTGGAGGGGCTACGTGCCGTGCTGGCGGGTCAGCGATCCCATTACCAGAGCGAATATGCGCTGATGATGGATCAGGGACCGCGCTGGTTTGCCATGAATGTGCTTGCATGTCGTGAGGGCCATAAGATCTGTGCGATTGTGACCCACGATGAGACAACCAGAAAGCATCAGCGCGACGATCTCGAGATCGATAGCCGCCAAACCCTCGAGTTGATTGCCCGTCAGCGTAGCCTCGAGGCGGTGGTCGCACGTATTTTGTTGATGACCCAGAATAGGCATCCTGATAGCATCTATGTTGCGTTGCTAGTGCCTGACGCCGATGTGTTTCGCTCGCTCCCCAGCGAGATGCTCCTCCCCGATGAACTCGCGATCCTTGATCGCTGGGCCAAGGGGTATGCGCTGTCTGCCAATGATGCTAATGGTAATGCACTGGCTATTCAGGCCATTGATATGGCGGGCGCCGAGGTCCCTTGGCCGACACTCTGCCCTTTGCTGTCGGCTCGGCATATGGTGATGGTCTGGCGCGCGCCAGTGCGGGCCGGGGCGCTCGGTGTGGTGGCTCAGTTGATCTGTTGTCGTCGTGTGGCGATCGCACCGAATGCCGATGATCTGGTCTTTATGGAACTTGTCGGACAGTTGCTGGCAATTGCGATTGAGCAGCACGAGCATACCCGTCAGCTTGCGTATCAATCGTATCATGATCCGCTCACCGGTCTTCCCAATCGCCTGCTCTTTGAGGATCGTTTGCATCTGGCCCTTGAAATTGCCCGCCGTTCGGGGAATTTGATGGCGGTGATGATGCTCGATCTTGATCGCTTCAAGCAGATCAATGATACGCTCGGCCATACCGTCGGCGACACCCTCTTGATCCAGTTGGCACGCCGCTTTGAGGGCTGTGTGCGGACAACCGATACGCTGGCACGTCGTGGTGGTGATGAGTTTATGCTCGTCTTGCCCGATGTCAGCGGCGCACCGCAGGTGACTCGCGTCGCTCGCCGTCTTCACGATGCCCTGCGCACGCCGTTTGTGATTAGTCAGCAGGAACTCTTTGTCAGTGCGAGCATTGGGGCTAGCCTCTATCCGCACGATGGCGAAGATGCTGATGCGCTGCAACGTAGTGCCGAAGCAGCGATGTATCGCGCCAAAAGCACCCTCCGCAATAGTTTTCAGTTTTTTGATGCGACGGTCAACACCGCTGCGCTCGCTCGCCTACAGCTTGAAACGCATTTGCGTCGAGCCATCGAACGGGGTGAGTTGAGCTTGCATTATCAGGCCAAGGTGGATCGCGAACGCCATGTGATTGGCGCTGAGTCGTTGTTGCGCTGGCAGCATCCTGATCTGGGCCAGATTCCTCCCACACGGTTTATTCCCCTTGCCGAAGAGATTGGCTTGATTGTGCCAATTGGTGAGTGGTGTCTCCGTGAGCTTTGTCGCCAGATCCGGGTGTGGGATGCAGCGGGCCTGCCTGCCGTGCGCATTGCGGTCAATGTGTCGGCGTTGCAATTCTCGCAGCAGGATTTCATTCCCACCTTGACCCAGATCCTTGCCGAAACAAAGGTCGAGGCGGAGCGGATCGAGATTGAGTTGACCGAGAGTATGTTGATGGGCAATGTTGAAGCGGTGACCCGTCAGTTGAGTAGCCTCTGTAGCCTCGGGTTGAGTCTGGCGATTGATGATTTTGGCACGGGCTTTTCGTCACTGGCCTATCTGCAACGCTTGCCGATCAGTGTCCTTAAGATTGATCGTTCATTTGTGAGTAAAATCGGATTTGAAAACGATAGCAGTGAGCGCGGAATTGTCAATGCAATCATTACCCTTGCACATCATTTGAGTATGCAGGTTGTTGCCGAAGGGGTCGAAACCACGACGCAGTATGAGTTTTTGCACGACATGGGCTGCGATTTCTTCCAGGGCTATCTTTTCAGCAAACCAATCCCTCCTGAACAATTTGCCGAGGTCTTGCGTACCGGGATGGCAGCGCTTTGAGCGATAGGTTGCTTGACGCAACGGCTCCACGGTCATTCCGAACGGAGCCGTAGGCGCAGTGAGGAATCTGCACTGATCGTCATGGAAGACCCCTCACGTTCGTTCGGGGTGACAAGGGCGGGCCTGGGCAACACCCTGGTTGCTCACAGCATCACTGGCCCGTGGGCCACTTGGTACTCAGCATGACATGGCTGCACGCATGTCAGAAAACTTACTTCACACACTCCTGAGGACGGTCTGCCGATGCAACACACGCTTATTCTGGGGCTTGGCAATCCGATGATGTCTGATGATGGTCTCGGCAGCCGCGCATGCCAGCAGTTGCAGCGCTGGTATGGTACACTGCCCGACGTGGTGGTCTTTGACGGCGAGACGCTTGGGTTGCACCTGTTGCCGCAGCTTGTCGGGGTGGCGAATCTCTTGATGGTCGATGCCGTGGTGACTGATGATCCGCCTGGGAGCCTGGTGCGACTTGAAGGCGAGGCCATCACGGCTGGCATGGCTCGTCAACTCTCGCTGCATCACGTTGGTCTCGCCGAATTGCTCGCCCTGGGTAGCCTCGTAGGCCCGATGCCGTCGCGCTGGGTGCTCTGGGGCATGGTGCCTGAACGGCTTGAGCTTGGTACCGAGTTGAGTGCAACGGTTGCCGCTCGTTTGCCCGCGCTGCTCGACGCAGTGGCCGCCGAGTTGCAGGGATGGGGCCTTGCCAGGCAGGATCGCGATGCATGAATTGTCAGTGACCGAGCATATTTTGCGTGTAGCGCTTCAGGCGGCTGATGACCGACGTATCCTCGCGATTGATCTGGTCGTTGGGAGCCTGAGTAGTTTTGTTGATGACTCGGTGCAGTTCTATTTTGAGATTATGAGCCGTGATACACCCGCCGCAGGGGCGCTGCTTCGCTTCCGCCGGGTTTCCGCCCAGGCAACCTGTCTCGCCTGCCAGGTCGTCACGCCGGTTGATCCACCCTTGCCGTTCGCCTGTCCTGTCTGTGGCTCATCACAACTGCGTGTCAGCGGTGGCACCGAGTTTTACCTCGCGAGCATCGAAGTCGAAGAATCGTAACGCAGTGTTGCCAAGTCACAATCTTGTCACCTGGATTATCGGCTACAGTTGAGCAACAACAGGAGGTACGCCAATGAAGGTGAATGTTGTTCAGGCGATTTTGAGTGACAATGATGCCGTCGCCACCGAGAATCGCGCTGCCTTTGATGCGGCAGGTCTCTTTGCGGTGAATGTGATGGCTTCGCCGGGGGCCGGCAAAACTGCTTTGATCCTGGCAACGGCGGAACGTCTGCCTGTCGGCGTGGGCCTTGGGGTGATTGAGGGCGATCTGGCTTCGTCGCTTGATGCCGAGACAATCGCGGCACGAGGTTTGCCGGTGGTGCAGATCAATACCGGCGGCGGCTGTCATCTCGATGCACCAATGATCCGCACGGCGCTGCCCCATCTCGATCTCTCCAGTCTGCGGCTTTTGATGGTGGAAAATGTGGGCAATCTGGTCTGTCCGGCCAATTTCAAGCTGGGCACCCATGCCAATGTGGTGGTTGCCAGTGCGCCTGAGGGCCACGATAAGCCGTATAAGTATCCGGGCATGTTTGCGGCTGCGGATGTGGTACTGTTGAATAAAGCCGATCTCTGCCCCGTCTTTGACTTTGATCTTGAGTTCTTTCGCTGTGGCGTGCAGATGGTGAATCCCGATGCTCCGATCTTCGCGATTTCGTGTCGTACTGGCGCGGGCCTTGCGCAGTGGATCGATTGGCTTGTGAGTCGGGTCTAGAGCTATGGAGAGAGCAAGCTTGAGCAATGAAGCTCACGGTGAGGAACGGCTGATCCGGCTCCGTCTCGCCATCCACGGGGCGGTGCAGGGGGTTGGCTTCCGGCCTTTCGTGTATCGCTGTGCGTTAGAGGCGAAGCTCACGGGGTGGGTGTTCAATGGGCCTGATGGGGTAGTGATCGAGGTTGAGGGTCGGCGTGCGTCGCTTGAGACTTTTCATACGCGCATCCTCAACGAGCATCCCCGGGTCGCCCGTATTCTTGCTGCGTCAGTTGATTGGCTTGAGCCAGTCGGTTTTCACGGGTTTCAGATCCGCGAGAGTGATGCCGAGGGCTTGCTTTCGGTGCAGGTCTTGCCGGATCTGGCGACCTGCCCGCAGTGTCGCTCCGAGGTGCGCGATCCCGCCAATCGCCGCTACCGTTATCCCTTGACCAATTGCACCCAGTGCGGCCCGCGCTTTAGCATTATCGAGCAGTTGCCCTATGATCGCCCGTCTACAACCATGCGGTCGTTTGAACTCTGCCCGGCCTGCCGTGCTGAGTATGAAGATCCGGCGAACCGGCGTTTCCATGCGCAGCCAAATGCCTGTCATGTCTGTGGGCCACAGCTTGCCCTCTGGCGGATGCCTGATGGCGAAGGGGGTGCAGAATCTGCGCCCTCTGCGCCAGATCGTCACAATGGCGCCTGTATGCCAACAAGCGCGACCGTGCTGGCTGAGGGTGACGCCGCCCTGCGCGGGGCGATCGCGGCGATCCTGGCGGGCCAGATTGTCGGAGTCAAGGGGCTCGGCGGGTTTCAACTGATCTGTGATGCGCGCAACGAACAAGCCGTGGCGCGTCTGCGGGCGCGCAAACAGCGCCCGACCAAGCCGCTGGCATTGATGGTGCGCGATCTGGCGATGGCCGAGACGTTGTGTCTGGTGCCCCAGGAAGCGGCGGATCTGCTGACCTCGCCGGAAGCGCCGATTGTGCTGCTGCGACGGCGTGACGAGGCCGGGGTTGCGCCAGGGATTGCCCCAGGCAATCCGTACCTCGGTCTGATGTTGCCCACGACGCCACTCCATCATCTGTTGCTTGATGCGCTCGAGGCACCAGTCGTGGCGACGAGTGGCAACCTGACCGACGAACCAATTGCGATTGATGAATACGAAGCGTTGCAACGCCTGACTGGCATTGCCGATTGGCTGCTTGTTCACAATCGCCCGCTTGTCCGCCCGGCTGATGATAGTGTTGCGATGCTTCTTGGTGGCGAGCCGCGCCTCTTGCGCCGTGCGCGCGGCTATGCGCCAGCGCCGGTTATCCTTCAGCACCCGGCCCCATCGATCCTCGCACTGGGGGCACAACTCAAGAATACCATCGCGCTGAGTGTTGGACGACAGGTGCTGCTGAGTCAGCATCTCGGTGATCTCGCAACCCCTGAAGCACGCACGGTCTTTGGGCAGGTGGTCGCCGATCTGATGCGCCTCTATGCCGCCACGCCGACGGCAATCGTCCACGATCTCCATCCTGACTACTTTACGACCACGTTTGTGCAGCGTAGGGGCGATGGAGTGTTGCCAGAGAGCGCTCAAGTGCTGAGCGTCCAGCATCACCATGCGCACCTGGCCTCGTGTATGACCGAGCATCAGGTAGAGGGGTTGGCGCTGGGGATCATCTGGGACGGGACTGGCTACGGGTTAGATGGCACGATCTGGGGCGGCGAGTTCCTCTATGGCAATGTGGCCTACTCGCAGCGTGTGGCGCATCTGCGGCCCTTTCTGTTGCCTGGGGGCGATGCCGCGATCCGCGAACCACGGCGCACGGCATTGGCGCTGCTCTATGCGATTGATGGAGTTCAGGCGATGGAGTGGGACGATCTTGCCCCGTTGCAAACTTTTACCGCTCACGAGCGGGTGGTCTTCTCGCGGATGTTCCAGACGGGCGCGCAGTGTGTGCCAACTAGTAGTGCGGGACGACTCTTTGATGGGGTGGCGTCGTTGCTCGGTCTCTGCCAGAAGGTGACGTTTGAAGGTGAGGCGGCGATGATGCTTGAGTATGTCGCCGATCCCTATGAAACCGTGAGTTACCCGTTTATGCTGGTTGGTTCTTCCCTCGATTGGCGGCCCACGTTGATTGCGCTGCTGGCGGATCTGCGGCGTGGCGTCGCGATTGAACGGATCAGTGCGCGCTTCCACAATGCGATGGTGTCGAGCATGGTGGCCGTTGCGCGGATGATTAATCCGCCGGTGATTGTGCTGAGTGGGGGCTGTTTCCAAAACCGTCTTTTGGCCGAGCGTGCCGTTGCCGTGCTGGGTGCCTGTGGGATGCGGACACTTTTGCATCGCCAGGTGCCACCGAATGATGGCGGGATCAGCCTGGGGCAACTGGCTGCTGCTGCCGCACGCATCGAAGGCTATACGCTGACCGAAGTTGTTCGGATCGCACGGTCGTATACCTTTGTCCCTGGAATGGAGTAGGCGTATGTGTCTTGGTGTACCTGGCAAAGTGATTGCCGTTGAACCAGAACGCGATGGCATTGTGATGGGCCGCGTGAATTTTGGCGGGATCGTCAAGTCGGTTTGTCTCGCCTATACGCCCGAGGTGCAGGTGGGCCAGTATGTGATCGTGCATGTCGGGTTTGCCCTGAGCATTGTTGATGAAGAAGAGGCCGCCAGGGTTTTTGAGTATCTGCGCGAGATGAATGAACTTGATGAGTTGGCCCTCAAACAACCGGAGTAAGCCATGCGTTTTGTTGATGAATATCGCGGTGAAGCCGAGGCGCAGCAGTTGCTCGAGGCGCTTACCCGTCTGGTGACGCGCCCGTGGACGCTGATGGAGATCTGCGGTGGTCAGACGCATACGCTGGTCAAGGCGGGTATTGATCGGTTGTTGCCGTCGTCAATTGAGCTTGTCCACGGTCCTGGTTGCCCAGTTTGTGTGACCCCGCTCGAGTTGATCGATCGGGCGTTGGCGATTGCGGCGCGCCCCGAGGTGATCTTTACCTCGTTTGGCGATATGCTCCGGGTGCCTGGGTCAGCGCGTGACCTGCTCAGTGTCAAAGCTGCTGGCGGCGATGTCCGCATTGTCTATTCGCCGCTCGATGCGGTCAAGCTTGCGCAACAGCATCCTGATCGCCAGGTCGTCTTTTTTGCGGTCGGGTTTGAGACGACGGCACCGGCCAATGCAATGGCGGTTCACATGGCTCACCGGCTGGGCCTGCCCAACTTCTCGATCCTCTCGGCGCATGTATTGGTGCCCCCGGCGATGGAGGCGATCCTTGGTGCGCCGAGCAATCGTGTGCAGGGCTTTCTTGCGGCGGGTCACGTCTGCGCGGTGATGGGCTATCACGAGTATCTGCCGCTCGCCGAGCGCTATCGCGTCCCGCTTGTCGTCACCGGCTTCGAGCCGCTTGATCTGCTGCAGGGCATCTATATGACGGTTGCGATGCTGGAAAAGGGCATCTGGGGCGTCGAGAACCAGTATGCGCGGGCGGTGACGCCCGAAGGCAATCGCCATGCCCAACGCTTGATGGCCGAGGTTTTTGAAGTGCGCTCACGGCAGTGGCGGGGCATTGGCATGATTCCGCAGAGCGGCCTCGGTCTGCGGCCTGCTTTTGCGGGCTATGATGCCGAAGTGCGCTTCAACGTGCAGGCGATTGAAGCGGTCGAGTCACCACTCTGCATTGCTGGCAAGATTATGCAGGGTCATGCGCGCCCGTGTGATTGCAGTGCGTTTGGCACAACCTGCACCCCCGAGCACCCGCTCGGCGCACCGATGGTCTCGTCGGAAGGGGCGTGTGCGGCCTATTTTCACTATGCAAGTGTGGAGTAACAAGCGTGGCATTTGAAGCAGTCTGTCCAATTCCGCTCAGCCAGTATCCAACCGTGACGATGGGGCATGGCGGCGGCGGGCGGTTGACGCAGATGCTGATCGAGCAACTGATTCAGCCTGCGTTGACCAATCCGAGCCTGGATCGCTTGCATGACGGGGCGCAGTTGGAGGTAGGTGGTGCGCGAGTCGCCTTTTCGACCGACTCGTATGTGATCAGTCCGCTCTTCTTTCCTGGCGGCGACATCGGCTCACTGGCGGTGCATGGCACGGTGAACGACCTTGCGATGTGTGGAGCGCAGCCGCTCGCCCTTTCGGTCGGGATGATCATTGAAGAGGGCCTGCCGATGGAGACGCTGTGGCGGGTGGTACAAAGCATTCGTGATGCGGCGGGTGCCGTTGGGGTGCCGATTGTGACTGGCGATACCAAGGTGGTTGATCGGGGCAAGGGCGACGGCATCTTCCTCAACACGACGGGCCTCGGCCTGATCCCGCAGGGCATCCAGATCGACCCGCAACGCGCCGAGCCAGGCGATGTTGTGATCATCAGTGGCCCGCTTGCCAATCACGGCATTGCGATTATGTCGGTACGCGAAGGTCTCGCATTCGAGACCGCGCTCGAGAGCGACTCGGCCCCCCTGCACACCCTGGTCGCCGATCTGCTCGCAGTGGCTGGGTCGGCAGTGCATGTCTTGCGCGACCCAACGCGAGGCGGCGTCGCCTCGGCGCTCAACGAGATCGCGCAGGCGGCGCGGGTTGGCATCCTGCTTGAAGAGAAGAAGCTTCCCCTTGATGAAGCGGTGCGTGGTGCCTGTGAAATCCTCGGGCTTGATCCGCTCTATGTCGCCAACGAAGGCAAATGCCTGGTGATTGTTGCGGCAGATTACGCCACCCTGGCCCTCGAAGCCATGCGTCGGCACCCGCTGGGAGTGCAGGCGGCCATGATTGGCCAGGTGACGAGCGAGCATCCAGGCAGCGTCGTGATGCGTTCGCGGATCGGCGGCATGCGCAGTGTTGATATGTTGAGCGGCGAACAATTGCCACGCATCTGTTGAGCGTCATTCGTAGGATGATTTGACGCAAAGGCGCAAAGGCGCAAAGCTGCGCATGCAGCTAGCTCAAAACCCTTTGCGTCTTTGCGTCAAACTGGCCCTAATATACTTCGGCGTTCCCGCCAAAGAAGAGCACCTGAGGCAACTCACGTGCGTGTTCGATCCAGCCTTTGACCACCTTGGGTGTGGGCGAGCGTTTAAGCAAGCCCAGTTCTGTATTGGCCTGTTTCAACTGGGGCAACAGATCATCGGCATTGCGGAAGGCCAGATCAGGCACCGTCGTGACGCCTGCGGCAGTGAGCAGCGTCGCATTGGTCCACGACACGCCATTTACCCGTTCGAGATCCATCAAATAGAGCGCTTTGAGCAGTTGAACCTGATCAATGCCCGCAGTCGCCGCGATCTCATCGCGGCCCTCGGGTTGCGCACCGCGTTCGAGCAGAGCGACATTGGTCATGATATCGAGGCTATTCAATTTCTTGACCAGCTCAGGATCGAGGCTCGCAATCGAACCAAGCTTCGTCATAAAGCTCACGGCCCCATCTGTCTTGACTGCCTCGCCCTCACTGATCTTCTTATCCGACATGCAAGAACCTCCTAATGTTTTGCCATACGTCACGTCACACTGATCTATTATACCAACTTCATGGCGACTCGTTGAAGAGATTGAGTTCAGGGCCGCAGGCTCCCCAGACTCGCCCTGATCGGGCGTTCTAAGCGGGCCGCCGACCCGCTTAGAACGCCCGATCAGGGCACAACACATACCACCACCAGTTATGTTGCACCCCATCGGTCGCACCGGCGACACGGGGTAGATGATCGAGCCACCAGAGATGATGCAAGCGCATATCGCCGTTGCCCCAGTCTTGCGCATTCATCATCCGTGGTGCGCCACTGAGGTCAGGGAAGTTGTACCAGGTATCGGCACGCGACAGCACCGGGCGAGCATTGCCCCACTCGTAATCACGGGTGCTATTGGGGGCAAAATGAACATTGCCACACTCGGCGCGTCCAGGGTGGCGCACTTCGTGACGAATATAGCGCTCCCAGAGGTTGCGTTCGCCCTGATGGTTACGGTAGACGTGGCTCATGATCGACTCGACCCGATGGCCGAAATTTTCGAGCATGCAGTCAACACCGCGTTCATAATTGAAGCCCATAATGATGAAGCGTCGTGGGCAGAGATCGGGTGACGCCAGCGGCGGCGAGTTGCACCAGATCGCCCCGGCCCCGACCATCTGGCTTTCGTAATAGCCAGCATAGGGAAAGCCCATCAGCCAGACTTCGTCAATGGCACCACTGAGCACTTTGCGCTTGAGATCGAACGTCGCGATCAGGCGCTCATAGTCAACCGCATCGGGCTGATGAAAGCTCTGCTGGTGAGCCATACAGCGGAGGTAGGTTGCATCGTCATAGACAAACCCATCACGTTTGACGGGATAGCCATCAACGACCTGATGTTCGACAATGTCGTAGCGTGCGATGCCACCTGAGACCGTGCGCAGATCAGCGGCGTACTGTTGCGCAAGCGCAAGGGGATTGGGCCACTTAAAATGCTCATAGAGGCGTTGCCCGCCGCGGGCTTCGAGGATTGGCGCGTGGGTGATCAGGCTGACCCGCAGCGTGATTGGTTCCACGGTTGCTGGTGTGCCCTGGAGCACGCCCTGGTCGTGGCGTTGATCCTGTTTACGTGAGCCAAAGAGCCAGTCGAACATCACAGATCTCGCATTGCGACAGCATAGGCCTGTTCAGCGATCAGCACGAGGCGATCCCAGCTATACTCGGTTGCCGCGATCTGCGCATTATCGGCAAGGCGCATGCGCAGGATCTCGTCATCGATCAGGCGTAGCGTTGCTGCGGCGAGGGCAGCAGGATTGCCAGGCGGCACCAGTAAGCCACTCGTCTCGTGGATCAGCATATTGCGGGCCTCACCGACATCACTAGCGACGACCGCGAGGCCAAAGCCCATCAGTTCAAGCAACTTGGCCGAGCAGCGCGCCCGATTGATCAGCGTATCACGTGTTGGCACAAGCGCAATGGCGGCCTCGGCAATCACCTCAGGGATGAGGGCGGGATCGAGCCAGCCGCGATAGTCAAGCATCGAGGCAAAGCCAGCGCGGTTAGCCCAGGCGAGCAATTCCTGTTCTTCCCCGTTCTCGCCCCGCCCAATCACAATCAAGCGTACGCCAGGCCGTGCGGTATAGATCGTCACCAGGGCTGCCACCAGTTCGTGCAGATCGATTTCCCAGAAGCGCGTATAGAGCAGCAGAGTGGGGTAGGGTTGATAGGCAGGCAACAAGTCTGGTTCATCAAGGGGAAAGAGGGGCAGGTGGTCGTGCCACTCGTCTGCCTCATCATGATCAAAGAGAGCGGGCTCAATGCCATTGGGCAAATAGAAGACACGCTCGGGCGGCACCCCCATCGACCAGACGAGGCTTTCGAGGGTACGGCTCGCGACCGTCACGGCTGCGGCGCGGCGGGGCAAATCGCGTTCTTGCCAGGCAAAGAGCCAGCGAGCGCTCGAAGGATAGGGCAGCAGTTCATTCCAACCCCCCCAGCCTTCCCAGTCATCGCTATCGACCACCAGGGGCACCCGGGGTGAGAGCGCACGGGAAGCGAGGGCCGCGAGACCGCTATAGCCCTTGGGTTTACAGAGGTGCAACAGGTGCGGATGGCTATCAAGCGCGATCCGCAACAACGAGGCACTCTGTTCAAGAATCGTGACGGCACCAGGCGACGTTGGCAGGGGTGTATGGATAACCGTTACACCATCAAGCACCACCCGTGTCCCGGCATCTTCGGGATTATGCACGGGTGGTGCGACAAGCGTAACCACGTGTCCACGCCGCACGAGTGCGCGTGCGAGTGGCAACATCCGCGCCAGCAAGGTTCCTTTGGGGCGCACCCCGAATGGGGCGAGCATCGCAATACGCACGTTTGACTAACCCTTGCGGCCTTCCTGAATAACCGCCATCATACGATCCACATTGGTCTCTTTGACGCGAGGGCGGCTCTGGTCAACGCCGCGACTCGCCTCGTGAGCATCAAGGATCTTCCAATCGGCATACGTAATATAATGCACACCGTGGCTTTCGAGGATCTTCTCGACGGCACCATCACCGGGTGCCGGGGTGAGCGTTGGCAAATCCTCGATCATCATGGCCACCGTCGCGGCGGCATCGGGCTTATTCGTCCCGATGATGCCCGAAGGCCCACGTTTGGCCCAACCGACCACATATTCACCAGGGACAACCTCATCGCTGCGCGTGCGCACCACGCGCCCGGCGACATTGGGGATTGTACCGCTCATTTCATCAAAAGGCACCCCGGGCAACCTGACGCCACGATAGCCTACCGAGCGCAGGATCATGCCACAAGCGAGCGTCTCATACTCACCGGTGCCCCGAGGCCGCTGCGTACCATCGGCGGCCTGCACCAGCTTATTGCGTTCAATTTTGACCCCGACCACCTTGCCATCTTCGCCGAGAACCTCGACGGGTGAGGCGAGGAAGCGCATCACAATGCGTTTTGGTGCGCCTGTTGCGCCACGAGCAGCATAGGCACGCAGCATAGCAACATTTTTGGTGGCGGTCTTATCTTCGGCCAGACTCTGCTCACTGAGCGGATCGAGTTCGAGGTCAGCGGGATCGACAATCACATCAACATCCGCCAATTCACCAAACTCCTTCAACTCAGGATTAGTAAAGGCAGCCTGAGCGGGACCACGTCGACCAAGCACGACGACTTCACGCACCTGGCTTTTGCGCAGCACGCCAATCGCATAATCGGCCATGTCGGTCTTGGCGAGTTCATCGGGATTGCTGGCCAGAATCCGGGTCACATCCATGGCAACATTGCCATTGCCCACCACCACCACCCGCTCGTGGCTCAGATCAAAATGGCGATCGCTATAATCGGGATGGCCGTTATACCAACCAACAAAGATCGTCGCGGGTAAACTACCGAGAAACTCCTCGCCGGGCACGCCCATCTTGCGGTCAGACTGAGCCCCAACCGCGTAGATGATCTGATCGTAATGATTCTTCAGATCCTGATGGGAGAGATCGCGGCCAAACATGACATTCCCAAAATAGCGCACATTGGGCAACGCAGCGAGTTTGTCATAGATGCGGGTCACGGCCTTGATCGACTGATGATCAGGTGCAACCCCCTCGCGCACCAGGCCATACGGGGTCGGCAGGCGATTGATAAAATCAATCTGGCAGACGAGCTCTTTCTGCTTAAGCAGCGCTTCTGCGGCATAAAAACCAGCAGGACCGGCACCGACAATCGCGACCCGAAGCGGACGTTCCACAGTTCCGAGTTGTACACTCACGGTAAGGCTCCTTCGGCAGGCCATTCGACCGGTGGAGTCGTAAGACAGAAAAGCGAGGTAGATCACCCCTACGGACGCATTCATGCAAAACGTATATAGGCTTGCTCTTGTTCTTTGGGGTGTCTTTGCGAGATGATACCATACACCGAAGGTTTAAGCAAAATGTGCTATGCGCGTACGTGCTCACAGACTACTTATGGCGTTGGTGTTGACTCGGTGGTTGGTACTGGTTCGGGTGACACCGTTGGTTCTTGACCGGGAGGATTGAGGTCAGATGGAGTGGGGGTTTGTCCAGGTTCAGGCACAGGAGTGGCTGTATCGCCAGGTGTTGGTACCGGTACCGTTGCGGTTGGCGGGATCACCTGAGGTCGTAGCGTGACCTGTACGGTAGGAACCGCGCCATTGAGGGTAATCCCCGGCGAGAGGTTGAGGCTCACCTCAAGGACATAGCTGCCTGCCTCTAGCCCACTCAGATCGACGGTTGCGGCAAGGGGACGATTGGCGAGATCTGCCAGCGCGGCGTTGCTCCCCGAAACCTGTACTGTCACGACAGTCGGATTGAGGCTCGCGTTTAGGCCCGGCCCGAGGCCAGTGGTGGTCACCTGCACAGGGAGTTCGACCTGGAAAGGCCGCTCGATCGGCGCGATCTGAACGGTGACCTGCACCTGTTCCGGTTCACCCTCGCGGGCAGAGGTACCATCGGGGAAGATCAGTGCAACAATAGAGACCACCGTCTGGCTGGCCCCCTCAATACTCATTGGCTGGGTTTCCAACACATCAATCGCATCGAGTGGCCCCGAACTGCCGGCCAGCGTGATCAAAGGTGGTGAGATGGTCACATTGCGCACCGCATAGCCGGGCGCGGGTTGGCCCACGATGGTTGGCACCACCGGCACGAGTTTGAGGCCGACGACCGGATTGATCGGGATCTCGACGGTAACGTTCCCGGGATCAAGGCGCACACCATCAATTGCAACCCCCCCGCGATCAACGGCGGTTAGGGTCAGCGGCCCCAGATAGGTCGCCCGCAACTGGGCAATATTGGCGACGGTTCGCGCCTCTTCGACCCGTTCAATGCGGCTGAGCGGGCCAATTGCCTGGACGGTCGTGATTGGCTCCCCACCGAAGCTGATTTTTGGCTCGCCCCGCTCAAAACTAAAGGGCAGGCTGCCCAGCAAATCAACCCGGATCGGCACCGTACGGCTACTGATCTGTTCAAGGCGGATCGGCACGACCGAAGGTTCGACGCCATCCGCAACGGTGCGAAACGAGACATTGCTGCGGGTGGGTTGCACATTGACCGGCACGAGATGTTCACCAGGCCCAAGGCCGGTGAGATCAAGTACCGCTCGGACATCCACCGGGCGGAGGTTCGCCAATTGTTGGCGGTCGGTACTGAGAGTAATCTGAACCAGAGGCAAGAGCTGAGTCGGTAGACTGTTGCTATCGACAAGCACCAGTTCATCACCGAGGCCAATGGCCTGTAATTGAACTTCGGGAAAGGTGACTCGTTCTTCCGGGTTTTCGCTAAACGAGACAAAAGCCCAGAGCGCCAAACTCAAACCGAGGGCCAGAGCGAGACGCATCAACGTAGTGCGCACCGGTGTCATAAGCGCATTGCCTGCCGATTGCTAGTCTTCATGGAGCTGCCTCATCCTGAGCCACGCGCAACAGACCAGCCAGCATTGTGCGTAAACGGGCTTCTGTCAAATAGCTTGCCATCCGTCCGTCCTGGACAAGTGAAATCGCCCCGGTCTCTTCTGAGACAACGATGGCGAGGGCATCAGACTGTTCACTGATGCCCTTGGCGGCGCGGTGGCGTGTGCCATAGCGTCGCGGGCCAGTAATATCCTCACTCAGTGGCAAGACCACATTCGCGGCGAGAATGCGATTGCCGCGCACAATGACGGCCATATCGTGAAGGGGCGAATTGGGATAGAAGATATTCATCAAGAGGGGCAGCGAGACCCGCGAGTCGATAATGACCCCGCGATCGGCATACTCTTGCAACTGAGTTGACCGTTCAATCACAATCAACGCCCCCACCCCCTGTTGCGAGAGTTGTTGCGCCGTACGAGCGATGGTACCGATCGTATCGAGGATCTCGGA
Source organism: Candidatus Chloroploca mongolica (assembly GCF_004762035.2). Classification (GTDB taxonomy): domain Bacteria; phylum Chloroflexota; class Chloroflexia; order Chloroflexales; family Chloroflexaceae; genus Chloroploca; species Chloroploca mongolica. The sequence continues at coordinate 30,581 of NZ_SIJK02000019.1, read as the reverse complement.
GCGATTGATTCCAGTGAGCGGGCGGCTCAGGAACTCACTCGAACGCCCCAGGCTTTCGAGGGCACGGCGGAGCTCGGGTTGAAAGAGGATCGGGACACCAACGATCAGGGCCGGGGCGATAATCGTATTCAAGAGCCATGCCAGCGTCTGGAGTTGATCCCGCGTGACGGTACCGACAATCAAAGCGAGGGTCAGCAGAATCCCGACCCCGCGCAACAACTGCACCGCCCGAGTACCACGAATGATCCCGAGCAGCCAGAAGATCAGCATGGCGACGATCAGAATATCAAGAATGGCATAGGGCGAGGTGAGTGGATTAAGCCGCGCCCACAGACGAGAGAAGTCCATAGCGTCTTACCTGAAGTCTCTACCAGTATTATTAGGGTAACGTGCCACAGCAACCCTGTCAACTCAACTGACCCCCGAAATGGCAAGCTTCACCCACGCTACAGACAATTCTCAGTTTGTCATGCGCTGCGATCATCATGAACGCACCTGCTGCTTGCGTTGTTGCAGCATCCGATTAGCGGCATTGATCAACGCCTCGACCCGTGCCTGGTCTACGCCCTCCATCTTGATCAAGCGCGCATAGAGTTGCAACGCCTGGGCATACTCTTCACGGCGCATCAGCATATCGCCGAGCATATAGTATGCCTCGACATCAGTCTGGTCGAGGGCAATAATTTGATGCAACTCAGCAATCGCATTTTCATAATCTTGTTGCTGCGCAAAAATGCGGGAGATCTGCTTCTTTTCAGCAACCGCCTCTTCGGGGCGGCGCATCAGCGTATACATCAGGGCGAGCCACTGACGGGCCTCGACATCAGTCGGGGCGATCTGGACAATCTTGTTATAGACCTCGCGGGCCTTGTCGTGATTGCTGAGTGTCCAGTGAACCTGTGCTGCTTCTTGCAGTGACATCACGGCATCTTTGAGTTGCCCGGCGCGACGTTGCAATTCGGCGAGGCGCACGAGGCCATCGACCCCTTTATCGAGATAGCCCCGTCGCAACTGGATGCGGGCAACGCGTCCACGGATCGCGATATGATTGGGGGCCAGTTTGAGGGCATACTCAAGGACTTCGATCGCACGATCGAGTTGTTGGCGTTCTTCATAATGCGTCGCCAGATCTTCCAGTTGGGCCAGGGCCTCGGGCAGTTTGCCCTGGCGGAAGTAGACATCGGCGAGTTTGGTATAGATGGCGCGGTCATAGGGTAACAGTTGGCGTGCTTCGAGCAGCGCCTTTTCGGCCCCGGCGATATCATCTGACGCCGCATAAGCTTCAGCCATCCGGCGGATCAGATCGCCTTTGCTCAAGGGTACGGCAAAGGCATGCTTGACGCCCGGATCGATCATCGGCTGATCGCTGACTGCCAACCCCTGGCGCAATTGCGCCAGGGCTGCCTCGGCATTGCCCAGGGCAAAATGGCTATTTGCGGCCGCCTGGTAGACCAGACCGGGCGGCAAGATCATCACGGGTTCATCGGCGAGCAAGGCCTCGGCCTGTTCGAGTTCGAGCAGGGCTGAGGTGTGTTGACCGGACTGTTGTTGCGTCACGGCAAGAATATAGTGGACGATCGCATGGTCGGCGCTCAACAGAATCCCGCGATACTCGGTCTGGACTGCGCCAAACTCACCGGGATGTTGCTTGAGCAGATCGAGTACCGTTGCGAGCGAGTCCCACACGGCAGCGGGATGTTCGCCCATCAGGGCCAGGGTGACATTGAGGCGAGCGACGGCGACCGGATCATCAGCCTGTCCCAGTTCAAGTGCACGCCGGAAGGCATCAAGGGCAGCCTCGTAGCGTCCCAGTTTCAGCAAGGTCAGGCCATAGTGGGCATGCACTTCGCGGTGTTTGGGGGCAAGTTGGAGCAAACTCCGATATTCTTCCAGGGCCTTATTGCTCTGCCCGAGGCGGAAGTAGGTACCGGCAACCTGCAAAAACTGGCTGACGGCCTCTTCGATGCGCCCGGCGTCGCGCAGCGTTTCCGCGAGGCGCAGGCGCACATTGAGCGTATCGGGTGCGAGGTCAAGCATCCGATAGTAAACATCGATCGACTTATGGGCCTCTTTGCGCACCTCATAGGTATCGATCAATAACTGATACTTGGTCAGGGCTTCTTCGGGGCGCCCCTGGCGTTCATAGATTTCACCCATACGCAGATGGATGGACAGATAATCCATGGCGACCCGGATCGTCTCGTGGCAGGCATCGAGGGCGGCTTCGATCAATCCCTGTTCCAGATACTTGCTACTCAACTCAACCCAACCTGCCGCTTCAGCGTCGAGCCCACTGGTATCAAGGGGCGTGAGGGGCGTAACATTAGGGGCATCCCCTATGGGCAGGCTTTCGAGCGCGATCATCGGCTCGGGAATGGTTGGGGTACTGGCACGGTTGGTCAGCGCACCGGTGGTTGGTGTTTTGCCACCGCGCAGGAAATCGGTAATCGGGCGGATCTTGCCCCACACCTCTGAACTGGTGGTGGTGTCACCCTGGGCCGGTTCGGGTTCCCCTTGAGGTGTAAGCGGACCAGTGTTGATCGAGCGCAACTTGGCGAGCATATTGCGGTCAGTGAGTGCTTTCGAGCGTTGCTTGAACTCGGCAGCACGTTCGCGACCCCAGCGCTTGCTCTCGAGAAACCCGGCCAGTGTGTCGTAGAGTGCCGCTGCATGAGCCAGATCGCCGATCTGCTCATAGATTGTCGCGGCGTTCTGATACATCTCGATCAGATCATCGGCCTCGTTGCGTCCGATTGTCTCGAGATCCACGAGTTGGATCGTCTGTTCAAATTCCTGGGCCGCCTGCGGCAACTGCCCGAGCTCGCTGTAGCTCTGCCCAAGGGCAAAGTGGGCGGACAGCGCATATTCGGAATCGGCGGCGGCCCGCGTCAGCACATTGGTTGCCAAGCGGTGATCGCCCCGTTCTTGATAGATCAGGCCTAGCGAATAGAGCACATCGGCCCGCGAGAGCCCGGCGGCAAGGGCCTCTTCATAGAGCCTGGCCGCCTCATCGATTGCGCCTGCCTCCTGCTTTTTCTGGGCTTGCTCGACAAGTTTCTCGATCGAGAACTGCTGGGTACGCAGGATGCCGGTCACCCCGCTGCGGCTACGGCGTGCTTCAGGGGGTGGTGACGCCTGGGCACCACCTGGTTCTGCGCTGGGCTTTGGTTCAAGCCCGGCCGAACGGGCCATTGCGTCACGGATCGTCACAATCAGATCGCGGGCCTCGCGGCTCTGCGGGTCAAGGCGCAAGACCGTTTCGGCGGCTTCGGCAGCCAGATCTAAGTGCTGTTGCTCAAGGAGTTCATGTGCAAGCGTCAGATGTTCCGCTGCGGCTTCCCGGATGCCACCAGCCTCTTCATACAGGCGGGCGAGTTGAGCTCGTTGGGCAGAGGCATCTGGTTTGAGCCGCAACAATTCGCGGAGGGCCTCAATCGCCTGCATAGGATGTTGCTGGGTCAGGTGCAACTCGGCCAGTTCGCGATAGCTCTCAACGGCCTTGCCATGGCCCTGGCGGGCCTGAGCTCGGGCGATATAGCTGAGAAAGAACGGATTTTGCCGATCCGCCGCACGCAGATCCTCGAAGAGTTGCAGGGCCCGGTCGAGTTTATTGGCTTGAAAGAGGGCCACGGCCGCACTGATCCGGGCGTCGGTATCGTTGGGAAACTCTTGCAGGGCCCGGATAATGGCCTTGAGCGCCTCGTCCCATTTATTGACGCGTGCCGCTTCACGACTCTGCTCCATGGCCCGATCAAAGATTGCGCGATTTCCTGCCATAGGTCATCATTCACTTTTGCATCATGCACCGTGCCGTGTGGCGCGATCCATGTCACAACTTAAGAAGCGTCAGGATCAGGGCTTTTTGCACATGCAGACGGTTCTCGGCCTGATCAAAGACCACCGACTGGGGGCCATCAATAATCTCGGGACTGACTTCCTCGCCGCGGTGGACAGGCAGACAGTGCATAAAGATGGCGGCAGGATCGGCATATGCCATCAGGGTCGCATTGACTTGATATGGGGCAAAGACCGGGCGGCGGCGGGCGACTTCGTGTTCCTGGCCCATCGAAGCCCAGACATCCGTATAGATAGCATTGGACCCTTCCACCGCCTCAACGGGTGAGGCCGTTACCGTAATCGTTGCCTCGTTGTTGGCGGCGAGACGTTCGGCGTGGGCGAGGATATCGGGGTCAGGTTGATAATCCACCGGACACCCAACGCGCACACTGACCCCGAGGGTTGCCCCGAGCAGCATCAGCGAATGGCAGACATTATTGCCATCACCGAGATAACTCAACTGCAAGCCCTGGAGACGCCCGAAGCGCTCGCGCAAGGTCAACAGATCGGCGAGGGCCTGGCAGGGATGCTCGCGATCCGAGAGGGCGTTGATCACCGGGACATCGGCGTGGCGAGCGAGGGTTTCGACGGTTCCGTGTTTGAAGACCCGGGCGGCGATCGCCTGCACCCAACGACTCAGGTTCCGCGCCACATCGGGCACACTCTCACGCCCGCCCATATCAATATCATTCGCCGACAGATACGAGCCATTGCCGCCAAGTTGGGTCATCCCTGCTTCAAACGCCACGCGCGTACGTAGTGATGGCTTCTCAAAGACCAGGGCGAGGGTCTTGCCCTTCAGGGGCCAGGTTGCGTGCATCCCTGAGCTCGCACCTGCACGCCATTCAGCCTTGAGTTGAGTTGCTCGTTCCAGCAAGGTCTCGGCCTCATCACGACTCAAATCTGCCGCCGACAAGAAATGGTTCTGCATAACACGTTACTCCGTCCCGTCTACATGCCTCAATTGTAGCATCAGACTATTACCAGGCAGTTCATCTTCAGGCCTTGCGCGGGCCACGTTCTGAAGGGGTACGCCCCATCCGGCGCAGGTGATCCTGTTTCCGCTGTTCAAAGCGCTGCGTTGGGGCGAGGCGCCGGTAATCACCGGCATCAATCATAATGATCTCATCACACAATTCACGGTCGCTCATCCGGGAAAAAATCCGCGGATCGATCTCCTTTGGCTCACGGTTGCTCGTGATCACGGTTGGCAGGCCATAATTATAACGGTGATTGAAGATCTGGAACAACTTCTCGCGGGCCCAGGGGGTTGCATTTTCGGTGCCCAGGTCATCAAGGATCAAGACATCGGCATTGCGCACTTGCTCGACCCGTTCGTCGTAGGCAATTTCTGAGCTTGGCCCAAACGTGCTGCGGAGATGGTCAAGCAGATCGGGAACCACCGTAAAGAGGATCGTCAAAAAATGGTTGCGCAGGATTTCATTCGCAATGGCCGCGGCGAGATGGGTTTTGCCACAGCCGTAGCCACCAAAAAAGATTAACCAGCCTGTGGGTTGCTCGGCAAACTTGCGTGCGCGGGCATAGGCGCGCGCAAGGCCTGGCACGCCAGCATCAAGGTTTTCGAACGTCTTGCCGCTAAACGGCCCGAGGTTGCTTATTTCGAGCAAACGCTGACGGCGAAGTTGTTGTTTTTCGGCGGCGCGACAGTGGCAGGTAATCAACTGCCCAAACTCGGGATGCCCAAAGGGAACATCAAGCAAATAATAGCCTGCCCCTTTGCAGCGAGGGCAGACCTCTTCAGGCTCATCGGGGGCTTGATCAGAGATCGGATTCATCGCTGCCCCGGCGGAAGAGTCCATCGAACTCGCCGCTGGTATATTTCTCGATATCGATAGGTCGTTCGGCGCGATTCGCCGCATCTTGTCGTCCATTGGCAGCCCACCTCTCCAGCACTTTACGAATATAGCGCCACGAGCGCGCATTCGAGCGTACCGCCTCGCGCATGGCTTCTTCGATCCACTCACGGGGGTAACGCTCTTCGGCTTCGCGTAGTTCATCAATCAGCATCGGGGTGACCAGGCCAATATTTTGCTCGTAGAGCCCGATCACCGACGGGCGTTCGGGCAATTCACTTGTCGGGGCGAGCACCGTGCGTGCTCTGGTCAAGCGTTCAACCCACGTGCGGTTGAGCGTGGTATGCACCAGATACCAATTATGTACCCGCTCTTCAATCGGTAGCGCTAGGTGCAACAGCGTGCCCCGGCGCACGGCAGCCCCCAATCCTTCGCTAAGCAAGTCATCGAATGGACGAAGTTTGCTGACACTGCGCAGCGAACGGCGCAGCAACACATCGCTGTGGAGTTCGTCCCAACTAATCCGCCGCGGGGTGACGCGCTGTCGGCTCAGCCGATAGAAGATATGGAGCGTTACCTTGAGCTCGCTTGGCTGCGTAATGTTCGGAATAACCTCGCTAAAGAGTTCGGGCGGCAGGCTTATGAGCGTATCGGTCGAAAAACCAGCAAAGGCCATAGGCCACCTCGGGTCGCGATGGTACAGCGTGACTGTCCTGGTATGGTACCACCCCGCGGGAATGTTGGCAATTGCTGAATATGCTAGCGCAGACTGATATGCTATACTCACCTTGCCCCGGTGCGTATCGGTTTGCGCCAGTTCCTCAGGAGTGCGCATATGGAAAAACGAGAGCCGCTGTTTCGGCGCATGGGGATCCCTCCTCAACAGTTATTCTTTTTCGGGCTGGTTTTGATCGGTTTGGCGATAGTGCTTGGTATATTCAGGCTTATGCAGCCCGGGCGCGCCTTTTCGGCTTACAACGATTCACCCCCTCAAGCCTCGATGAGTGGTGGAACGTACCAACTCCAGGGTGGTCTGCGGTCACGCTCTGCGAGCTTTGCGCCCCCACTTCGCCTCGGGTGGTCGAGGATTACGACGGGTCGTATGCCAATCGTTGCGCAGACGGGCGTGCTTACGCGCAGTGTCAGCGTCAGTCCGGCGGCGTTTATTCGTGATGTCGACTCGACCAATCTGGTGATGGACAACGACCTGGCGTTGCGGTGGGCGGCGAATGTGAGTGACGAAGCCGGGTTCTACCTGGCGCGTCCGGCGGATTGGGACGGCACGTCGCCGGTGACGGTGCGGCTCTTCTTTGCCCTGGGCGGCAACGGGGCCGGTGCGGTCAACTGGCGGCTCAAGCTCAATACGTACACGCCCAACTCGGGCGAATGGCTGACCAATCCAGGGACGCGGGATGCCGATAGCTTGCTGACCTTCCCGAGTGGCCCGTCGTGGTACCGCATCTACAGCCAGAGTTTCACCCTGTCCGACAGCAACCTCGCCGACCAACCGCTCTGGTCGTTCTTCTTGCTCCGGGGCAATCCGGCCAATAGCGAAACCTTTGCGGGGCAACTTTATCTGCTCAATGTTGAGGTTGCCTACCTGCGCAATCCGCCGTCGTACGTTGTCTATCTGCCGATCATTCGGCGTTAACGCTTCGTGAGAAGGGAGTTGTTGCTATGGTACGCCGTCTAGCGCTACTTTCGCTCATCGGCTTTGCAATTGTTGTCGTGTGGGTCGGGTGGCTTCAGATGCCAGCCACGGTCGAATCGGCCACGACTCATGCGAGCATCACCTACGAGGGGTATCTTGAGGATGGCGGCGCCTCTGCGCAGGGCCAGTACGATTTCTTGATCACGCTCTTTGATGCCGCAACTGATGGGCAACCGCTCGGCGAAGCGCTCGCTGTGCCTGATGTGACGGTGGTTGATGGACGCTTTGCCACCCCGCTGAGCCTGCCCGCACGCGATCAAGTGGTCTATGTTGAAGTGGCGGTACGCCCGCAGGGCAGCACTACCTACACGGTGCTGACGCCCCGTCAGATCGTGACCCCGACGCTTGCCGAAGCGGGCCTTGCTGCTCGTAGCCAGACCCGTACGGTGAGCATCAGCCCGGCCTCATTGATCCGCGATCTCGACTCGACCAATCTGGTGATGGACAACGACCTAGCGTTGCGGTGGGCGGCGAATGTGAGTGACGAAGCCGGGTTCTACCTGGCGCGTCCGGCGGATTGGGACGGCACGTCGCCGGTGACGGTGCGGCTCTTCTTTGCCCTGGGCGGCAACGGGGCCGGTGCGGTCAACTGGCGGCTCAAGCTCAATACGTACACGCCCAACTCGGGCGAATGGCTGACCAATCCAGGGACGCGGGATGCCGATAGCTTGCTGACCTTCCCGAGTGGCCCGTCGTGGTACCGCATCTACAGCCAGAGTTTCACCCTGACCGACAGCAACCTCGCTGATACACCACTCTGGTCGTTCTTCTTGCTCCGGGGCAATCCGGCCAATAGCGAAACCTTTGCCGGGCAACTTTATCTGCTCAATATCGAGGTTGAGTATGGCGTTACGCCATAGCGCCATGCTTGCATGCTACGCTTGCTGTCTTGCGGATGAGCTAAGGGCAATACCTTGCAAATAAGGCGGCTCTTTTGACGCAAAGGCGCAAAGGTTTTTGCGTAGGTGAGCTTCACCCTTCGCGTCTTCGCGTCTTCGCGTGAGCTTATTTGAAAAGAATTGGAGCTAAGGGGGGGTGTTCAGAGAGAGCTTGCCCTCCCTTAGCGGAGACTCGCCTCCTGGGCGAGGCGACGCCCCTGCTCGGTGAGCATCAGGCGCATGCCATTGCACTGGATCAGGCCACCCTGTTCGGCGAGGCGAATCACGGTCGCGGCGAAGCGTGGCTGCCAGCGAAGATGGTGGCTCAGGTGGTTGCGGCTGCACTCGTCGTCGGCTTCAGCGGTACCTTCGTGGTTGAGCAGGTGGAGCGTCAGCATCTGCTGGGCAAATTCCCAGCGCTGGCGCGAACGCCGTACCCCAAGCGCCATAATGCCACGGGCCGGTGCAAAGAGGAAGGCTAGGAGAAAGGCAACCCCGGTCATCATTGCCATTGAACCGGCAATCGAGACATTGAACCAGCGGGCAAACCAGTAGCCAAGCACGGCACTGAGCACGGCAATGACGACACTCAAGCCGAGCATGCGTGACAAGCGGTCGGTTACGAGATAGGCCGCCGCAGGAGGGGCAACCATCAGCGCAACGACAAGGATCGAACCAACTGCATCAAAAGCGCCGACGGCCGTAATGGAGACGACGGTCATCAGTCCGTAATGCACCAGCACCGGGCTGAAACCGAGCGTTGCGGCGAGGCCTACATCAAACGTTGCGAGCTTGAGCTCTTTGTAAAAGAGCACAATCAGCCCCAGGTTGAGCACGAGCGTGATGCTGCCAATCAGCAAGGCCCGGGGAAGATCGAGCCAACCCCAGGTAATGCGATCAAACGGCGCAAACGCCAGTTCACCAAGCAGCACCGCATCGGTGTCGAGATGCACATTGCCCGCGTAGCGTGAAATCAGGATCACCGCAATGCTGAAGAGCACCGGAAAGACGAGGCCAATGGCGGCATCTTCTTTGATCAGATTCGTACGGGTCAACATCTCAACGAGACTGACCGTCAAGACCCCGGTTGCGACCGCACCGACAAAGAGCAACGGCGAAGCGAGGTCGCGGGTCACAAAATAGCCAAGCACAATGCCAAGCAAGACCGTATGGCTGATCGCATCGCTCATCATCGCCATCCGGCGCAAGACGAGGAAGACCCCTGGCAAGGCACAGGCAGCAGCGACCACGATTGCAATGAGTTGCACTTCCATCGTTGACGACATCGTGGCACCTCTCTATCTTCTAAACCTGGGGCACGGCCTGGCGGGTGTAGCGCCAGATCAGCCCCCGGTTGGGTGCGAAAAGAAACGAGACCAGGGTGAGCACCCCGAGACAGAGCACAATGGTTGGCCCGGTGGCGAGCCCCCGTGCGGTGGCACTGATCAGTGCCCCAATGACGCCTGCGCTTGCCCCAAAGCATCCCGCCAGCACAATCATCACGCCGAGGCGGTCGGTCCACTGCCGGGCGGCGGCGGCTGGGGCGACGAGCATCGCACTCATCAGTACGACCCCGACGGTCTGGAGACCAAGCACAATGGCGACAATGATCAACGAGGTCAGCAGCACGCTCAAGCCACGCACCGGCAAGCCAAGGCTAGCGGCATATTCAGGGTCAAAGGTGAGCACTTTGAACTGCTTCCAGAAGAGCGCAACGAGCACCAGGGTTGGCACCCCGAGGGCGACCATCACCTGAACATCACGGGCCACCATCGCGGCGGCCTGCCCAAAGAGGAAACTGCGCAAACCGGCTTGCGCCGCATCGGGGCGCTGTTGTAGCCACGAGAGCAGCACGAGACCAGTTCCAAAAAAGACGGCCAGGATCAACGCGAGGCTACTATCTTCTTTGACGCGGGTGGTACGGGTCACACTCATCAACAAGAGGGCGGCGAGCCAGGCGGAGCCTGCGGCCCCGAGCATCAAGACAAGCGGATCGCGTTGCCCAGTCAGCATAAAGGCCAGCACAATGCCGGGGAGGGCCGCATGGGACATCGCATCGCCGAGCAGCGCCTGGCGACGTAGCACCGCAAAGCAGCCGAGTACCCCGCTGACAATGCCAAGCATAGCCGACCCGAGGGCCACCATGCGCAGCGTATAATCAGCAAAGAGTTCCATCAGTCGGCCACTCCCTTCAGCATACCCTCGGCGCGGTGCGGCGCAGCTTCGTCATCTTCGGCGTGCCCAAGGAAGGCAATGCGCCCGCCATAGGTTGTGCGCAGATTGGCTTCGGTAAAGACCTCGGCCACCGGGCCGCTGGCGATGCGGCGCACATTGATCAGACAGACCTGATCAAAATACTCGGGCACGGTCTGGAGATCGTGGTGAACGACGATCACCGTCTTGCCGTTGGCGCGCAGATCGCGCAGTAGATCAATGATGGCGCGCTCGGTGATTGCATCAACCCCCTGGAAAGGCTCGTCCATAAAATAGATTTGCGCATCCTGAACGAGGGCACGGGCAAGAAAGACGCGTTGCTGTTGCCCGCCCGAGAGTTGACTGATCTGACGGGTGGCAAAATCGGCCATGCGCACCTTCTCGAGTGCGGCCAGCGCGTGCTGGCGTTCGGCCTTGCCCGGACGACGGAACCAACCCAGGCTGCCGTAGCGTCCCATCATCACCACATCGAGCACACTCGTCGGGAAATCCCAATCCACGCTGCCGCGCTGCGGAACATATCCCACCAGGCGACGTTGCTCGCGATACGGCCGCCCATAAAAGAGTGTCTGACCAGCGGCAGGGCGCACGAGACCGAGCGCGGCCTTGATCAGCGTCGTCTTGCCGGCGCCATTCGGACCAACAATCGCCATCAGGGTACTGGCAGGCACCTCGAGATCGACATCCCAGAGCACGGGTTTGTCGTGATAGGCAACAGTCAAATCAGTAATTGCTAACGCAGGCTGCATTTCATTCCTCCAAGTTTGCCATGCCAGAAATTTATTTTAGTTATACCTAAAATACCATAAATCAGGGTTTTTGTCAATCACGAGACCTTCATAAATAATTTCATTGTATCGCTACGGTGGTATAATAGCCGCTAATTGTGATAAGTGCTTGATGAAGTAAACCCATGCCCTCGGTTACTGTACGCGATGTGCTACGACTCGCCCTTCCCCTGGGAACTGCCATCTCCGCTGGTAGTGCCGGTCTTGGACGACAGGTCACCTGGGTGGCGACGTTGCGTTCGACACTGCCTGCATTCGCTGAATTGCGTGGTGGTGAACTTGCGGTACTTGCGGTTGATGCGATTCGTACGCTTGATACCCGCTTGAGCCTGGCCGTACTGGTGCGTCGACTTGGGCAGGCCCCGATTCCGGTTGCTGGTGTGGTGGCGCTGGGCACGATTACCAACGACGATATTACGGCGGCTGAAGAGGCGCGCCTCCCGCTGTTGCAACTGCCTGAAGGTGCCGATCTGCGTGAGGTTGAACGTGAGATCACGCGTCTGGTGAGTGACTACGAGGCGCAGTTCGAGCGACGCGGGGCTCAGTTGTACGATCTGCTCACGCAACGCTCGCTTGCCGGGGCTGGCTTGCCGGGCTTGCTTGATCTCATGGCAGAACGGACTGGTCAGAGTGTGGCGTGTTATGCGCCAAATGGTGAGTTGCGCGCCCAGCGTGGCCGTGGCTCGGCGCGGGTCGCTTTGCAGGCGTTGCGCCCCACAGCGGCCGGTGATGCCTCGATGCTCAATCAGCAGATCTGGGTTGAATTGATCGGGCCGCGTGATTTTCCCACCGGCTATCTGGCGGTGGCCGGGACAGCGCTGGACACCTGGGATCGTGAGGCGGCCCAGCGTGGCGCGGCAGCCCTTGCCCTTGAACTCGCGAAAGAACAGGCCGTCCAGGCCGCCGAAGATCGCCTCCGGGGCGATTTTGTTTCGAATATCCTCAGCGGGCCACCTGGTGATCTCGCCGCCGCACTACAGCGCGGGCAGGAACTTGGCTATACCCTGACGGTGCCGCATATGGCCGTGCTGGCGAAGATCGATGATGCTGGGCCGTCAGCGCTTGCCCGGCTCAGCGGGACAATCCAGAATGAGTTGACCCGGCGCGGCATTCCGGCTCCGCTCTCACGCCGTGAAAGCAGTGTGCTCTGTATGCTGCCAACTGCGGCCAATGCGCGTCCTCGTGAACTGGTTGAGCAGTTGCGCGAGCGCTTGCTCATCGATTATCCGCAGGTCTTGTTGGCCTCGGGGACGCCGGTGGCGACGCTTGCCGAGTGGCGGCGCTCGCTCGAAGAGGCGGAACAGGCGATGGTGCTTGGGCGCCAACTCTTTGGCCCCGGGCGCGTTCTGGCTTTTTCTGACCTCGGGGTCTATCGTTTGCTGGTGCGCCTGCGTGAAACGCCTGAACTCTGGACCTTCTATCGCGAAACACTTTCTCGGCTTGCCGATTATGACCAGCGCCAGGGGGCTGATCTGATCAAGACCCTGGATGCCTATTTCAATCACCTTGGGAACCTGCGTGCCACCTCGGGGGCGTTGCATGTCCATCGCAATACGCTGCTCTATCGCCTCGAACGCATCAAAGATATCAGTGGCATGGATCTCGACAATGCCGAAGAACACTTTGCCCTCTGGCTGGCCCTGCGTGCTCACCGCGTTCTCTCGACCATCGAAGAGGGCTAGAACCAACACTTTGCAAAGAAGGCGGTTGGTTTGACGCAAAGGCGCAAAGGCGCAAAGGTTTTCGCATCGGCGATGTGCGCTTTGTGGCCGAAGATTTTCAGAATGCATGGAGTCAGATGGAAGGGGCGTTGCCATAAAAAACCTGGCTTGTGCTGGCGAAAACGGCCAGTCAAGCTGGCCGTTTTCGCCAGCACAAGCCAGATTCTTGGGGCCGCAGGTTTCGAATGGCAATGTCCGTCTGCAAGGTGGAATTTGGTATAATGAAGAAGGGTAGCAAGCAATCGCTACCTTTTTTTGTCGGTTGTGCAGAAATGTGGTTGTGCTTATGCTTGGGATGAGTGTTGCGACAACGGCGCTGCGTAAGGTGCCCAGCATGGAAGAGCAGGCTGAGCTTGCGCGGCGCCGTGCGCGGCGCCTCGGTCGTCCGGTGCTGGTGAGTGTGACGGCTGAGGTCAAGGTGCGCGATCCGCTGGCGCTTTTTGCCCGGGGCATTGGGGTGACCCATAATCGTCTCTTCTGGAGTGTGCCGTCGCATGGTCTGGCGGTGGCGGGGTTGGGCTCCGCCTGGAGTTTTGCCGCCAGTGGGCCTGGCCGTTTTGCGCAGGCGGCTGAGGCGTGGCGTGATCTGATGGCGACGGCGGCGATTGATGCTGATCCTGCGTTGCCTTTCAGTGGGCCGATGGCGGCGGCAGGGTTTGCGTTTGATCCGCTGCGCCCGAGCGATGGCGGGTGGGATGGCTATCCCGATGGGTTGTTGCTGCTGCCCCGTTTGATCCTTGCCACTGATGGCAACCGGGCAAGCCTGACGGTGAATGGTCTGGTTGGGCCTTCGACGTCGTCGATCAACTTGCACCTTTCGGCAGTACGGCGCTTGCGCGATCTGCTCGGGCGTGCCTGGCAGGCACCGCGTATCGGTGAGGCGGTGACACTGCGTGATGCGTTGCCTGCGGGTGCGTGGCAGGCGATGGTCGCCGATGCGGTGGCCGATCTGCGTGCTGGCAAGCTCGAAAAGGTGGTGCTCGCTCGTGAGGTGCTTGCCCATACTGCGAATCCTTTTGATCCTGCCGCGACGCTCGCTGCGCTGCGCCGTGATTATCCCGAGACCTTTATTTTTGCGGTGGCCCGTGGTGGTCAGACCTTTCTGGGGGCTTCGCCCGAACGCCTGGTGAGTCTGCAGGGACGCACGGTGCTCGCCAGTTCACTGGCGGGTTCGATCCGGCGCGGTGCTACCCCCGAAGAGGACGCGGCGCTTGGGCAGGAATTGCTGGCGAGTGCGAAGGATCGTGGTGAGCATGCGGTGGTGACGCGGATGCTGCGCGCTGCCCTCGAAGCGGTCTGTACTGAGGTGACCGCCCCAGATGAGCCAGCACTGATGCGGGTGCGCAATGTGCAGCACCTCTATACACCGTTGACCGGGCAGATTATCGATCAGGCGGGGGTGCTCGATCTGGTCGAGCGGTTGCATCCGACGCCGGCCCTGGGTGGGCAGCCTCGTACAACGGCCCTTGCCTGGATTCGTGAACGTGAACAGCTTGACCGGGGTTGGTATGGCGCCCCGGTTGGCTGGATTGATGCACGCGGCCAGGGTGAATTTGCGGTAGCGATTCGCTCGGCGCTGGTAGGCAAGTATACCGCCCGCCTCTTTGCCGGGGCGGGCATTGTGGCCGATTCTGATCCCGCTCGCGAAGAGCAAGAGACCGTGATCAAGTTGCGCGCAATGCTCGGGGCGCTGGGGGCAGGGAACGTATGACAACACATGACCACATTCGTGCCCTGACCCTCTGGGTGGGGACGTTGATTGACGAGTTGATCGCTGGCGGCGTCCGTGATATCGTCATTTGCCCAGGGTCGCGGAGTACGCCGCTGGCGCTGGCAGCGGCGCGCCATCCGCAGGCGCAGATCTGGATGCACCTCGATGAGCGTTCAGCGGGCTTTTTTGCGCTGGGCCTGGCCCGTCAGCGTGGTCAGCCTGCGGCGCTGCTCTGTACGTCGGGCACGGCAGCGGCCAATTTTTTGCCGGCGGTCGCCGAGGCTGATCTTGCCCGGGTGCCGTTGATCGTGTTGACCGCCGATCGTCCCCCCGAACTGCGTGATAATGGTGCGCCGCAGACGATCGATCAGGTGCGTCTCTTTGGTTCGCGGACACGCTGGGCGACTGATCTGCCGACGCCTGATGCGAGCCCGGGGTTGCTGCGGTATCTGCAGAGTACCGTCGCCCGGAGCATCGCGACAAGCCTTGCTGCTCCGGCGGGGCCAGTGCATCTGAATTTGCCATTTCGCGAGCCACTAGTGCCTGATCGGGAACTGCTTGCGGATCTGTTTGCGCGGCAAGCCGGGGGCTCTGTGGCGCCCCTGGTGCCTGCGCAGGCGGCCTTTTTGCCTCCCCGGTTTTTCCCCGAAGATGCGGCTGGGTCGGCTGAGGCGCCATCCCAGCGGGCTACGGTGCAGGCTCGTATTGGTGGGCGTCAGCTTGACGAGGCGACCTTGAGGGCGCTGGCGTCACGGTTGGCGACGACCGAGCGGGGTTTGATCCTCTGTGGCCCTGAGTGTGCGCCCGGGCTTGCGCCGGTGGTGACACGCCTGGCGGCGCGTCTGGGCTATCCTGTGCTGGCCGATCCGCTTTCGGGGGTGCGGTGTGGGCCGCACGACCGGACGATGGTGCTGGCGGGGTATGATGCGTTTGTGCGTAACGAGGCCTTTGCGGCGCGTTCTGCGCCTGAGCTTGTGCTGCGTTTTGGCGCGATGCCCACAGCCAAGCCGGTGCTTCAATTTTTGCAGCGCCACGCGACGGCGCACCAGATCGTGCTTGATGAAGGGGCCGGTTGGCGTGAGCCGACCAGCCTGGCGGCGACGCATCTGGCGTGCGACAGTGTCACGCTTTGCCAGGCGCTCACTGATCTGCTGGGCCACGAGGAGACCGATGCGGCGGCGACAAAGCCCTGGGCGGCGGCGTGGCTCAGCGCCGAGGCCGTGACGCAGCGTGTGCTTGGGGAGGCGCTGCGGCAGCGCACCGCCCTCAACGAGCCTGGCATCTTTGCGGCGCTGGCCGAGTTGTTGCCGGATGGAGCGACGCTCTTTGTCGGCAACTCGATGCCGGTACGCGACTGCGACACCTTTTTTCCTGCTGTCGAGCGTGAGATCACGATCCTGGGCAACCGCGGGGCCAACGGCATTGACGGCCTGGTCTCGACGGCGCTTGGTGTGGCGGCGGCGGGCGCGAAGCCGCTCGTGCTGGTGCTGGGCGACATCTCGCTCTACCACGACGCCAACGGCTTGCTGGCGGCGAAACTGCACCAACTTGATGCGACGATCATCCTGATCAACAACGACGGGGGCGGCATCTTCTCCTTCCTGCCCCAGACGAGTGAGACTGACCGCTTCGAGTTGCTCTTTGGCACCCCGCACGGGCTCAACTTTGCCCCGTTGGCCGACATCTACGGTGCGCGATACACGCTTGCCGAAGATTGGGCGGGCTTTCATACTGCCGTGAGCGCTGGCATCAGCGGGCGAGGGCTGCACCTGATCGAAGTACGCACCGACCGGAACCAGAACGTCACCGATCACCGGGTGCTTTGGCCGGAGGTTAGTGCGGCGTTGGAAGAAGTTGGGTTTTAGATTTTAGATTGCAGATTGGGCGCAGTACATCTGGCGCATCTGGACGAGGTCGGCGTTGCGTTGATGCCCGAACAGGTTGGCTGGCACTGGACGAGGGGGCAAGGCATTGCAGGGAACAGAGCAGATCGACGAAAGCAACAAGCCTGTTGCGCTCAGCTTCTTTTCTGGCGCGATGGGGCTTGATCTTGGGCTTGAACGGGCTGGATTTGACATCAAAATAGCATGTGAAATTGACAGGTATTGTCGTGAGACGATTAGCCTGAACAAGCCAGACATTCCCCTGATTGGCGATATTACGGGCTATTCGGCTGCGCAGATCCTGCAAGCTGCCGGTTTGACGGGCAGTGACGACATCGATCTCATCGTAGGCGGGCCACCCTGTCAAGCGTTCAGCACAGCCGGGAAACGCAACGGGTTTCATGATCAGCGAGGCAATGTTTTTCTTACCTATGTAGATCTAGTCTTAACACTCAAGCCGAAATACTTTATCATCGAGAATGTTCGTGGTTTGCTTTCAAGCCCGATGAAGCACCGACCGCACACCTTGCGCGGGCCAGCCTATCCTGATTTAGCCCTGGATGAACTGCCTGGCGGCGCGCTCTACTTTGTGCTAGACACGATCAAAAAAGCCGGCTACGCCTACGCATTTACCCTGTACAATGCGGCTCATTTTGGCACACCGCAGATACGAGAACGGGTTGTCATCGTCTGTAGTCGCGATGGCAAACGGCCACCCTACCTACAACCGACTCATGCGCAAAACAATGCGATGGGCTTACCCCCCTGGCGCACATTTCGTGAAGCGACGGCGGATCTTGCTGAGCACCATCATATTGATTTTCCTGAGAAACGTCTTATCTATTATCGTATGCTCAAGGAAGGGCAAAACTGGCGTGCATTGCCTGAGGATTTGCAACGCGAAGCGCTTGGCAAGGCCTTTTTTGCAGGCGGTGGCAAAACCGGATTTTTACGGCGCATCGCATGGGACAAGCCTGCCCCGACCCTCGTGACGCATCCGGCGATGCCGGCAACCGATCTTGCGCATCCTGAAGAAGACCGACCGCTCTCGATCGAAGAATACAAACGGCTGCAAGAATTCCCCGACGATTGGCAGGTTGCTGGCCCACTGCTTGAGCAATACCGGCAAATAGGCAACGCTGTGCCAAGCAGTCTTGGGTTGGCGATCGGGCACCTGGTGATCAGCCTCTTGCGAGGTGAACCGTATCAGGAGCCTGCCTCATTCAACTATTCACGCTATCGCAATACGAACGAGGCGCTCTGGATGCAGCAATTTGAGCGCAATATTTGGGTGTAGAGATACGTTGGGCTGATTATACTATACAACCCTGTCGTACCAGGCTCACGAACTCAAATGATCCGGTCGCGCCCTAACTCTTTTGCGTCGTAGAGTCTTCTGTCGGCCTGGCTAATCAGTGTTTCGATGCTGAAGCCAACCCCGGTTTCGCTGCTTGCTGCGATTCCGGCACTGAAGGTGACGGTGATGCGCTGACCTTCAAAGACAAACGCTTGCTCGTCGAGCCGTTCACGCACACGCTTCATCAGGCATCCCATCGCTTCGTGATCGAGATTCAGTGCAATGACGATGAACTCTTCGCCACCATAGCGACCAACGAGATCGTAGGGCCGACAACTGCTGCTCAGTAGTTGCGCAAATTGTTGAAGCACATAATCGCCGCCTTGGTGTCCGTACGTATCGTTGACCGTTTTGAAAAAATCGAGATCAATCAGGGCAATGGCAAAAGCACGGCAGTTGCGCTCATACTCCTTCATCAGCTTCTGGAGCCGTTCAAAGATGTAGCGGCGATTGTAGATTCCGGTCAGATCATCGTGGATCGAAACTCGGTAGACCTCTTCTTCCGCCTGTTTGCGGTCGGTGATGTCGATCAAAAGCCCTTCGATGGTCTGGATCGTGCCTGTAGCGTCGCAGACAAAAGCCCCCTGCTCAAAGATCCACTTTTCACGCTGGTCGGCAGTGATGAGGCGATACTCGAGTTGCACCGACGCGCACTGGTGGC
Organism: Candidatus Chloroploca mongolica; assembly: GCF_004762035.2. GTDB lineage: Bacteria > Chloroflexota > Chloroflexia > Chloroflexales > Chloroflexaceae > Chloroploca > Chloroploca mongolica. Next base: position 12,006 of record NZ_SIJK02000019.1, on the reverse strand, counting down.
TTGCTTCTTCCCATCGCGTCCAGACCCGCTCACGGTCTTCGGGGTTGATCAGATCATTGAAAGAAACCAGCCGGTTATTGACCAGGGCTTCGCTCGGGTAGCCCGTCAGCTTGAAACATCCCTCCGAGACAAATTCCATTGTCCAGTCGTGATCAAAGCGACAGCGATAGGCCACCCCCGGCAAGTTGGCAATCAAGAGCGATTTGCTTCGCTCGCTCTCGCGGAGCGAGGCGTTGATCGTTCTGAGCCGCATGCTCCAGTAAAACCAGATTCCCGCCAGTACCGCCAGAACACCCGCTATGCGCAACAAGAGGCTATAATCGAAGGGTTGCACAATCGTGATGTTGACATGCCGATTGATGATTGCTTCGCGTTCGCGGGGCGTGATCGTTGCAATGCCCTTGTCCAGAATATCACGCAGCATGCGCTCATCTTTCAGTACCCCGATGCGCAGTCGGTTGACATAACTGTCAGGTGCCTGCCCTGCGATCTTGAGATTGAAGAGCCCCTCTTTACGGATCGTATAGGCCGCAATCGTCAATGAGCGGAGCGTCAGATCGGCTTCACGATTCGAGACGGCCTGGAAGACCTCGTTCTCACTCGGCACGGTGACCACCGTCAGATTTGGAAAGTCGCGCCGTACCCGTTCTTCCACCGAGGTGCCGCTGGGCAAGACAATCGTGGTATCGCTGAGCTGGGTTGCATCAAAAATAAAGGAGTGTTCTTCGCGGGTGATAAAGACATTGGGGTCAACCAGCAGTGGCTCGGTAAAGATGAGCCATTCTTCGCGGGCGGGCGTCTGGTTGAGAAAAGGGAGGAGATAGACCTCGCCGGCTTGCGAGAGTTCAATCGCCTGATCCCAGTCGCGGGCGATCACATAGGCAAACTCGATGTCGAGTCGCTCGGCCAGCAGGTCAAACATATCAGCCGCAATGCCAACAAATTTGCCCTGTTCATCAATAAACTCGTACGGAATCCAGTCTGGATCAGGGGCTACAGTGATTGGCCCCAGTGATTCAAGATAGGTGCGCTCGGTTGGCGAAAGTTCCACCTTGACCGTTGCGACCTCTGGTGCAATGGTTGGCTCACCGCGTGTGGAGTTGACGCCAGGTTGCCAGAAGAGCAGCACCCCCACGGCCATCACGCTCACAAGCCCCATCGCAACGAACATAAGCCAGGGACGCTGCTGTGATGCGCGACGATGTGAATGGTGCAAAGTTTTCATAGATTTGGCTTCATAGAGGTAAGCTACCCCAATGGTATAAACGCTCGCGCCAGCAGGTATTCGTTGGTAGGCGATGGCCGTAGCGACGCAATACTTTCAACGGGGCACCCGCCAACAACGGGGCACCCGCCAACAACGGGGCACCCGCCAACAACGGGGCACCCGCCAAC
>NZ_SIJK02000019.1:0-10511 GCF_004762035.2 Candidatus Chloroploca mongolica | reverse complement strand
AACGGGGCACCCGCAAGGGGTGCCCCTACGGGGCCGTGGGCCGGGCCCGGTGTACGGGCACCCCTTGCGGGTGCCCTGGCGGGGTGCATGCACGGAAGATGCAATCGCCCTAACAAAACCTGTGCAAATGGTTGACAAAGTTCGTGCGGTGTGCTATATTGTGGGTGGGACATTTCAGGCCGCAAAGCTTTTGAGGAAAACTATCGTGAAAAACTCGCGTTCACCCTTAATTTTTATCTTTCTCACCATTTTTATTGACTTACTGGGCGTTGGCATTGTGCTGCCACTTTTGCCCTTCTATGTGAAAATGATCGAGACAAATAGCCCCGCCTGGATGGCCGCGAACTATGCGCTGGTCGTCGGGGCGTTGACGGCTTCCTATTCGCTCTTTCAGTTTCTCTTTGCGCCGATCCTCGGTGGTCTCTCGGATCGGTTTGGGCGTCGCCCGGTGCTGCTCTTGAGCCTGACCGGTGCTGGTTTCTCGTATGTGCTCTTTGGCCTGGCTGACCGCTTCGAGCCACTCGGTGCGACGGCAGTGCTGGCGGTGCTCTTTGTGTCGCGCATTGCCGCAGGCATTACCGGCGGCAGCATCAGCACGGCTCAGGCCTACATCGCCGATATTACAACTCCCGAGACACGGGCGCGTGGGATGGGCCTTATCGGGGCAGCCTTCGGCCTCGGCTTTATGCTCGGCCCGGCCATTGGCGGCCTGCTCAGCACGATTAGCCTGAGTGCGCCGGCCTTTGCTTCGGCAACCCTGATCTTCGCCAGCGTGATCTTCGGCTACTTCACGCTGCCCGAGTCGCTGCCGGTAGAGCGCCGCACGGAAAAGATGGGCAGCCTCAATCCGCTCCGTCGCCTTTCAGCGGTCGTTCAGCGCGAGAGCATTCGCCCGCTCTTGATGGGCATTCTGTTGCTCAACCTGGCCTTCGCCGGTCTCCAGAGCAACTTCGCGGTCTTTACCGAAAGCCGCTTCGGGTTTGGCCCGATGCAAATCGCCTTTCTCTTCGCCTTCATCGGTTTGATGGCGGTGATTATGCAAGGCTTCCTCATTCGCAAGCTCGTGCCGATGTTTGGTGAGGCTCGTCTGGCCGTGACTGGTCTGGCGCTGATGACGGTGGCGTTCCTGGGCATTGCCTTTGTGCCTGTCGCCTGGATGCTCTACCCGACGCTGGCGCTGCTCTCGATTGGCAGTGGGATGGCTACGCCGAGCCTGACGAGCCTGATTTCGCGCAGTGTTTCGGCTCAGGAGCAGGGCAGTGTGCTTGGTGGCACGCAGGCAATGAATAGTTTGACGATGATCGTCGGCCCGCTTATGGCTGGCTTTCTCTTCGACACCGTTGGGCCGCTGGCACCGTATCTCACTGGCTCGGTCTTGATTGGTAGCGCAGCCATCGTGCTGACCCTGGTGCTTCGCCCTCAGCTGGTTGGTGTCCCTGCGCCACAAAAGGCGCCTGCCCCGCTGCGCGTCGAGGCGGAAATGTCAGGATCGGGCGATTGACCGATTGTTTCGCCGACCGAGGTGTGTTATACTATAGCACGACTGTTCCGAAAAACGATAGAAACATGGCGGGTGGGGGCACGTGGGGGCACGGCGCCGCCGTGCCCCGACAGGTTCCCAGGAACACGAAGATCGGACAGTATCCCCTGTCGCGACTTCGTGTTTCTGGTGCATTGGCGTGAATAGTGGGAATACGCACGTATGGCCAGAGATAAGATCCTTATCAAGGGTGCCCGTGAACATAATCTCAAGGCGGTTGACCTTGAGTTACCCCGCGATCAACTCGTTGTTTTGACTGGCGTCAGTGGCTCAGGCAAGAGCTCGCTCGCCTTTGATACGCTCTATGCCGAAGGCCAGCGCCGTTATGTCGAAAGTCTCTCGGCCTATGCGCGCCAGTTTCTCGGCCAGATGGAGAAACCCAAGGTTGATTTGATCGAGGGCCTTTCGCCCGCGATTGCGATTGAGCAGAAGAGTGCGAGCAAGAATCCGCGTTCAACCGTCGGCACTGTCACCGAGGTCTATGATTATCTGCGCCTGCTCTTTGCCCGCGTTGGTACACAGCATTGCCACCAGTGCGGTCAGCCGGTTGCCTCGCAGAGTGCTGAGCAGATGGTCAATCGGGTGCTCGATCTGCCGTCTGGGACGCGCTTTCTGTTGCTGGCCCCGCTTGTGGCCCAGCGCAAAGGTGAATATAAGGATATTTTTGCCGAGGCGAAGGCCGAGGGCTTTGTGCGGGTGCGGGTGGACGGCGAAATCCGTACGCTCGATGAGGAGATCCGGCTCAATAAGAAGGTGAAGCATACGATCGAGGTTGTCGTTGATCGCCTCGTGATGCCTGATCCCGAGGCTGCCACGCCTGCCCCGGCGCCAGTTAGCGCAACGATTGGCGTGGCGCAGGCCGCCGCCGGCAGCGACTACGAGGCTTTTGTTACCCGCCTCACCGATAGCATCGAGCAGGCGCTTCGCGTTGGCGAAGGCAGTGTCATCGTCAGTGTGCAGGCCCACTCTGCTGCATCCATCTCAACAGACTTTGTTCAGGCACCCCCCGAAGAGTGGCTGATGAGCGAGAGCAATACCTGCCCCAATTGTGGCATCTCGTTTCCTGAGTTGACACCGCAGATGTTCTCGTTCAACTCGCCGCAGGGGGCATGCCCGTCGTGTACCGGCCTCGGGACGCGCCTTGAAGTTGACCCGACGCTGCTGGTGCCCAATGGGGCACTCTCGCTCAATCAGGGGGCCGTCACCTACTGGGGCGAGTTGCGCAAAAAGACTGATGCCTGGTCGTACAAGACGATTGTGGGGCTTTCCTCCCACTATGCGTTTAGCCTCGATACACCCTGGGACGAACTGACCGAGCGGCAGCGCGAGGTGATCATTTTTGGTAGTGGCAAAGAGAAGGTCCGCTTCTCCTGGTCCAGTGAGAATGGGAGCCGCGGCGAGTTCTATCGCCCATGGGAGGGCGTGGCCGCCGAGATCCGGCGTCGTTTTATGCAGACCGGCAGCGATATGGCCCGCGAGTATTACCTGCAGTATATGAGCGAGCAGCCTTGCCCCGAGTGCCAGGGTGCCCGTCTGCGCCCCGAGAGCCGGGCGGTGCGCGTGGTTGGTACGACCATCACCGAGGTTGGGGGTAAAAATATTCACGAGGCGCATGCCTGGGTGCTGCACATCGCTGGTCGGACCGAACAGCCTGCGCCAGACGAAGAGTCCACGTTGCTCAATCCGACTCAGTTGCAGATCGTTGATGATGTGCTGAAGGAAATCCGGGAACGCCTCGGTTTTCTGTTAAATGTCGGCTTGCACTATTTGAGCCTGGGGCGCCCGGCTCCGACGCTTTCCGGAGGCGAGGCGCAACGCATTCGCCTGGCGTCGCAGATTGGTTCGGGGTTGGTCGGGGTAATGTACATTCTCGATGAACCAAGCATCGGCCTCCATCAGCGCGATAATCGCAAGTTGCTCGACTCGCTCTTGCGGCTGCGCGACCTCGGCAATACGCTGATCGTCGTTGAGCACGACCTCGAGACGATGCAGGCCGCCGATTGGATCGTTGATTTTGGCCCCGGGGCTGGGGTCAAGGGCGGTGAGGTCGTTGTGAGTGGCCCACCTGCGGTGATCGCCGCGCATCCTGACTCGCTGACGGGCCACTATTTGAGTGGCCAGCTCGAAATCGCCATCCCCGCCACGCGGCGTAGCCCGTTGCTCACCTCAACGATTGCGCGCCGTCTCGACAAGACCGCTGCCTCGCTGCCGCAGCGACGGGGCAAGGCTGCGCAGCGGATCGCCGAAACGAGCCCGCTTGAGGGGGAAGAAGCCTGGCTGAGTCTTGAGGGTGCAACGCTCAACAACCTGCGCGATGTCAGCGTTCGTTTCCCGCTCGGCACCTTCATCGCCGTCACTGGGGTCAGCGGGTCGGGGAAATCATCGCTGATCACCGAGACGCTCTATCCTGCGCTGGCCAACCGGCTCAATAAAGCGCAACTGAAACCGGGGCCATATGCGGCACTCAATGGGCTTGAACATCTCGACAAAGTGATCGACATTGACCAGCAACCGATCGGGCGCACCCCGCGCTCGAATCCGGCGACCTACGTCAAACTCTTTGATCTGCTGCGCGATCTCTTTGCTAATACTCCCGAAGCGCGCTTGCGCGGCTATGCCGCCGGTCGCTTCAGCTTCAATGTCAAAGGTGGGCGCTGCGAGACCTGTGAAGGCAACGGTGAGATCAAAATTGACATGCAATTCCTTGCCGACGTGTGGGTGCGTTGCAACGAGTGCAAAGGCAAGCGCTACAACCGCGAGACCATGCAAGTCAAATACAAGGGCAAATCAATTGCCGATGTGCTCGAGATGGATGTGCAGACGGCGCTCGAATTTTTCGACAACGTACCGCGCGTGCGGCGCATCTTGCAGACCTTGCACGATGTCGGGCTTGACTATGTTCGTCTTGGGCAGCCGGCGACGACCCTTTCGGGCGGTGAAGCGCAGCGGGTCAAACTAGCGAAGGAACTCGCCCGCGTCGCGACGGGACGGACGATCTACATCCTCGACGAACCAACGACGGGCCTGCACTTTGCCGATGTCCAGCATCTGCTCGATGTGCTGCACCGGCTCGTTGATGCGGGCAACACCGTCATTGTGATCGAACACAACCTCGACGTCATCAAAACCGCCGACTGGGTCATTGACATGGGACCCGAAGGCGGCGACGGCGGCGGCTACGTGGTTGCCACCGGCACGCCCGAGCACGTTGCCGAGGTCGAAGGCTCGCATACCGGACACTTTCTGCGCGAGGTTCTGCACCTCGCCGGGCACCGCGCCGCCGCCGATTAAGGGTGGGGAATCTCTGCTTCGCTAGCTTTTTCAACCAGCGAAGCAGAGATTCTTATAGACCTATGTCACGCCACCAGATCCAGATTCACTGGCATTTTCAAAGCGTCAGCAAGCGGTTGATCCTGCTGGATGCGATACGTTGGCACCCGCAGTTCTGCCAGACGCTGCAAGATTAGCTCGGGACTCTGCCAGCCGCCAAAACTCTGCGGATCAACGAGCACCACGGCGGCGCGCACCCCGCGATAGCGTAGCTGTTGCAGCGCCTCGACCCAGCGTTCGTCGAGTGACGAGGTTACAATAATCAACGAACAGTTGCGTCCAAAGCGCTGACTCTCGGCGAGCAGAACTTCGGCGAGCGAACTGGTGCTATGGGCACGCAAGACCGCCAGGGCTTCAAGCATCTTGAAGAGTTGGCGTGCCTCACGTTCGGCAGGAATGACTTCGCGATGCTGGCCCCACGCAACCATGCCCACAATGCGATTCTGGCTCAGCAAGGTTCGGGCCAGCGAGGCCGTTGCGGTGACGGCGTACTCTTCGGTGCTGGCGAGCTCGGCTTCATCCAGATCGTCGGCCTGGGCCGAGCGTGACCACCAGGGCCCGCGCATGACGCGGCGATCACGACGCATCACGCTACTCAAGACCCGCGTATCCCGTACCACCGCACGCTCTTGCATATCGAGCACCAGATAGACATCGGCACTCGGATCGAGTTCAAACTCTTTCACCATCATCTGTCCGGTGCGTGCAGTCGAACGCCAGTGAATCCGGTTCATCGCGTCACCGGGAACATAGTCGCGGATGGTCGCTACATTGGGCGATGAGTGAAAGGTTCGTGCGCGTGTCGCCTGACCTCCGGGGAGATCCGCCCCCGGCAAGGCAAAATCGTGCAGATCGACTGTCTGCGGGTAGACCAAGATTTCGCTGGTTGAGGCTATCTGGCGTTGCAGGCGCACAATATCAAAGGGGTCGCCACTGATCAAGGTGGACGGGCCAAGGCGAAAGCGCCCGCGGCGCGTGCAGCGGGTACGCGACAGCCAGCGACCTCGTTCGCGCCCGCCGAGCGAGGCGACAAAACCGGCCCCGTGGTGGGGCAGATCCGAGCTATCACGCAACTCGATCCAGAGCTTGGGCAAGATCCAGCGGTTGCGAATCATAATCCGCTCGCGGGCATACTCGCCCACCGTTGCCCTGGGAGTCAGGGTTTCGCGTTCAAGTTCGAGGCCACGTAGATTCAGCCAGGCCCAGATGAACGAAAGAACCAGCAGGGCCAGCAGCAGATAACTCAAATGAAAAAAGAGCCGCAGACCAGTACCCTGGGCCGCAAGAAAACTTGCTCCAGCCAGGAGCAAGACAAAGAGTGGACGTAAGACCATTGCCATACTGAGCAGCATACCCCCGTGATAAGCCGGTGTCAAGGATGGAGATCCGGGCGTTGCTGTGGTCGCCAGGCCGGGTATTCATGGCTACGTTCGTTGACCAGGATTGCTTCGATGGTCAGCGAAACGAGATCGAAGCTATAGATGCCATAGTTGCGGGTTCCCGGACGACGCAACACTGACTGCGAACGATTGCTCGCAAAGATAATCCGTTCACCTGTCGGCGCCCAGGCCGGCGTCGTATTGTCGGCCTGATCAAACGTCAGTCGTTGGACACGTCGCCCGTCACTTTCAACCAGAAAGAGCTCGTTGGTGCCTGCGCGATCCGAACGAAAGACGATCTGTTCACTCACGGGGGACCAGGCCGGAAAGACGTCGGTGGCTGGATGATTGGTAATATTGCGTAGCTGCATGCCCGCTGACATGTCAAGCACATAAATATCGAAATGGCCCGTTCGATTGCTCGCAAACGCGATCCGCGTCCCGTCAGGCGACCAGGTTGGATTGCCATCGTCACCAGGGTGATTCGTCAGATTCCGCACGTTGCTCGCATCGTCAAGTGCGCTCACAAAGATCTCCCAGTTCCCGTTCCGGTCACTCTCGAAGGCAATGCGAGAGCCGTCTGGCGACCATACGGGATGGAGATCGTTGGCTTCGCTGCTGGTCAGATTCACCAGTTCAGTGCCATCTGCGTTCATGACATAAATATTGTAGGTACCATCAAGATTGGCGGCATAGGCGATTTTGGTGCCATCGGGCGACCAGGCCGGGGTTATATAATCAACCAGGGGCGTTCGCGCCCGCAAGGTTTGTTCCTGCCCCTGCGTGACCAGGTTCAGGCTACGTGTTCCGCCCGAGCCGGTGGCGACGGCAAGGGTGGCGATGATGGGCAGGCGTGGGGGTGACGGAAAAGCCGGGGCAACTTCATTGGCCCGATGACCACTGATCTGCTGGATCTCTTCGCCATTGTCACGCATCGTATACAGGTTAAAGGCCCCACTCTGATTCGCGGCAAACGCGAGGCGCTGCCCATCACGCGACCAGCTCGGGTTGAGCGCATCGCCTGGCCCCTCAGTCAATGGCGTCGCTGCCGCACCATCGGCATTCATCACATAGATCTTCCAGGTGCCATCACGACGACTCTGAAACGCAATCCGCCGCCCGTCCGGGCTAAATACGGGATGATCGTCGTCTCCCTCGGCATTGGTCAAATTGATGAACCTTGAGGCATTGGCGAGGCTGGCGAGAAAAATATCGCGTTGCTCCTCACCATCTGGATCAAGCGCCGAAAAGGCAAGGAAACGACCATCGGGGCTAAAAGATGGCCTGGCAATGTCAGACAATTCACGGGAAAACTCGCTTCGGTTTCCGTCGGCGAGATTGAGGATCATCAAGACCGATCCGGTGCTCCGCACGGCGACATACGCAATCCGCTCGCTGTCGGGCGACCAGGCCGGGTCAACGGCACCTCGGCCTTCATTCGTCAACTGGCGCAACCCGGTGCCATCAGGATTGATCAGATAGATATTTGGCGTGCCATCGCGATCCGAGACAAAGGCGATCAGTTGACGATTAGGCGACCACGCCGGTGACTCATCATTCCCAGGATCGTTGGTCAGGCGAGCGAGGCCAGAACCGTCCACATTCATCACAAAGATCTCGCGGTTGCCCGTGCGATCCGAGACAAAAGCAAGCCGTTCAGTCTCCTGCGGAACTCGGGTTGGTGTGATCGCTGGCGGTGGGGTTGGCACAGGGGGTGTCTGTGGCACGGCAGTTGGTTGAAAGAGATCACTCCACGCCGACGTGGGCAGGACCGCGCCACAGCCACTGAGACCGAGCAGACCAACGAGAATCAGCGCTATCCAGCGTAGCGGTCGCATTCTACGCACAGCTCGCCGTGTCATTGCTCGGCTCCTGCCATGTGCTCACTCCGTCCAGACTGATCGAGGTCAGCCGCCGTCCCGTTACGCACCGGCTCGATCCGAATGCGCTGGATCGGTATGGGCTGGGGCAACCCTTCACTGGCAAAGCGCGCAAAGACACGCTGGTAAAATTCGTGTCTGAGCGGGAACTGATCGTTGAATTCTCTGGTACGCAGGATGATATTGAATTGCACGCCGAGCTCGCCAAATGCAGCAAGTCGAGCGCGAACAGTATGTTCAGGCACGCCGCCAAGTTCTTCATGCATCATGCCCTGGCCTTCTTCAACCAGCAAGGCTTCGACCCGAGCAAGATCGCTATCATAGGGCACCGCGACCGGCAGAAAGATCAAGAACTCAGAATTGGGGCGATCAAAATTGGTCAGGATCGTATTGGTCATCAACGAATTGGGCACGACGAGCAGATTTTCGGTCAATTCACGCAGATAGGTGTCGGCCCAGCGAATATCGTCAACAAAACCCTCTTGCCCGGTACTCAACCGGACATAATCGCCGAGCTGAATCTTATTCGTCGCCAGGATCATGATCCCGCTAAAGAGATTGGCAAGCGGCTCGCGCAGCGCCAGCGAGAGACCAATCGAACTACCGGCCAGGATCGTCACGAGGGGGCCAATCGGAACCCCGAGGTACGCCATCGCGGTTGTGCCGAGCACGATAAACGTAAAACCACGCAAGACATTATTGAGGAGCGAAATGGATCCCATTGTATGGCGAATAAAATAGATCCGAATTGAATTCGTCACCAGGCGCACCAGAAAACTCATTGCTGTCAGCACGGCCATCAGGTTCAGCAACAGGCGTACCGCACTCGCGATCCGCAAATCGGGCACAACCGTCGCGAGCGTTGAAGCCAGACCGAGAAAGCTCAGCCAGAAGATCGCCTGTCCACCTAGCGCACGGAGCGCAACCTCGGCAAAGAACCACTTACGACGGATCGCATAGCGCTTCAGAAGCTTTAAGATCCCAAACTCGATCAACGCACCAATGGCGATCACGGCTAACAGGAAGGTGTAGGCCTGAAAAATCGCACTATTATTCGCTGCATCGTAGGCTTCGACCATAATCTTTTCTGATATCGGGCTGAGGAGTTTTTCAAGCCCCTTCTTTTTTTGCCCCAAACTCAAGATCTGCCAGGGTGAAGAGCGCCTCAAGATCCTCGCCGAGCTCAGGGTTCTCCTGCGCAACTAGGCTCCGATATGCGTTGCGCTCGTCCTGTGAGGTATAGGCTACCAGACGTTGCACATCAGCAAGATCCTGGGTACGTCCCGCCGTTAGTTTTAACAAAATCAGGTATGGCCGCGCAAGTACCGGGTAGCCAGCGGCATCATAGATCGGGTGGGCGAGGGCTTCATCAACCCAGGCATCAGTCCGTGTGACGCTCCGCAGTGGCTCAAGCCACGCGGCTTCTTGGACCAACCCGCCCATTGGCGAGCTTAACGCCCAAAGGCTCCGTCCGAGCCTGTGTCCCCGAAGGAACGTGTTGCACCGTGCAAAGGAACACCCAAAATGTTTTACGCCGCGCGGGAGTTCGGCGCGGCAACCGGCAACATTTCCTGCTGTTCAGGTGCGTCGCCCGAAGGCGAAAGCGGTGCAGCCCGCAGGCCCACCTTGGAAGCAGTATAGCACATGTGTTCACTGACCGCAATGCTCTGGCTGAAGCCAGTGAGAAACCCGCCTCACCGCACGCCCTCAAGGGCGGCGGCTTGCGGCGGGTTCCCAAAGGTCATTCGTTCGGGAATATACGCACGCAGGGCCAACCCTCCAACCAGTACCCAGGGAATGGTGCCCAGGATCTGCTGAAGGGGTGGCAGAGCTTGCATTGCTGTCCTCCGTTCAAAAAAAGCCTGCTGCGAGCCCGTTCCACGGGCTGCCCGCCGCAATGCCAGACGTAAAAAAAGGGTTGCCGGACGTACAGACATCGCACGCTCCATCATAGCTCTCAATCATGGTATCATACACCAATTCTGCCCTCGCCGTAAACGGCTCGGTCTGGTGAGCGAAGGGCGATTGCATCATACGAAACCGGATAAAATGCGCTCTATTTGGCAGCATGTGCATGCAACCAGCGGTGCATACGGGGGCACCCGGCGACCCGGGGGCACCCGGCGACCCGGGGGCACCCGGCGACCCGGGGGCACCCGGCGACCCGGGGGCACCCGGCGACCCGGGGGCACCCGGCGACCCGGGGGCACCCGGCGACCCGGGGGCACCCGGCGACCCGGGGGCACCCGGCGACCCGGGGGCACCCGGCGACCCGGGGGCACCCGGCGACCCGGGGGCACCCGGCGACCCGGGGGCACCCGGCGACCCGGGGGCACCCGGCGACCCGGGGGCACCCGGCGACCCGGGGGCACCCGGCGACCC
>NZ_SIJK02000018.1:106829-109994 GCF_004762035.2 Candidatus Chloroploca mongolica | reverse complement strand
GTAGGGGCACCCGCCAGGGGTGCCCCTACAGGGCCGGGTGCCGCCGTTGGCGCCGCTGGTTGCATGCACATGCTGCCACATAGCGCGTATGTTTGTATCCGATTTCGGATGATGCAATCGCCCTAACCCGAAGACATACACGGGTTGCACCAGCATTCACCTCATGGTACAATCGCCAGCATTGGGCAGGTCGCATAGTCTGGTCTAGTGCGCGGCACTGGAAATGCCGTACAGCGGCAACGCTGTCGAGGGTTCGAATCCCTCCCTGCCCGCCATCTATTTCCTCTTTTCTATCTTCTAAATCCTTAGTCTTATAGCCAATACCGATGCCCCGGTAGATCAATGGAGTGCTGACTTCTGTCGGCTGCCCGTCAGGTGCCTATGATCACGTCACCGCACCCTCGCTCACGTACGCTCTTTGTCGCCCTGACCCTGCTCTTGAGCGGCTGGTATCTGCTGACGATGAGTGGGCATACCTATTCGCCCGATGAAGAGACGATGCTGGCCGTCACGCGGAGTCTGTTTGAGCAGGGTGATGTGGCGGTGCGCAATGACGCTGATGAGCCGTTTTCAGCGTTGCGGCCCGGGCGTGAGGGTCAGTCCTTTTCACCGTATGGGGTATTGCCATCGCTGCTTGCCTTGCCGCTCTATGCCCTGGGGTCATGGTTCGGAGGCAGCGATCCGGCCACCAGCAGTTATACAGCCCGCTTTGCGGTGATGATGCTCAATGGGCCGATCACCGCAGCGACCGCAGCCCTGATCGCCTGGTGGGCCCTCAAACTGGGCGCACGCCATCGTTGGGCAGTGCTCCTGGCCCTCCTCTATGGCCTGGCAACCTTCGCGTGGCCTTATGCACGGACTTTCTTTTCTGAACCAGTTGCGGCTCTGTTGCTGTTGCTTGCTGCCGAACGCGCCTGGAGCGCAGGCCAGTTCCTTCGCCAGTCTGGGTCGGCATCTCCACACCCCAGTCGTGCGCACTCCAGTTCGCCTCCAAAAGAGCATCTCGCGTCGGTTTCCCTGATGCTCTTTTGCTCCGGGTTGGCGGCTGGCCTGTTGCCGACAACCCGGATCGCCGCTGGCGTGGCGCTGCCGATCCTCGGTCTCTATCTGCTCTGGATGAGTGGAGAGGCATGGCGGCAACGGCGATACCGTGAAGCATGGCTTGTACCGTTTGCCTGGGGCGTCGGGTTGGTGCCTGGCCTTGCCATCCTCGTATGGTACAACTTGGCTCGTTTTGGCACACCCTTCGCCTCGGGGTACGCGAGTGAAGCAAACCTCTTTACGGCACCGCTCACCGAAGGGCTCTATGGGTTGCTCGTTAGCCCGGGCAAGAGTCTCTTTTTGTTTGCCCCACCAGTTTTGCTGGCCTTGCCAGGGGCCGTGGTGCTGTGGCGACGCGGGCACCGCGAGGCGGTACTGCTCGGCTTGGGGCTCTTTCTGAGCCACCTGCTACTCTATGCGCGCTGGGGCGAATGGCAGGGCGGTGGCGTCTGGGGGCCACGCTTTTTGTTACCTGCCATCCCGCCGCTGATCCTGCTAGCCGCCGGGTTATGGCAACACAACCCTGATGAAGGTCACGCTCCCCGGGGTCGCAGTCGCATTGGCCTGGTGATCCTCGTGGGGGTGATCGGTTTTGTTGGTAACCTGGGCGGTGTTCTCTTCAACTTCAGCACCTACGTCGTGCTCGCAACACCGACCGACAAGGTCTACACGCTATCTGGTTCACCGCTGCTTGGACATTGGCAGATGTTGGCGGAACGCTGGCGTGCGTATACCGCACCGGCACCGATCTGTCATCTCGGGGATGGCTGGTATGCCAGTGAAGACCCGGGAGGGGCGCTGCTACCACGGCGTACAGGGGCGCAGGGCAAGCTCAGATGTGCCACCGCCGGTACCCAACTCACGTTCACCCTGGATGATCGCCGTCCAGCCGAGGCCCCCACAAGTCAACTGACCCTCTGGTTGAATGAGGAGCGTATCGGCACGCCACCAACGGGCACCATCCGCACCTATCGCCTCCTGATACCATCAGGCAGAGCCCGGCTGAAGATCGAGGCCGTCACATGGAATCCGCAGGCCATCGGCTTCAGTGAGCGCAACGACGAACTCGGGCCACAACTGATGGTTCTCCGGGGGCGCACAGAAGATGGTGTGCCCATCACTATTGCCAACACTGCCATTGCCCCGCTGCCAACCCGGACACGGCCACGCTGGGCCTGGTACTACGACCCGCCCAACCAGCACCTGCTTGACCACTGGGCCTGGTACCTGCCGCGCATCGAATTGACCGGGCCACGCGCCTGGACTGGCGCACTGCTGATCATCGTCACCGGAAGTGCGCTGCTTGGAAGCGGCATACGCTTACAGCGCCAGAGCTGACCATCACCCGTCAACCCGTTTCTAACCAGAACTTCCACCACCTTTGCAACGCAACTCCATCGCTTCTCCATCGCTTCCTGCTAGACTGGGATCATACCGTTCAGCGGCAAGTAGCGAAGCAAGCCGCCCAGTCAAAGGAAACAATAATGCGTACGACCATGATCATCCTCTTACTCATCACCTTGCTCACCGGATGTGCAGTCACACCAGCGAGTGCAAGTCCTGGTAGCGCACTGCCGAGCGATCCAGCGACGATTGCCGCAACCAACCTGAGTCAAGAACAGCGTGACGGCCTTGTTTTTATGCGTGAAGAAGAAAAACTGGCCCACGATCTCTACATAGCGTTAGGTGCAGCATGGAACCTACCCGTCTTTACCAACATCGCGGCAAGCGAGCAGACGCACACCGACGCCGTCAAGACCTTGTTGGAGCGCTATGGCATCGCTGATCCAGCGGCAAGCACGGCACCTGGCGTATTCAGCAATCCAGCTCTGCAAGCCCTCTACAATGACCTGTTGGCCCAGGGCAAAACATCTGTCACAGCAGCCCTCAGCATTGGTGCCGCGGTTGAAGAAATTGACATTCTGGACCTACGCGAACGGGCAACAAGCGATCTGCCTGCCGACATTGCCCGGGTCTACAGCCAACTCGAAGCCGCCTCAGAGAACCACCTGCGTGCCTTTGTGAGCCAGTATGAAGCCAAGGCAGGCACCACTTACGCGCCACAGCACCTATCGGTGACGGAATACACCGCTATTATGGAAGCAACTGGGCAGGGTAATCAAG
>NZ_SIJK02000018.1:0-106729 GCF_004762035.2 Candidatus Chloroploca mongolica | reverse complement strand
GCCAGGGCAATCAAGGCCAGGGCAATCAAGGCCAGGGCAATCAAGGCCAGGGCAATCAAGGCCAGGGCAAGGAGCGACACGGGCAACGATAACAACAGACGAACTGAGTACGGCACAGCATAGGGAACAGAACATGCAGATACATCAAACCTTTGCGTCTCTGCGCCTTTGCG
This sequence comes from Candidatus Chloroploca mongolica, assembly GCF_004762035.2. Taxonomy (GTDB): domain Bacteria; phylum Chloroflexota; class Chloroflexia; order Chloroflexales; family Chloroflexaceae; genus Chloroploca; species Chloroploca mongolica. The sequence continues at coordinate 106,556 of NZ_SIJK02000018.1, read as the reverse complement.
TCAAATACCCCGCCCCACGACAAAGAGCGCCAGCAATGCTGGCGCTCGGTTGTGGGTAAACAGCAACTAGCCCGAACGTCTGCTACGCCCCTCAGACGCGCACAAACGCCGACATAATCACAATATCGTGCAAATTGCCATCGCGGTCAATCGCGTGGCGAGCAAGCTGGCCTTCAACGGCAAAACCGAGGCGACTAAAGATCGCCTGACCCGCCGTGAGCGCGGCAAGCATATCAACCGTGACCTTGGTAGCACCGAGGTCACGCGCATCCTCAACAATCGCCTGAGCGAGATGCATGCCAAGGCCAGTGCGCCGATAGCTCGGCAATACAATCAAGCGAATATTCGCCACATGATGCGACCAACCGGGAAGGCGCAGCGCAGCAGCATAACCCGCAATCTCATTTTCTGGAGTGACAGCAATCACTTGGCGCCAATTCTCGGCGTGTGCTGCATTCGCCAGACGGGTAATGATTTCGGGATGGGTAAAATCATCCTCAAGGTAGAGCAAATCATTTTTCGGAAGAGCCTGACCAAATCGCGATAGTGCTAACTTATCGTTCTCAATAAGGTTACGGATGGCAACATGACGACCATCCTTCAATGCTACGTTGCTGCTTGCCGCTTCAGTGCGTTGGGCCATGCCCTGCCTCCTTTATATGCTCACACTCAGTGGATTTATATAGGGCCGCCAAGTAATGGAATGAACTATAACATGAATAGTTACAACGTGGTTACTTTAGTTAAAAAATATCTTCGGTATGGAATGATTTCTCTACAGGACATTCGGCATACGCAACGGTTGCGCCAACACACTTAAGTGGAGAGAACGCGCTACAAAAGCAGATAGACCCCAGTTACGCCAAGCAAATGCCGGTAGACATCCCAAAACAGAAGCAGGATTAGCCTGAACAACCCGGCAGAAGGGATGTTTTGCTGTTATAATGTCTCCCATCCTAACGGCCCCAATGAAGATCATACGCCCGTGAGAGTTGAGAACTCAAGGGTGACAAGGAGGTCATGTCGCGATGAGCAACCAGCGAGAGGTAGTGGTACTCAGCGGAGTTCGCACAGCTATTGGCGGATACAATGGTAGTCTGAAAGATCAGGCACCAACCGAGCTTGCAGCGGCAGTAGTGCGTGAAGCAATTGCCAGGGCCGGGATCGAAGGCAAAGAGATCGAGCACGTTGCGTTCGGCCATGTCATCAACACCGAACCACACGATATGTATCTTGGTCGATACGCGGCAGTGAAGGGTGGCGTTCCCGTTGAAGCACCAGCGATGACCCTCAACCGACTGTGTGGGAGCGGGTTGCAGGCGATTGTTTCGATGGCCCAGGCAATCCAACTGGGCGATGCTGACGCGGCTATTGGCGGTGGCGCTGAGGTAATGAGCCGCAGCCCCTACAGTTTGCCAGGGATGCGCTGGGGTGCTCGGATGGGCGACGGCAAAGCCGTGGATATGATGGTTGGAGCGCTGTCAGATCCATTTGACGATGTGCACATGGGTATCACCGCCGAGAATGTAGCCGAAAAGTGGGGCATTACGCGTGAAGCACAGGATGCCCTGGCGGTCATTAGCCACCAGCGTGCCGCCGCTGCCATTGCCGATGGCCGTTTCAAATCGCAGATCATGCCAGTCGAACTGAAGGCCAAGGGCGGTATCCAGATTTTCGACACAGATGAGAATCCCCGTGCCGACACGGCCATCGAGAGGCTTGCCAAACTGCGTCCGGTCTTTAAGAAAGATGGGAGCGTAACCGCAGGCAATGCGTCGAGCATCAATGATGCGGCGGCGGCGGTCGTATTGATGGAACGGGCCACTGCCGAACGGCGTGGGTACAAGCCGATGGCACGGTTGGTCGGCTATGCGCACGCGGGCGTTGAGCCGAAATATATGGGCATAGGACCAGTGCCCGCCGTCCACCGCTTGCTCGAGCGCACCGGGGTGAGTCTCGGCGAGATTGATATTTTCGAAGTCAATGAGGCGTTCGCGGCCCAGGCCCTTGCGGTCTGCAACGATCTGGGCTTGCCCGAAGAAAAGACCAATCCGAATGGCAGTGGCATCTCGCTCGGTCACCCAATCGGGGCCACTGGCGCTATTTTGACGGTCAAGGCAGTGCATGAACTGCATCGTGTTGGGGCACGCTATGCCCTGGTGACAATGTGTATCGGCGGTGGTCAGGGAATTGCAGCGCTCTTTGAGCGGATGTAGCACCAGAACCGGCTCGCTGTTGAACGGGAGAGTCGCACTCCGTGCAGGGAGTGCCGACTTCAGTCGGCTACTGGTTTAGCCGACTGAAGTCGGCACTCCAGTAGGGTCGATTGCATATTTCAGAACGATCTTAGGTGCGACTCGGCGTAAGGTGTGATCTACAACGATAATCAAGGAGGTATGCTGATGGGGCGTCTTGATGGCAGGACGGCACTGGTAACCGGTGCTTCACGGGGAATTGGCCGAGGGATCGCGATTGAACTTGCCCGCGAGGGGGCAAAGGTCGCCATTAATTTTCAGAATAGTCAGGCCCGGGCTGAAGAAGTCGCCGAAGAGATTCGTTCTTTTGGTGGCGAATGTATGCTCGATCAGGCCGACGTGGCCCACCCTGAAGAAGCTCGCGAGATGGTCAAACGGGTCGTTGACACCTGGGGCCGCATTGACGTCCTGGTCAATAATGCAGGCATCACCCGCGATAAATCGATCCGCAAAATGACGGATCAGGACTGGCTCGAAGTCATCCAGACAAACCTCAATGCGGTCTTTTTCTGCACGACCGCAGCGATGCAGCCAATGATTGAGCAGAAGTTCGGGCGGATTATTAACATTAGCTCGATGAATGGGCAGACCGCTGCCTTTGGCCAGGCCAACTATGGTGCCAGTAAAGGCGGTATTATTGCCTTTACCAAAACAGCCGCGCTTGAGCTAGCCAAGTTCAATATCACGGTCAATGCGATCGCACCGGGCTTTACGCTCACCGATATGCTGTCGAAGGTACCCGAAGACGTACAAAACCAGATCAAGACCCGTATTCCGATGGGGCGATTTGGTACGCCTGAGGAGATCGCACGGGCAGTGATTTTCCTGGCTGCTGACGGTGATTATGTCACGGGTACGCAGATCAATGTCAACGGTGGCGCGTACATGTAGAACCGCGCTGCGCTGCCAAGAGAGTGAGCAATGAGCAGGGTATGGGGCCAGATAGCTCATTGCTCACTCTCGCTTAGGCCTTGGTGCTTCGTTCGAGAATCTCTTTGATTTCGCTCGAATAGCCTTCCCAAACCTGGAGCATTTCTTTGTTCATGCGCTGCTGGAGTTTGATGGCATCGGCAATGGCCTGTTCGGCTGAGCCTCGCATGCTGCGGCTGTAGTCCCAGTTTTTGAGCACCACATCAAAGGCAAGATCAGTGCTAGCTGTCATCAATTCATTCCATGCCCGCATCGAACGCATCACTATTTCGGTGGTATCAGTGTATTGTTGGCGCATACGTTCTTGAAGCTGCTCTACCTCATTACTTGCCATGGGGGTTCCTCCGGTGTATACTACGCATAACGCGCTGCGTCAAATTCTAATATGACTAACGCGTTTTCATACGATCTAGATTGCTAATCAAGACGATGGTATCACCGACAGTTACAGGTCAGTTCGGTGACGAAACCAGCCACGATGGGCTTTTGCTCACGAGGCTAACTCCACCTGCACAACAAACACGCCTCTTACGCCGCCAACGGGTAGAGACAACCCTCTCGGCAGCCCTTGATTATCCTATCTGTCTGGTGGTTGCGCCTGCAGGAAGCGGGAAGACGACCGCGATGGCCGCTCTGGCAACCTATGGTGGATGGCCTGCGGCGTGGTGTCGTGCCCGAGCTTCTGATGATCCCGCCCTTTTGCTCCGCCATCTTGCCGCAGCCTTTCGGCCTATTGCCGCACTCGACGAAGGCCATATCGCAACGGCCTTACAGCGTGCAACGGATGATCCACTGGGTGCGGGGATTGATACGTTCGTCAATGAACTGGCAGCTGCGCTTGATGATGATACGCTGCTTGTGGTTGATGATTATCATGTCATCGATCAGAACCCGAACTTACAGGCTATCTTTGACCGCCTCCTGGCGATTCAACCCCTCCGCTTGCATTTAGCTCTCGTCACCCGTGTTGAACCTCATCTCATGGCGGTTGAGACGGCGCGGATCCGCGGGGAACTCTTGAGTATTGATGAGCGTGATCTGGCGTTTACCACTGATGAAGCACGCGCGCTCGCCGTCCTGCTCGGGACAAAGATTCCCTCTGATCTGGACGAGTTGATTCGCGTAACCCGCGGGTGGCCGCTGGGGGTACAGGCTGGTCTGGCGGCTGATAGTTGGCCGGTCGCGCTGGGCTTGCGTGGCTCGGCACCACTTGACACCTATCTCAAGCGTGAAGTGTTCGATCCGCTTGCACCGGATCTGCAGCGCTTTCTGTTGCAAACGGCCGGCTTACGCCAGCTTGAACCCGATCTCTGTGCCTTGCTGGTGGACGATCAACTGGCCGGGCGTCAGCTTGCGCACCTGGAACGAAAACGGCTCTTTATTGAACGCGATGCCGAAGGGGTTGCCCGGATCCAGCCCGTGTTTCGATCGTTTCTGGCACGGGTCGCCGAGCAGGAACTGACGACCTGGCCGCTCTTACACCAGCATGCCGCAACCTATTATCACGAACGCGGTGACAGGGAAGGTGTGATGCACCATCTGTTGCTCGCAGGGGATCATGATGCGGCAACGGCACGCTTGATCGAGGGGGCCACCACGCTACTTGATACCGGACATGCCGAGCAGGTGCTGACCTGGGCCGTGCGTCTGATCCAGACCCATGGTGATCGGCCCGAGTTGCGCGAGATCCAGGCGGCGGCACTGCGCCGCCTGGGGCATTATGAAGAGGCCCTCCAAGCTTATGCTGCCGCTAGCAACGCCTTTGCCGCTGTCGATGATCTCGAAGGCCAGGTACGCTCGCTCCATGGGCAGGCAGCGGTCTATCTTGATACGGTGCAACCGGCCCACGCAACCGACCTGCTCAAGCAAGCCTTTCGCCTCTTGCCCCCTGAACGCACCGTCGAACGGGCTGATTTGCTCCGCATGCAAGCCGAAAATTGGGCCAATCGAGGACGTGCCGATGTGGCGCTGATTCTTGAACAGGCCGCCCGCCGCCAGGAACATGGCAATCAGCGGCGGAACAATGATGAGGCAAAACAACGCCAAGCAAACGGCCCACCGCGCGATCTCTTGCCACCCCGCTTGTTGTTGCGCGCCGGACGCCTCGACGAGGCACGCCAGCAACTTGAAGCCCAGCTCTGGGCAGAAGCAGCTATTTCATCCGATGGGGCGAGACTCTCAGCCCATCGTGAGCCATTACTCTTGCTGGCCTTGATCTATGGCATGCTTGGCAGTGGCACCCGTGCGCTCGCAATGGCGCAACGCGGCCTCGTTGAGGCGCAACAGGTTGGGTCACGTCTGACCGAAGCCATCGCGCTGTTGCGCGTTGGACACGCCTATCAACTGGTGAGCCCGAATGATATGCAACCGGTGATCCAGCGCTATACCGAGGCAATGAACCTCATTCAGTCAGTCGGCGTCACCCGTACCCGCGCCGAGGGCTACATGGGCTTGACGTTGCTCTATGGGCATGCGGGTGACCTGCCTCACGCCGAGGCCGATGCCCGCGAGGGCTTGCAGATTGCTGCGGCCGCCGGTGATGAGTGGACGGCAGCGTTGATTCTGTTGGCCCTCGGTGGGGCCGCCGTTGCCGGTGGCGATCACCGCGCCGGCGAATGGCTCGAACAGGCACGCCAGCGCTTTGCGCGTGGTGGTGATGCGTACGGCCTCGCGGTGACCACCCTCTGGCGCGCCATTGCGGCCTGGCGTGCCGGTGATATGAAAGTCGCCGATCAGGCTATTTCTGAAGTGCTGCACGCCGCCGCCGAGCGTCGCTATGTCGGTATTTTGATGGGGCCAAGCCTCTTTGGGCCGCGTGATATGGCGTCACTGGTGCCGCTCTTGCTGCGGGGTCGGTCGCTGAATGGGCACGCCGAACTCGCCCGGTTGCTGTTGCGCCAAGGCTTTCCGACGATTGCCGCTGATGATACCGTCGAGGATTATCATCCCGGCTATACGCTGCGTGTGCAGATGCTCGGCACGTTCCGCGTCTGGCGCGGTTCCCAGGAGATCCAGGCCCGCGAGTGGCAACGTGAGAAGGCACGGCAACTCTTTCAATTGCTGCTGACCTATCGCGGGCACTGGGTTCAGCGTGAGCAGATCTGTGCGTGGCTCTGGCCTGAGGCCGATCTTGAAGCGGCGGAACGCCAGTTCAAGGTAACCCTCAATGCACTCAATGCCGCTCTGGAACCGGCGCGTCCACCGCGGGTCGCCCCCTTCTTTGTCCGTCGCCAGGGGCTCGCCTATAGCTTTGCCCCGTCGTATGGGGTCTGGATTGATGTCGATGAGTTTGAGTTGCGCGCCGCTGCCGCCTTTGCCAGTGATGATGCCGATTTTGCCCGGCGCAGTGCCCAGATCGCCGTTGGCCTCTATCGCGGTGATTATCTGGCCGAGTCACTCTATGATCCCTGGACAACCGAAGAACGCGAGCGTTTGACGGCGCGCTTTCTGGCAATTGCAGTGCGTTATGCAACCCGGTTGAGCAACGAAGGCGATCAGGCCCGAGCCATTCAGCTCTGTGAACAGGTGTTGCGCCGTGACCGCTGTTATGAAGAGGCCTATCAGGTCTTGATGCGTGCCCACGCCCGTACCGGTAGTCGCTCGCAGGCCTTGCGAAGCTATAATCGGTGTGTCCAGTCCCTCCGCGATGAACTGGGCATGGATGCGCTGCCAGAGACCGAGGCGCTCTATGAGGCGCTCAAACGGAATGAGGCGGTGTAACCGCAATGCTTTGCACCTAAGGTTGGCCCCTGTTTGACACAAAGGCGCAAAGGCGCGAAGCTTAGGGCGATTGCATCTTCCGTGCATGCACCCCACCAGGGCACCCGCAAGGGGTGCCCGTACACCGGGCCCGGCCCCCGGGCCTGTAGGGGCACCCGCAAGGGGTGCCCCTACAGGCCCGGGGGCCGCCGTTTGCGCCGCTGGTTGCATGCACATGCTGCCACATAGGGCGTATTTTTTATCCGATTTCGTATGATGCAATCTCCCTAGCGCGAAGCTTCGGTAGTATGGTGGCTCAAGGTGGGATATGATAAGATATGCACGGGGCATGTCCCCTGAAGAATCATCATTGTTATGGAGTAAGCGAAAGCATGGCAACAGTTTTTTGGGTTCATAGCATCTTTGGTGAGCGTGTCCTGCCTTTTCTCATTATTCTGATGGCGATCTTCCTGACCGTCACCTATAAACCAGGCATTGAGTCACCCCGTTTTGCGCGTTTGTTCCCGGTACTCGTCGATCTGCAAGTTGGTCTTGGCATCATCTACTGGTCTTTTTTACTCTGGAATACGAGTGGGGCGAGTCAAGAACGCCTCTTTAGTTTTCCGTTTATTTTGCACCCGATGCTGGGCATTCTTGCCGCTGGAGTGGGCCATATGTCCATCAGCGCAGAAGGCCCCCTGGCAAAACTGGGGCGGTGGGGCCCGCTGGTCACGTTAACGCTCTTGCTCGTGTTGGTGCTGAGCACCGTCCTCGTAGCGTTGCAAAATTAGCTCACCAGACACGCGCCACGTTCCTGGGTGGCGCTAGAGCGCACACACCTGCACCCCGGCGGCACGCAGACCTTCGCGCAGATACGCAGCGCGGTCAGCGGCCCCCGGGGTGTCGCCATGGAAACAGAGGGTGTCGGCCTCGATGGGAATCGGAAGGCCGTGGGCAGCCGTAACGGTACCTTGCTGGACGATCTGAAGGGCTTGAGCGAGATTGGCGGCTGGATCGGTGATCAGCGCACCAGGTTGATCGCGGGGCAAGAGCGTGCCATCGGCCGCATATCCACGGTCAAGAAAGGCTTCGCGGGCAACTGGCAAACCCAAGGCCTGCGCAGCGGTGATGAGGAACGAACCCGCAAAGCCAACCAGGATCAACGTTGGATCAATTGCAGCGACGGAACGGGCAATGGTCTCGGCTACCACAGGGGTTTGGGCCGCAAGATTATAGAGTGCGCCATGAGGCTTGACATGGCGCAAAGACACCCCTTCAGCACGAGCAACGGCCTGCAAAGCCCCGATCTGGGCCAGCAGGCTTGCCTCGAGCTCCTCGACACTCATCGGCAAGACCCGTCGGCCAAACCCCTCGCGATCAGGGTAGCCTGGATGCGCCCCAATTGCGACCCCAAAGCGCTTGCATAAATGCACCGTTTGCCGCATCACCAGCGGATCACCAGCGTGCGCTCCACAGGCTACATTCGCCGACGTCACATGGGGCAGCACGGCGGCATCATCACCCATAACCCATACGCCAAAGCTCTCACCGCAATCACAATTGAGATCAATGTGCATGTTGTATATTCCTTAATCTATGCTGGGAACCACGTCCCATAACACATGAATGATGTCTAGGGCTGACGCCCTCCAAACCCGTGGCTTTGCTGGTCGAAGCAGGCAGCGTTGCTGCCTGCTTCGACCAGCAAAGCTACCATTCTTGGGGCCGCAGGCCCATACACATGAAGGTACGGGTTGTCGCCCTCCGAGCGAACTGAGGGCGGTAGGCCTCCCATATTCGAGCTAGTTGCCACCTGAACAGTTGCGCTTGCGACAATTAGCAAAATCGGTTACATTTTACCTTACCACATCCCGATTGCTTGTGGTATGATTGAGCCGTCCAGAAGCGTCCTGTCGAATCAATGGTGTCGCAGCGTACGTTTCGACATAGCAAAGAGGGGAGGAACAGATGCAGTTCCCTGATTACATCAAGCACGAACGCCTGAAGCAGTGGGTTAGTGAGATGGTGGATCTGTGTAAGCCAGATAAGGTTCACTTTTGTGACGGTTCACAAGAGGAGTATGACCAACTCTGCGAGCAGATGGTCGAGGCTGGTACCTTTATCCGTCTCAATCCCGAGAAACGTCCGAATAGCTTCCTGGCACGTTCGGATCCTAGTGACGTTGCCCGGGTTGAGGATCGCACCTACATCTGCTCGATCTCCAAGAATGATGCCGGTCCGACTAACAACTGGATGGCACCCAAGGAGATGAAGGAGATCATGGCGGGGCTGTTTGATGGATGTATGCGTGGGCGCACATTGTATGTGATTCCCTTTAGCATGGGGCCGCTTGGTTCACCAATTGCCCAGATCGGCATCGAAATCACCGACTCAGCCTATGTGGTGGTCAATATGAAATTGATGACCCGCATGGGCAAGGCTGTCTATGATGTGCTTGGCGAAGATGGTGACTATGTGCCATGTGCGCATACCGTTGGGGCACCGCTTGAGCCCGGTCAGAAGGATGTGCCCTGGCCCTGCAATCCAACCACCAAGTATATTGTCCACTATCCCGAAGAGCGGGCCATCTGGTCGTATGGCTCGGGGTACGGCGGCAACGCATTGCTGGGCAAGAAGTGTCTGGCCCTGCGTATCGCCTCGGTGATGGCCCGTCAAGAGGGTTGGCTCGCCGAGCATATGCTCATCGTGGGGGTGAAAGAGCCGAGTGGGCGCAAGTCGTATGTGGCAGCAGCCTTCCCGTCGGCCTGTGGCAAGACCAATTTTGCGATGCTGGTTCCACCCAAGATCTTTAAGGATGAGGGCTGGGAAGTTACGACGGTTGGTGATGATATTGCGTGGATCAAACCCGGCCCCGATGGCAAGCTCTATGCGATCAATCCTGAGTCAGGCTACTTTGGCGTGGCCCCTGGCACGTCGAATGAGACCAACCTGAGTGCGATGGAGAGTTGTGCCAAGGATACGATCTTTACGAATGTGGGCCTGACTGATGATGGCGATGTCTGGTGGGAAGGCATGACGAAAGAAAAGCCTGCCCATGCGATTGACTGGAAGGGCAACGACTGGACACCCGAGAGCACGACGCCAGTAGCCCACCCCAATGCACGGTTTACTGCCCCGGCGAGCAACAATCCGGTACTCGATCCGGCCTGGGATGATCCGGCAGGTGTGCCCATTCAGGCCTTTATCTTTGGTGGCCGACGCAGCACGACGGTGCCGCTGGTGTATCAGGCCTTCAACTGGAACTACGGCGTCTATCTCGCTGCCACGATGGGTTCAGAGACAACCGCCGCTGCCTTTGGACAGCAAGGTGTCGTGCGCCGCGATCCATTCGCGATGCTGCCCTTTGCCGGGTACCATATGGGCGAGTACTTTAACCACTGGCTCCAGTTTGGGCGCGAGATCTACAATCCACCCCGTATCTTCAGTGTCAACTGGTTCCGCAAGGACGAGAATGGCAAATTTGCGTGGCCGGGCTTTGGCGAGAATATGCGGGTGCTCAAGTGGATTGTGCAACGCTCGCATGGCGAGGCAGTCAGTGTTGAGAGTCCCATTGGTTGGATTCCCAACTACGAAAACCTTGACTGGCGCGGGCTCGACTTCAGCCGCGATCAGTTCGATAAGGTGATGAACATGAGCCTCAGTGATTGGCAGCAGGAAGTGCTGCTGCACGAGGAACTGTTTATCAAGCTCTATGATCGCTTGCCAAAAGAGATGATCAATGTGCGTGAGTTGATCCTCTCGAGCCTGTGGCGGACGCCGACCAACTGGGGGCCAACCCACGAATAACACTGCATCAAGCTGAGTTGCGATAAAAGGGCTGACCAGGTCAGCCCTTTTGCGATCACGTTGGGTTCCAAAACCCGGTTGTTGGTTCGTTTTGGCGGCTTTGCCGCCAAAACGAACCAACAACTTTGACAGAAGATGCCCTTGCGTGTACCATAGGGGTGAGCCCCTCACAAGTTTCGGTCATATATGAGTCGACTGCCATCATGCGGGAGCATTGCCGAACGAAGGCAATGCAGGTACGTCGTATTGTTTTGTTGAACCAGGCAACATGTGTGCCACTGGATCAGCAGGGAGGTTGCCGCGTGCAAGGATTGCTGCGTCTCTCTAAAGGCATTGATGCCTTTACCGAGTTTGTTGGAAACATTACGATCTGGTTGGTTCCGATTGTGGTTGGCATCGGCGTGTGGAACGTTGGCAATCGCTATATTGGGCTTGCGATTGGACGAACATTAGGCTCAAACCTCTACATTGAAGCTCAGTGGTATGTCTTTTCGGTTATTTTTTTAATGGGTGGTTCATATGCTCTGAAGCATGGTGAACATGTACGGGTTGACGTCTTTTATGGCATGTACTCACCTCAACGCAAGGCATGGGTTGATCTGCTTGGGACATTTCTCTTTCTCATTCCATTCTGCCTGCTGCTCATCTATTTTACGTTGCCGTATGTTCAGAACTCGTGGCGAATCCTTGAAGGCTCACCTGATGGCTCTGCTGGCTTGCCCCGTTATCCTCTCAAGACATTTATTCTTGTCAGTCCTGTGCTCTTGATTATTCAAGGTATTTCCGAGGCAATTAAGAACGCGGCTTTTTTGATGGGCTATAGCGATTCGACCGGAACAGGGAAAGAACATTCGGCAATGATCAAGCAAGGGCGGATAGACAAGGGGAAATAGCGAAGGTGGGGGTTCTGCAACCTCACGTGGGCAACAGAGCTGTGAGGTCAGATACGCGAGCGGGTTCAGACCTTGTCTAACGGAGAATTGTATGGATTACGAGTGGCTTGGACCGTTGATGTTCCTGGGTGCGCTGGTGATTCTGGGCATTGGCTACCCGGTGGCCTTTTCGTTGGGCGGGGTGGCGATTATCTTCGGTTTGATCGGTACGTCGTTGGGAGTCTTTGATCCGATTTTGATTCGGGCGATGCCGTCGCGTATCTTTAACATTATGTCTAACTTTACGCTGCTGGCGATTCCCTATTTTATCTTTCTCGGCTCGATGCTCGAAAAGTCAGGCTTAGCCGAAGATTTGCTTGAAACGATGGGCGTGCTCTTCGGGCCAATGCGCGGTGGTCTGGCCGTTGCGGTCGTTTTTGTGGGGACACTGCTGGCGGCAACAACTGGTGTGGTCGCAGCGACCGTGGTGGCAATGGGCCTGATCTCATTGCCCATTATGCTGCGCTACAACTATGATAAGGGGCTTGCCTGTGGCGTTATCTGTGCCTCGGGGACGCTCGGTCAGATTATTCCTCCCTCAGTGGTGCTGGTCGTGCTTGGTGACCAGATGGGGGTTTCGGTAGGCCGTCTCTTCATTGGTTCGCTGATTCCTGGTCTCCTACTCGCCTTTTCGCTCGGTTTTTATTGCTGGGTGATTGCGCAACTCAGGCCATCCATAGCCCCTGCGCTGCCCCTCTCGGCCCGTACGGTCAAGGGATGGGCGCTGGCGTCGCAGGTGATGCGGGTGATGGTACCACCGCTGTTGCTGATCTTTGCGGTACTTGGTTCGATCTTTTTTGGGATCGCGACTGCTCCCGAAGCTGGTGCCGTCGGTGCTCTTGGCGCTACCTTGCTGGCCCTCGCCAATCGTCGTTTGAGCCTCAGTACGTTTCGCAATGTCGCCGATGCGACGCTACGCAATGTGACGATGGTGCTCTTTATTCTGATTGGCTCGACGGCCTTCGCTCTGGTCTTCCGCGCACTTGAAGGCGATAAGTTTGTCTTTGATATTCTCGCCAACTTGCCTGGCGGTGTTTGGGGTTTCATGGCAGCGAGTATGCTACTCGTCTTTGTACTTGGTTTCTTTATTGACTTTTTCGAGATCTGTTTCATCGTCATTCCGCTCTTTGTGCCTGTGGCCAATGCACTTGGCATTGATATGATCTGGTTTGGTGTGATTATGGGGGCAAATCTCCAGACGTCGTTCCTGACGCCGCCCTTTGGTTTTGCGCTCTTCTATTTGAGCGGCGTCGCACCGCCCGAGATCAAGACAACGGATATCTATCGCGGGGTTATTCCATTCATTCTGATTCAGATCATGGTGCTGATTGTGATCGTTCTTTTCCCGTCACTGGTCACCTATCTGCCCTCGGTCTCCTTCAGCCGCTAGAGCAGGTTTGACGCAAAGGCGCAGAGGCGCGAAGGTTTGAGGTAGCAGAAGAGGCCAGCAATGCTGGCCTCTTTTTGTGTATGCCCGTACCGTGAAGCGCTAATTAGGACTGATCAGCATCGGCGACTCGTGGTCATTGTCGGTCATTTCCGCTTCTTCAACCGAGAGGGCCGCCAGACGGTCATCCCGATCAAGATTGAGCACAATGACACCCTGCGTATTGCGCCCGAGCTGGGCAACCTCATCCGCACTCGTACGCATAACGACGCCTGCCGCGGTGATGAAAGTCAAGAGTGAGTTATCGGTAACGATGGCAGCCCCCGCAATTTCGTCGCCAGGGCGAAGTTTCATGGTGATAACCCCACCCGTGGCACGCCCTTTGGTGGGATATTCGGCCAGAGCGGTGCGTTTGCCCATGCCACGCGCAGTGACCACGAGCAGATCCTGGCCCGGTTGGACAAGTTGCATGCTGATGACCCGATCATTCGCGTCAAGGCTGATCCCGTTGACCCCTGTGGCAGGGCGGCCCATCGGTCGTACTTCGCTCTGCTTGAAGCGTGCCGTCTGCCCACGTATCGTCGTGAGCAGGATATCCTCGCTCCCGTGGCTTACATGCACCCACCCAAGCACATCGCCATCTTCGAGGCCAATGGCAATCAGGCCATTCGAGCGCACCTGGCTATATTCGCGCAAGAGCGTACGTTTGATCTTGCCTCGCTGTGTAGCCATCACAAGATACTCGCCATCAAAGCTGGAAACCGCCAGCATGCTGGTCACCTGTTCGCCTGGTTCAAGCGAGATCAAATTGACCAGTGGCAAGCCTTTGGCTGTCCGTGAACTGTCGGGCACCTCGTGGGCCTTGAGTTGATAGACTTTGCCTTTGTCGGTGAAGAAGAGCAGATTCTCGAGCGAGCTACAGGTAAGCAGGTGGCTGACAATATCTTGCTCGCGGGTCTTCATGCCTTTGACCCCACGCCCGCCACGGCGCTGGGTGCGATACACATCAGCGATCTGGCGCTTGATATACCCACGGTTCGTGAGCGTAATCATCACGCGAATATCGGGAATGAGATCTTCGTCGCTCACCTCGCCGCTCACATCGGGCACAATGCGCGTGCGTCGCTCATCGCCGTACTTCTCTTTGAGCCCGCGCAGATCGGTCTGGATCATATGCAAGACCCGCTTGGGGTTGGCGAGGATATCTTCAAGCTCGGCGATCAGTTTGATCACCTCGTTATACTCATCCTCGATCTTCTTGCGCTCAAGCGCGGCGAGACGACGGAGTTGCATATCGAGGATGGCATTGGCCTGAATTTCGCTGAGCGAGAAATTGCGGATCAAGTTATTGCGGGCGCTATCGGTCGTCCGCGACTCACGAATGGTGCGGATCACCGCATCAATATTATCGAGCGCAATCTTGAGACCCTCAAGAATGTGGGCGCGGGCACGGGCTTTCGCCAGATCAAACTCAGTCCGGCGCCGGATTACCTCCTGCCGATGGTTGATATACTCCTGCAACATACGCTTGAGCGTGAGCACCCGTGGTTGGCGCCCACCATCGACCAAGGCAAGCATATTGATGCCAAAGGTCGTCTGCATCTGTGTATGCTTGTAGAGCGCATTGAGCACCTTTTTCGGCTGGGCGTCCTGTTTGAGCAGAATGACCAGGCGCATCCCGGTGCGGTCTGATTCATCGCGGACATCACGAATGCCTTCGATCTTGCGATCCTTGACCAGTTCCGCCATACGCTCTTGCAAACGGGCTTTATTGACCTGATAGGGCAATTCAGTGACAATAATATTGAACGCCCCCCGCGAGCCCTCTTCGATATGAGCCTTGGCACGCAGAATAATCTGGCCGCGGCCCGTCGAATAGGCCGCCAGGATACCCTCGATACCAAGAATACTCGCCGCAGTCGGAAAATCGGGGCCGGGCAGGAACTTCATCAACTCTTCGATCGTCGCCTCGGGGTTATCGATCAAATGAACCAGCGCATCACAGACTTCATTGAGATTGTGGGGCGGAATATTCGTTGCCATCCCGACGGCAATCCCAGAGGCACCGTTGAGCAAGAGATTGGGGAGCGTTGCCGGCAACACCGAAGGCTCGCGGTACGAACCATCGAAATTATCCCGAAAATCAACGGTATTCTTCTCAATATCAAAGAGCAACTCTTCGGCAATCGCCGTAAGCCGCGCCTCAGTGTAACGCATCGCCGCCGGTGGATCGCCGTCGACACTATTATGCACAACGCAACCGTTGGCGAGCATAAAATTGTGATGCTCATCAACCGTAATGTCGTAAACATCAACCCGCTCATCAAGCCAGCGCACGGATACAACACGGTGATTATGCGTCGCAGCAACCTGGAGCACTTCATCGAAACTGGCAAAATAAGACGTCAGCTTCGTGCTACGGGTAGTAAAGCCACGCTGCTCATTGTAGCGATCAGCCAGGTGGTGAACGAACTCGTATTTGCTAGTACTGGGTTGAAGCACGCGCAAGTAGTCATTCGAGCCATGTCGAACCGGGGCAGTATCAAAGTACCCAGCCATCAGGCTGTCTTCAATCGTCAGTTCGTGGGCCTGCTTCCAGGTACCATCACGGAGCATGAAGCGGTGGTCGGGCGTACAGCGCACGGTCGAGCCATCATCGAAGGTGAGCTCAACCAGTTCTGCATCGCGACGAGTAATGCGTGAGTAGCGACCTTCACCAATAACAATCTGCCCAGTGCTGTTGACTGAATAGACGTAGAAGATCTCGTCAGGCGAAAGCTCTGCTAGTTCAGCAAACGTACGCTCAGTGCCATCGAGCAACTTGATGCGGGTATCCCCAGTAAAGCAACCAAAATTCCCCTGGCCATCTACCAAGGGATACCGCATACTCCACGGCTGGGCCATGCGCGCCAGCGCATCGTAGACGGCACTGTCGCCGTGGGGGTGCATTTTGCCGAGGACGTCGCCGACGATGCCGGCACTCTTTTTGTAGGGCCGATTATTACGATAGCCCATGTCCCACATGCCATAGAGGATGCGCCGTTGCACTGGCTTGAGACCGTCACGGGCGTCGGGTAAGGCCCGTGAGACGATGACGCTCATGGCGTAGCTCAGGTAGGCGGTGCGCACTTCGCTCGTGATACTGATGGGCCGGACAATGCCAATCTCCATGTCATACTCCATCGACTCGAAAACGGGGGCTCTGCGCCCCCGTCAGATTAAGCAATACAATAGGCTCGTTTCCTCGAATTACGGCTTTCTGATGCGCTGTTTATCGGTTATCATTATACTCGATCCGGTGGCTTTTGTCTAGTATTATCAAACATTTGTTTCTATGAATATTTCTTTGACATGGTCAATGCAACCGCTCGGTGAAGGGGCGTTGTTGCTTGAATGTACACCCGTTGATACGCTGACGAATCGTCTCATGCTTGCCCTCGCCGATCAGGTGACGGCCCTCGATCTGCCAGGCATTGAGGTGGCACTGCCAGCGTGGTCGTCGTTGCTGGTGTTGTTTGATCCGCTGTGCCTGACGCGAACCAGGCTTGAGGCGGTGTTGACAGCGTTGGTGCGGGAAGTTGAGCCCGCCCCAGCGCGACCTGCGCGGGTAGTAGACATCCAGGTGCGCTACGGTGGCGAGGATGGCCCCGATCTGCCCGAGGTGGCGGCACGCCTCGGGTTGAGCGAGGCCGAGGTGATTGCGTTGCATACGAGCCAGATCTATCGGGTGATGATGATCGGTTTTGCGCCAGGGTTTCCGTATCTGGGGCCGTTGCCAGCGGCGCTTGATCTGCCGAGGCGCAGCACGCCGCGCACGGCGGTTCCAGCTGGTTCGGTTGCGATCGCCGCCGGCATGACCGGGATCTATCCGGATCGGCTGCCTGGCGGGTGGCATCTCATCGGGCGAACCGAGGCGCAGATGTTTGATCCGCTGCGTGATCCGCCAACGCTCGTTGTTCCAGGGGATGGGGTAAGATTTAACGCAGAGGCGCAGGGGCGCAGAGGCGCGGAGGGGGGAGAATGAGCGGAGGGCCAGGGTTGCGGGTGGTTACAGGGGGGTTATTGACGACGGTGCAAGATCAAGGACGCCTGGGGGCACTGCGCTATGGCGTGCCACGAGGCGGAGCCATGGATCGCTTTGCGCTTTTTGCGGCGAATCGCCTCGTGGGCAATGCCCCCGATGAGGCTGGCCTAGAGATCCTGGTGAGCGAGGTATGCTTCGAAGTCTTGCAGCCGAGTTTGCTCGCCCTCACCGGCGCACCCATCGAAGCATCTTGGAACGATGCGCCGCTGCCGCTCTGGACAACGATCCTGGCGCGACCGGGTGATCAGATCTATCTCACCGGGAAACGCCACGGCTGGGGCGCACGGAGCTACCTAGCGCTCGCGGGAGGCGTTGAGGTTCCAGTGGTACTGGGATCGCGTGGAACGCACCTGTCAGGGCGATTTGGGGGGCTTGCAGGGCGAGTCTTGAGGTCAGGCGACCTGGTGATGCTCCGACAACAGCCGAGTGACCCCTTGCGAAGAGCCGGGCAACCCTGGCCGCCGGCGGCGCGGCCAGCCTATGGGGCCAGGCCGCGCCTCCGTTTCACCGCAGGGCCGCACCAGCGTTGTTTTGGCGCAACGAGCATCGAAGCCCTCGCGCAAGCAGAGCTACGTGTGAGCGACCATGCAAATCGTATGGGCTACCGGCTCGAAGGGCATACCGTGGAACTGACCCGTCCCTGCAGCCTGCCCTCACTCGGCGTCTTGCCTGGTGTGATCCAGGTTCCGCCTGACGGAAAACCGGTCTTGCTCATGGCTGACGCCCAGCCAACTGGCGGCTACCCTATCATCGGGGTCGTCTGCGCCCCCGATCTCGACCTGGCGGCGCAACTCTTGCCAGGCGACAGCCTGCAATTACAGCCCATCGGGGAAGAGGAAGCAATTGAAGCCCGCCGCGACGACGCCAGATGGAAAGCAACACCACTAGAGCCTGACGACACCATCGCGCAACTGGCCCTGGCGGGGGGATGACCCTTGTTGACGCAAAGGCGCGAAGGCGCAAAGCTCCGCATAGAGATGCCTGAAACCTTCGCGCCTTTGCGTCTTTGCGTCAAAACATCAGAAAACGTACGTTACAAACTATTGAGCCCGCGCACCGCGACCGGCCCAAAGCCAATGAAATCGGCTGAGGTGAGTTGATAAGCCACCCCATCGATGGTGTGGTTGATCGCATTCTGGTGATCATGGACACGGTGGAGGTGCCCATAGATGCAAGCGCTTGCCCCGGAAGCCGCGATCCGGTGCGCAAACTCGGTGGGCTGCTGGTTGACAAACGGAGGGTAGTGGAGCATGATGATAAGCGGGCGCTTGTTGGCGGCCAATTGCTGCCCCTGGGCAATCGCCCGATCGAGCATACCCAGTTCACGGCGATAGATGGGCTCATCGGTCACGGCATCATAACCCGGCATTTCGGGTGTCACCCAGCCGCGGGTACCACAGGCAACGGCTGAACCAAGATCAAAGGCATCAGCCCCGATCAAATTCAGCGAGGGAGGCATGTGGCGGCGCATAGAACCGACCTTGCGCGGGCACCAGTAGTCATGATTGCCACGGATCAGAACCTTGCGCCCCGGTAACGTATCAATCCACCGCAGATCCACGAGTGCATCAGCGAGCTTGAGCGCCCACGAAATATCACCAGCGATCAGTACCCAGTCATCAGGTGCCACCCGAGCACGCCATGCCGTCGCAATACGGGTCGCATGATCCCTCCAATGGGCACCAAAGATATCCATCGGCTTGGGGTGAGCATGAGAAAGGTGTAGGTCAGAGATGGTCCAGATCATATGTATTGCTCGCAGACGCAAGGTGAGTTGCGCCCATACCCCGAAGACAAACGCCGCGCTCGATTGCTCGGCGCGGCGCTCAACATGGTGGGCCCCCAGGGACTCGAACCCTGAACCAATTGATTAAGAGTCAACTGCTCTACCATTGAGCTAGAGGCCCCAAGATCGCCTATAATTATACAGAGCTCCCTTCAGACTGTCAAACCAGTATAAAATCATGCCGATTGACGATTACTATCAGGAATATGGCCCGATCCGACGGCGTCGTGGCACGACCGGGATCGGCGAACAAGATCAACAACCGCCAGAGGATCCGCATACACCGCGTGAGCCGCGCCGACGCGAGCCGCGCCGACGTCGCCCAAGGCGCGTTCGGCGCAACTGGTGGGGATGCCTCTTGCCCATTACAGGGCTGGTTCTCGTTGTCCCCTTGCTGGCACTCTACGGCCTCAATTTCGTCTTGCGCGACCAGGCGCTGCCAGGCGTAGCGATTCAAGGTGAGTCGGTGGCGGGCAAGAACCGTAACGAGATTGCGGCAATGATCGAGCAACGTTATGCTGAATTTTTGCATCACCCGATTGCGCTCACCTATCGCGACGAAAGCTGGCAACCGCCCCTGGCCGATCTCGGCGTACGGTTCGACAGCGAGTCGATCGCCCGCCAGGCCCTCGCAGCCGGACGGCAGGGCGACCCGCTCACCCGGGCGCACGAACTCTGGCAACTCTGGCGTGAAGGACTCGAACTCGCACCAGCATTGAGCGTCGACCAGCGCGCCTTGCAGAGCTACCTGCTCACACTGACGCCACGGATCGAGTACCCGCCCCAGGATGCGGCGCTCAGCATCGCCTCGGCCAAAATTGTTGGCACCCCAAGTACACCCGGCGTGCAGGTGCTCGTTGATGCCACCGCCAACGATATTCTGCTTGCTTTGCTCGAGTTGCGCCCGCAGGAAGTGACGATCCGTACCCGCTTGCTTGCGCCAGAGGTTGGTGATGGGGCCCTGGTTGAAGCGCAGGCACGGGTGGCCGAGGTCTTGCAAACACCGCTCGAATTGCAACTCAACGAAGAGCGTTGGATCTGGGCACCCGAGCGTCTGGCTGAATTGCTCCAGGTCGAACCAGTCGAAGACCGACTCGAACTACGTGTCGATCCGCAACGCCTTGGACGCGCCGTTGAGGGTCTGGCCCAGATTGTTGATACAGGCACAGCCGAACCCCGGTTGCGGTTTGAAGGTGACACGGTGCGGATTATTGAAGAAGGCCGCCCGGGATGGCGCCTCCGGCAAGAAGATGCCGCCAACGAGATTGCGAACGTGCTCTTGAGCAGCGCTCCCACCACGCGAACGCTCGCGCTCCCTGTCGATCAGCTTGAACCCGAGATCAAGGCTGACCGCATCACCGAGCTTGGCATCAATACGCTGGTCGCGGAAGGCAAAAGCAGTTTTGTCGGCTCGGCGGCCTACCGGATCACCAATATTCGTGCTGGGGCTGAACGCATGGATGGGGTCTTGATTGCGCCAGGCGAGGAGTTTTCGTTTAACCGCCAGCTTGGTGAAGTTGATGCAGCCAATGGTTTTGTCGAAGGCTACGCGATCATTGGCAACCGGACACAACTTGAATGGGGTGGCGGGGTTTGCCAGGTCTCGACCACGGTCTTTCGCAGCGCGTTCTGGGCCGGCTTGCCGATTACCGAACGCCACGCCCACGCTTTTTATATTAGCTGGTACGATCGCTTTGGTTTGGGACCCAACGGTGATGGACAAGGCCTCGATGCCGCTATCTATACTGGAGTGACTGATCTCAAGTTTGTCAATGATACCGGCAACTGGCTGTTGATGCAGAGCAGGATGGACGAAGCCAACCAGATGCTTACCATTGAATTGTATGGCACCCCGCTGCCGCGTGAGGTACGTTTGGAAGGCCCGTTGATCAGCAACGAAGTGCGCGCCCCGGCCCAACCAGTCTATATTGATGATCCCACCCTGGCCCGTGGTATGGTACGCCAGAGTGATGTAGCCCGCAACGGTCGTGACATCACCATCCAGCGTGTCCTGCTCAGCAACGGGACAGAGCTTAGCCGTGACACCTTTGTGACCCGTTTTCGCGCCTGGCCGAATATCTTTCTGCGTGGCACTGGCTAAGCGTGTCGTGTACCCTTGATTTGAGACAACAACCCAGAGGTACAAGAAAGCCATGAGCCTCGAGCCTGTCAAATGCCGTGCGTGTGGCCATCTCAATCCGCCGGGCTCACGCTTTTGCAATGCGTGCGGCAGTTCTCTGCTCTTCATTCGTCCCCTTCGTTTGCAACGCAAGAACGAAGCGAGTGAAGACGAACGAACACAGAACCAGACGGGATCGGGACAGCATCAGCCTGAAACAGAAGTGAGTGAGCTTGAGGCCGAAACCCTGACGCCCGGGATCACCATTGATCCCGCCGGGCGTTATATGCTCACGAGAGCCATTGGTCAGGGTGGTTTTGGCCATGCCTACCTTGCCTTTGATCGCCAGTTGCAACGCTACTGTGTCGCCAAACGCCAGATCACTAATCCTGAATGGGATGTGCGCACCCGTGAGCAAGCCCTGCGCAATTTTCATCGCGAAGCCCGCTTGCTCGTCACCCTCAATACCCCCGGCCATCCCAATATTCCCGAGATTTATGAGTATCTGCCCGAGCAGCGCTTTCTGGTGATGAAGTATGTCGAAGGCCGCGACCTCGGGCTGATTGTGCATGAACAGGGCGGGCGGCTCACCGTCGAAGAGAGCCTGACGATTGCCCGTGATGTCGCCGATGCCCTGGTCTATATGCATGCACGCGAACCCGAGCCGGTGCTCCATCGCGATATCAAGCTGGCAAATATCTTGATTGACAGCGCTGGACGGGTCTGGCTCATTGATTTTGGCCTGTCACGCGTTGCGCCGGTACAAGGCGAAATCAAGCCCGATGACACCCAGTTGGCTGGCACCCTCGGGTTTACGCCGCCTGAACAATGGCACGGCAAAGCCGAGCCACGCTCAGATATTTACGCGCTCTCGGCAACGCTCTATATTCTGCTCACAGGCTTTCACCCAGAGTTGACGCGTGAGAACCTGAGCGAATTCCTGCTTGGCAAGGTCCAGCCCTATCCTCCGCTGCGCACAATTGATGCGGAACTCCCCCTCGGAGTTGAAGCGCTCTTGATACGTGGACTCGCCCTGGAACCTGAGCAGAGGCCTGATGCAGAGAGTTTCCTTGCGACCGTGCGCGAACTCTTGATGCCCATCAGTCATACCGACTTGCAGGCCCCTGATGGCAGTGAACTTGCCGACGAAACAGCCCTGCGGCAATGGGCCGAAGCCCACTGGACAGATGCAGCGACCTGGCTCTACAGCACCTTACCTGACCAGGTTGAGCAATTGTGGGGGCGGAACAAGCTTGCGGCTGATATGCGCCGGGCCGTTGCCACCCATAGTGATGATATGCACGCAGGTCTTGACACCTTGCTCGCACACCTCGACACCGAAAACTTTGGTGCCGAGCGTCCCCACCTGGTGACTGATCAACGGAGCATTGACTTTGGAGCGTTGAGCCTGGATGAACGTCGCGATGTGTGGCTCAAGCTGAGTAACAAGGGGCGACGTTATCTCCAACTGACAATTCAAACCCCGCGCTGGATCATCGCAGGCACAAAGAGCGTCAGTTTGCCACCCGGCACGCATCAGCGCCTGAAACTTACCGCCGATATGCGGCGGGTTGAAGATAGTGGCATCTTCCATGACATGCTGATCCTGAGAGATGCGACGGGGGCTGGTTTTCAGATTGAACTCCATGCCCACCTCTCGCGCTGGCGGGCCTTTCTCCGCAGTGTCGCTGGTACCCGTAACAACGACTGGACAGCCGGCAATGCACGGCTGCTGCGCACCCTCCAGGCCCACCGCGGTGGAGTCTGGGCGCTTGCCTTCAGTCCTGATAATAGCAATCTGGTCTCGGGTGGCGTCGATGGGATGGTACGGATCTGGCGGGTTGCTGACGGAAGCCTGGTGAGCCACCTTGACGAACAGGCCGGCAATGCCTTGAATGCGAGCTATAGTCCCGATGGCCTGTTGATCGCGATCACGGCAAGCGATACCGGCATCAAAATTTGGCGATCCCACGAGCGCAAACTGGTGCTGACGATACCCAGTCACGTCAGTTATCAAGAGAATATCTACTTTAGCTACGATAGCCAGGCGCTGATCAGCAATGGCAATGATGGAACCATTCGCTACTGGCGACTGCGCGATGGCAAGCAGGTGAAGCTAATCCAGACCGTCAAGAGTGCCCTTTCGTTTACGTGCCGTCCCGATGTGCAAGTGCTGGCTGTTGGTTGCAGCGACGGGGTGATCCGGCTCTATGACGGGAAAGAAGGGCATCTGCAAGCGAGCCTGAGCGGGCATCGGAGCGAAGTGAATTGTGTGACGTATAGTCGTGATGGGAGCATGTTTGCATCGGGGGGCAATGACGGAATGATTTGTCTCTGGGACGGTGAGCGTGGCACATTGGAACAGACGATCCAGGCACACCAGAATGCGATCCGTACGCTGGCAATCCATCCTGATGGCTTGTTGATCGCGTCAGGTGGCGTCGATGGAAGCATCAAGCTATGGCGGACAAACGACGGCCACCTGTGCCAGACACTCAGCGGGCATAGTGGGGGCGTCTTACGCACCACCTTTAGCCCCGAGGGCGATCTACTGGCGTCGGGGGGGAGCGATGGGAAGGTTTTGTTCTGGCAGGCGTGAGCCTCTTGACGAGGCTCACGCCTGCCGGGTGACAGTTGGACTTTAGGGCTGTCGCCCTAAAAAACCGGCTTCTTTCGCAAAAAAAGCCAGCTACGCTGGCTTTTTTTGTGAACCGCAGGCTTAAGCTAATACGTGTGGGCCGCAGGCCCTATAAGCTATTCAGGTTGCAAAACGAGTTCGCTTCCGGCGACCCAACCTTCGCGACCGTCGGCGGCACGAATACGCCACCAGGGGTAGCCATCGAGTTGCGTCGGACCTTCGAGCAAGGTCATCTGGGTACCAGGGACCAGGCCATCAAAGGCATTGGAATTGAGCCCAGGTTTATCACGGAGGCGCAGGTTCTTGCCGCCAGCCTTTTGCACCCAGGCGGTGACGCCAACGGCAAGTACAGCCGGTTTTGGCGCACCACCAAGGACAACGCGACTACCTTCGGCAACAGCCTGTGACGCAGCCGACGCGGTGCTGGTTGCGGCTGCTGTGGCAGCGGCTTTGGCTTTGTTCGCCTCTTGCTGAGCCTTGTTGAGGTCGGCCTGCATCTGACGCATCTTCGCCTGAGCATCGGCAACTGCTTTGTTGGCCACATCAACTTTCTCGGCATCCTTCCTGGCTGCCTCCAGCTTCTTTTCGAGTTCAGCAACCTCTTTCGCTTTGGCCTCAACCTGGTCGCTCATCTCGCGCATCGCCTTCGACATCTGCTCCTTCTGGGCCTCGAGTTCGGCACGGGCCTTCTCTTCCTCTTCCTGCTTCTTCTTGTTGTTACCAAAGTTGATCATAAATCGATCCTCCTGTTGTTAGGTAATGGCGGATTCCAGTATTCTCGATGGACTTATAACGCAAGTTCAACGACAACGGTACCAGCGCGTTGGGAGGTAGCGGTAAGCGTGATGACGCCACCCTCAGGCGCACGCACGACCCACTCGACCTTGCGGAGATTATCGGTGGGATAATCGCTCCCCCAGACACTACGCTTATTGGCACGGCCCTCGAGCTGGCCGATCTCCATCAAAGCCTCACCAGCCTCCAGGCTTGCCCCGTGCGGCAGCGCCAGGCGCACCTCGACAGGCCGAACGGTGCACAAATCTTGCGCACGCTTGCTGCCATAGGTCGGCAAATAGCCACTATTGACCACCAGCGCCCGCACGCGGTAGAGCGCATCGCCGAGCGGTTCGGCTTCAACGCGGCGCACCTCAAGGCACGGCCCCATCAGGGCATGGGCAAGCACAAATTCCGTATTTGGTTCAAGCGTCTTGAGCAAAAACTGCTCGGGAGGATTACCAAACGTGCGCCGTTCGATCCAGCCGCCGAGCTCCACCTTGCCCAACTGGGGATGATCAAACGGGCGCCAGGGGACAAAACCACGGCCACCGAGCTGTTCATCGTTCCACTGCAAAAGCTTGAGATCATCTTCTTCGGGATGCGAGCGGAACCACTCAATAAAATTACGCTCTTTGATCCCCGCCTCGCCGATCATATCCCAGAGTTCGACCGTAAAAGCAAAAATGCCCAACTGGTCATAGGCCCAATCATCAAACGCCCCGGTCATCACCTTGCGAGGATGGTAACGAAAACCGTGATAGACCGACAGATGAGGATACCCCGTCAACGCTTTGCCCCGCTCACCGATCTCCTGATAGGTCCAGAGATCATCAATCAACATTTGCTCATCGGGGCGATCCGAGAAGGGGCGCAGAATAGCGCCCGAAAAGGTATGGTAAGAGATCGCACAACTGACATTGAGGTGCGCCGCGAGGAACGCCACTGCGGCACGCACCTCGGGCTCAGAGGCGGGAAACGGGCCGGCCCCTTGCTGCTGGCCTTCGGGGAGCCAATTGAACGGGAAGTTACGGTTGAAATCAAGGCCCTGCACAGCGGGGGCCAGCTTGAGCTCATAGCCATCGTAGTTGCGGATCAAGCCTTCGGTATAGACCCGATAGTAGGTACCACCGAACTCATCGGGGTCGCGACGGCGCATCAACCGGGGATCACGTTCACTGACCTTCCAGCTGCCATCGGGGTCCTCGATCCGCATATCAAGAATCAGCCCGTCGCCATCAAGATCAACGGGATAGAGGCCATCGCGTTCATCAGCATACGGATAGCGCCGAGTACCAGAACGCACATAGAGCGGCGACGTGAGCGCCTGCTCCATCCCATCAGGATTGAGACAGGGCACCACATACAAGGCCCGTTCATCAAGCAGACGCGTGACCCGCGCATCGGTACCGTACGATGAAAGAACTGTCTGAATCACATGCAAAGCCCCCATACAACCTGTCACTTCAGTTGCATGGATATTCGCATCAAGCCAGAAAGCAGGCTTCGCGAGATCAGGGCCAGTCGCCTGATTAGTAAGTGTAGCGCACCAAATAGCCCGTCCCTCGTGGCTTGTGCCAATGCTCGTGAGCGAACAGAGCGTCGGATAGCGCTCGGCAAAAGCATGGAGCGCAGCTTCGACGTCGTGAGGACGCAAATAGCTCGTAAATTCAATCATGCGGGCATGGTAGCACAGCCAGCAGGCAACGGCAAGATGCGAGTCTGACAATCTGCCTCTTGTCTCATTCACCTCTGATCGCGTATAATGGAAAGAGTACAATGTGGCTTTCAGCTTAGTGGATAGAACATTGACTGCTGTTGACATCCTGCAACTCATCACTCACGAGGTGCAGACCTGTACCCGTTGTGCCTTGCATACCGGGCGGACGAGGGCTGTGCCAGGTGAAGGGCCGCCAACCGCCGAGGTCATGCTGATCGGCGAAGGGCCTGGATACCATGAAGATCGTCAGGGGCGCCCCTTTGTCGGGCCCTCTGGTCAATTGCTTGATGATCTGCTGGCCCTAGCAGGGCTGCAACGCGCTGATGTCTTCATTGGCAATGTAATCAAGTGCCGTCCACCCAAGAATCGTGACCCGTTACCAGATGAAGTAGCAACCTGCACGCAGGCTTATCTCTTTCGCCAGATCGAAGCGCTCAACCCTAAGGTCATTGTCACTCTTGGGCGCTTTTCGATGAATCTCTTTCTCCCTGGTGAAAAGATCTCACGCATCCATGGGCAACCGCGGATCGTTGAGGGACGCCTGATTGTGCCAATGCTCCATCCAGCAGCGGCTTTGCACCAGCCACAGAATCGTCCGCTGCTCGAAGCTGATTTTCGCCGCCTGCCCGAGTTACTGGCAACCGTTGAACGTGAGGCTCCTGCACCTGCACCAGTCACGCCTCCCAACGAAGAACCACCACTCGAGCAGCTTAGCCTGTTTTAAGCTGTTGTTCATGAATACCTATCGTCTCTCTGCTGCTGGTCGGCGTCTAGTGCTTATTCTGTTAATTGCCGCCCTGCTGATCTGGGCCTTTGCGATCTGGAGTTTTGCGAGTACACTCCGCCTGAGTTATAACCCACTGGAGTTCTGGTCAAGCCTGCAAGCCACCCTGGCGTCGGGGCCTGGTATTGGGCAGCTTGTACCTGCTTTGCTGATGTTTGTTTTGATCATCGCCACGCCTTTTTTGATCTGGAACCTGCTGATCGAATGGTCCGCCGCGTATACGCCGACCACTGATGGGTTGCGGTTTGCATCCCTTGGAGTGCAGATCGAATATCCCTGGGCTGCCGTGAGTGACCTCCGGCGTACTGATGATGATCGCGAAGAGCCTTTTGATGAATTGGTGCTAACGACCGATTGCACAACCCAAATCCGCAATCCGCTCGTACGTCTGCTCTATCGTCAGGCCTATGGGTCACTGCGCCTGCCTATCTATGCGGGTGTTGAAACACGCGATGAACTGCTCGCCGAGATTCGCCGTGCGACCCGGATGGCTAGCCCGCTGGCTGAAACCGCGCCAGCTGTTTGATCAATGTTGGAAGCATTGCCACCAGCCGATCTGGTGACAATAGTAAAATAGGTGTTGCTACGCTCGTACAAAGGCAATAGTGACGAGGTAGCATCCTTAGGATGGCTCACTGGTAGAGGACATCGGTTGTCTTGATCACGCAACATTGATTGGTTTGTTGTGGATCGATAACCGCAGGGGGTTGGATATCTGATAACCCCTCAATTGCGAAAGGAGACGAAGTTTGCTTCCAGCCTGTGGACTGGTTCTGGCGACTTCAGCAACGACTTATGGCTAAAAACAAAGTTCGCGTCCTGCCCCTCGGTGGTGTTGGTGAGGTCGGACGGAACATGTGGGTCGTTGAGTATGACGATGAAATTGTCATTCTCGACTGTGGAGTCATGTTCCCCGAAGCCGATATGCTCGGTGTCGATCTGGTGCTGCCCGATATTACGTATTTGCGCGAAAAGACGAGCAAAATTAAAGGCATTTTGCTGACCCACGGCCACGAAGATCATATCGGAGCCGTGCCCCATTTGATCAGTGATCTCGGGTTTCCCCCGATCTTCGGCACACGCCTCGCGCACGGTCTGCTCAGCAATAAGCTCAAAGAGCATCGCCTGCTTGATAAGGTGACCCAGGTAGTCATTAATGATACCGACACCTTCCAGGTTGGCTCTTTCACTGTTGAGCCGTTCCATATTGCTCACTCGATTCCCGATGCCGTCGGTTTTGCGCTTACGACCCCGGCAGGGATGGTGATCTATTTGACCGACTGGAAACTCGATCATACGCCGGTTGACGGTAAGCCAACCAATATTCAGAAACTGTCGGATCTGGCGCAGCGGAAGCCCCTGGTGTTGATTACCGACTGCGTGCGCGTCGAGTCGAAAGGTTACACGCCAAGTGAGTCGACTATTGGTGAAGCCTTCGATAATATCTTTGCCGTTGCCCCCGGGCGCATTATCGTGGCAACCTTTGCGTCAAATATTAGTCGCGTGCAACAGGTAATCGATTCAGCTGAAGCCTATGGCCGCAAGGTGATGCTCGCCGGGCGGAGTATGGAGAATAACTCGCGCATCGCGCTCGAAATGGGCTTTCTCCGCGCCGAACAGGGCACTATTATTCGCCCCGGTGAACTCGGTGCCTATCCCGATGACCAGATTGCCGTCGTCTGTACGGGTAGCCAGGGTGAGCCGATGGCCGCCCTGAATCGTATGGCGAATCGCGATTATAACCACCTCAAGATTAAAGAAGGCGATACAGTTGTCGTCTCGGCAACCCCGATTCCCGGCAATGAGGTGAGTGTCAGTCGGGTGATCAATAACCTCTTCCGCCTCGGCGCCGATGTGATCTATGGCGGTCAGGCGAATGTCCACGTCTCGGGGCACGCCGCGCAGGAAGAACTGAAACTCGTGCTCGCCCTGCTCCAGCCCGAGTTTGTGATCCCGTTCCACGGCGATTATCGCCATATGGTGCTCTATCGTAAACTGGCGATGAGCATCAGTGGCAAGTTCACCGAAGAGAATGTCATCATTCCCGATCCTGGCTCGATTATGGAGTTTTCGCACGGCTCGGGCAAGGTGGTCGGCAAGGCTCCCGTTGGTTATATCTATGTTGATGGCACGACCGTCGGCGATGTTGGCAATGTGGTGGTGCGTGACCGCCAGATGCTCGCCAAGGATGGGATGCTGATTGTTGTGGTCGGGATTGATATGTCTTCGGGCGAGCTCGTCGCTGGTCCCGATGTGGTGTCACGTGGCTTTGTCTATATGCGCCAGAGCCGCGATCTCGTTGAGGCAACCAAAGATGCGGTGCGCGCGGCCCTGACGGTGCGCAATGGGGCCATGCCAGGGAGCATTGATGGTGCGTTTGTGAGCCGGAAAATCAAGGATGTCGTAAGTGAGTTCCTCTATCGCGAGACAAAACGCCGTCCGATGGTGCTCCCCGTCGTGATGGAGGTCTGAGCCAGGTTGCTCTGGTGCGCAAGACAAGGTTTCTCGGAGTGCCGACTTCAGTCGGCTTCCAGTTCAGCCGACTGAAGTCGGCACTCCCCATA
Organism: Candidatus Chloroploca mongolica; assembly: GCF_004762035.2. Classification (GTDB taxonomy): domain Bacteria; phylum Chloroflexota; class Chloroflexia; order Chloroflexales; family Chloroflexaceae; genus Chloroploca; species Chloroploca mongolica. Next base: position 77,077 of record NZ_SIJK02000018.1, on the reverse strand, counting down.
CAAAAAAGCCAGCAATGCTGGCTTTTTTGTATGAGTTGTAGGCTCACCCTATAAGAGCGCCACGGCACGCTGCTGCAACTGGTCGTTGATCCGGCGGTAGATCATCGTGACCCCCGATGAGATGATCACGATGAAGAGTGAGTAGAGCACTGGGATCAGGACAATTTCGTTGGCAAGTGCGCCAGTGAAGCTGAGCAAGACAATCGAGAGGGCGAGCGGCCCGTTCTGGATGCCGGTCTCGAGCGAGACGGTCGCTGAACGACGAAAGCCAAGTTTCGAGAGGGTGGCCGTCGTCAAGCCGAAGAAGAAGCCAACTGCCCCGATCCCCGCCGCCGCCACATAGACCTGCCACGGCGTCGTGGCGAGCAAGCCAGCGTTGCGTGGCACCCAACTCAGGATCAGCACCAGGATGATCACAACGCCCATGATCCCGCCGATCAATTCAAGCACGGCCCCAACATTGGCATTGCGCCGACGAATGAACATGCCAATGATGACCGGGATGAGCATGACAATGAGGCCGCTGATCACACTGCCCATGCCAACGCTGATCTCGCTCGTCATAAACCGACTCGCATAGAGGAAGAGGGCGAGCGGCGTCATCACAAAGGCCGCCAGGGTCGAAAAGGTGGTCATCGTGACGCTGAGTGCCAGGTCACCCTTCGAGAAGTAGGTGAAGATATTCGAGGTCGAGCCACCCGGCATGCTGGCAATCAGGATCAGGCCAACTGCCAACGGCGGCGGCAACTGCAAGACAATCGCCAGGAGAAAGCCGATCAGTGGCATCAAGACGTACTGCGAGCCAAAGCCGATCAGGATCGCCTGCGGGCGTTTGAAGGCGCGACGGAAATCACGCCAGGTGAGCGAAGAACCCATGCCGAGCATGATCACGCCGATCATGAGGGCAAGCAGCAACTGTTCGGTCTGACTAACCATTGGTTCCTCCTACGACGCGAGCGGGCACCGCCTGGTGCACTTCGTCGCGCAAGGCACGGCGCAATACTTTACCAACATTTGTCTTGGGGAGTTCGTCGCGCAGCTCAACCAGTTTGGGTACCTTGTAGCCGGTGAGGCTGGCACGGCAATGCTCGCGTACCTGGTCGGCGGTGATCGTTGCCCCATTGCGGGGGACGATGAAGGCCTTGACTGCTTCGCCGGATTTGGCATCGGGTACACCGATCACGGCGACTTCGCTGACCCCATCGAGGCGGGCGATGCAATCCTCGACTTCGTTGGGGTAGACATTGAAGCCGCTGACAATGATCAGATCCTTCTTGCGGTCGACGATGCGCAGGAAGCCATCATCATCCTGTTGGGCTACGTCACCCGTAAGCAACCAGCCGTCACGCAGCGTCAGGGCGGTCTCGTCGGGGCGCTGCCAGTAGCCACGCATGACCTGCGGGCCACGCACCGCAAGCTCACCGGCCTCGCCGGACGCAGTGTCTTCGCCGAGCGGATTGAGCAGGCGCACCTCGGTGCCGAGCACGGGGCGTCCAATGCTGCCGGCACGACTGCCAACAAACGGGTTGAGCGTAACCACCGGCGAACTCTCGGTGAGGCCGTAGCCTTCGATCACCGGTGAACCAGTGACCTTCTCCCACCGCTCGGCAACGGCAGCGTGCAGCGAGGTTCCACCGGCAATGCTGCCCTTGAGTTGAGGCGGCGGATAGTCAGTAAACCACTCTTCGTTGAGGATGCCATTGAAGAGTGTATTGACCCCGGGGATCCACGAGACGGGATAATTCTCGATGGCGCGTTGCAGGTTCGAGAGGGGGCGCGGGCTGGCAACGAGGATGTTGCGCGCCCCGGCATGGAAGAAGTAGAGCAGATTGGCGGTGAAGGCAAAAATATGATAGAGCGGCAAGACCGCGAGCGCCGTCTCTTTGCCATGCTCCACATTGCCAGCGACACGCTCTTCGATCTGGGCGATATTCGCCAGCAGATTGCCGTGGGTCAGCATTGCGCCTTTGCTCACCCCGGTTGTACCACCGGTGTACTGGAGCGCAGCGAGTGTCTCGGGGCCAAAGTCGGCGGTATACGAACGGACGTCAGCTTTGCCGTCGCGCAGGATCGCGTCACCCTTCGCCATCCCCTCAAGGCCCGTCGTCACCGGAACGGTGCAAGGAGGAATAATCCGGTTCCAGTACTTCATAATATTATGGGCAATGAAGCCAATCAGGCGCGGGAAGAGATCGGTGATGCGCACTAGCACCACATGCTCAACCTTCGTCTGGGCCAGCACCTCGGGCAACTTGTCCGCGAAGAGATCGACAAGCACTAACACGCGTGCGCCACTGTCGTTGAGCTGGTGAACCATCTCGGGCACGGTATAGAGCGGATTCATATTGACGAGCACGCAGCCGGCCTTGAGTGCCCCAAACGACCAGAGCGGATACGCAAGGCTATTGGGCAACTGAACGGCCACGCGATCACCGACCACCAGGCCAAGCTCGACTCGCAGATACGCAGCGACCTGATCGGTATAACGGGCAACCTGATCAAACTTCAGATTGCCATACATACCATTGGGCAACACCGCCGTAAAAGCATTCTGATGTGCATAACGCGCACAGGTCGTTTCCACCAACTCGGCGATATGGCGAGCAGGCAGCGAAAAAGAGGGGGACAGCGGCGTAGCGCGGCTCTCCACAAGTGCATCGATCTCAAGCATAGACATAGGCCTCCCAACTGACGCTGTTGCGAGTAGCACAAACTGGCGAGAGCCGCCTTCAGAGGCAGCGCTGACAAGGTATCTGAACTTTCCAATACATGGCTAAATACCAGTATAAAGCGGCAGCGAAACGCACCCTAGAGAGTTTCTTCGCAGGGGAGGGAGGGAAATTTTACCCTCCTGGAAGCGAGGGCGTCCCGCCCTCGCTTCCAGGAGACAGGGCTGAGGCACAAAGTCCGCCTCCGGCGGTGGGATGTGGAGCGGCTTCGCCGCTCCACGAGAGTTTTTGGTTCGTTTTGGCGGCTTCGCCGCCAAAACGAACCAAAAACTTCTGGTATCATAGGCCAAATCATGTACATCAGGTGGAGTAGACCAACCTATGTCAATCAAAGCCGATCACTGGATCCGCAAAATGGCGCTCGAACAGGGGATGATCGAACCATTTGTCGACCGGCAGGTGCGTGAAGGCATCATCTCGTACGGGCTCACCTCATACGGCTACGACATGCGGGTCACCAACCAGTTCAAAGTCTTTACCAACGTCTTCAACGCCCTGGTTGACCCGAAAAACTTCAACCCGCGCTCGTTTGTGGACATCGAAGCCGACTACATCGATATCCCGCCCAACTCCTTTGCCCTCGCGCAATCATACGAACTCTTTCGCATCCCGCGCACCGTCAGCGCCCTTGTCATCGGCAAATCAACGTATGCACGTTGCGGAATCATTATTAACGTAACGCCGTTGGAACCAGAGTGGCACGGTTTTGTGACGATTGAGATCAGCAATACAACCCCGTTGCCAGCACGGATCTATGCCAATGAAGGCATTGGTCAGGTGCTCTTCCTTGAGAGCGACGAGGCCTGCGAGGTTTCGTACGCTGACAAGCGAGGCAAATACCAGGATCAGCATGGCATTGTCTTGCCGCGCATCGATCGCAAGGCGTAGAGTCTGACACCAAAGGCGCTAAAAAAACCGGCAGAGCCGGTTTTTTAGCGCCACTAACTTAGCGTTCACCCTGGGTTTTAATCATGGCGAGGGCGCGACGCACGACCTCGCGCACCTGGGCGTAGGCCAGCGTGGTCAAGGCAGTTTCAGGAGAAACCCAGGTAGCCTGGATGATGCCCTCGTCAACGGCAGGGATAGGCGGATCGTAAGGGGCCTGGGCGAGGAAGTAAGCAACCTCTTTGTCGCGCCAGACCCCACGTTTATAGATGGGATAACGTACCCGCGAAAGGGGGCGCTCGATGACACAGGTAATGCCCGTCTCTTCGACAATCTCGCGGATCGCCGCCGTCTCGTCATCCTCACCCGGCTCAACGTGACCCTTGGGCAATGTCCAGGTCTTATAGCGATCGCAGATCAACAGCAACTGCAGCGACCCATCAGGCGCATGGCTGTAGACGACTCCCCCTGCGGCGCGAATCGTGCGGTTACTCATTGCAGCCCAAACAGCCGACTGATGCCCGTCTCGAGATCGGCAAACCAGACCCCGAGGCTACTATTGCCCGCCATCTGGGTCAGGATCTCAAGGCGTCCGGTGGCGAGCATCGCGCCAATGAGAATCATCAGCACCCCGCCAATCACACCAACCGTATGGAGATAGAACTGGCGGCCAAAGAGCGTCACTTCATAGCCCTTGCCGCTGATCATCTTCCAGAAGGTTGAGCCACGCCCAAGACGATTGAAGAAGGTAGCAAGAAAGATTAGCGGAAGACCGAGCCCCGACGCATAGATGAAGGCAAGCACCGCGCCCTGAAGCACTGCCACATTGCCCGACGCGGCGAGCATCGTCATAAACGAGCCAAAGAGCGGCCCGGCACACGCCGTCCAACCGAGAGCAAAGGTTGCACCATAGAGGTACGAACCGAGCAGCGTCGTCGCGGGGCGCTCGTTGATCTGCACCCCGGCAAAGCCGAGCCCAAAGATCCCGAGCACACCAAAGATCATGATCACAATGCCGCCAACGACCATCAACGTATCACGGAAACCAAAGAGCAACCCGCTGAGCGCACTGATCGCCCCACCGAGCAGGGTCAGCGTGGTCGCGAGGCCAAAAAAGAAGGCCAGACTCATCACAAAAATGCTACGGCGCTGGGACTGAAACGTCACGGCAAAATAGGCGGGCAAGATTGGCAGCGTACAGGGTGACAGAAAACTGAGCAACCCCGTCAAAAAGACAGGGATGGCGAGAATCAACACACTTGAACCACCGGTCAAATAGCCAACCTCGTCACTGGTATTGAGACTCAGAATAATGACAATCAGCGCAAGCGCACCGATCAGGCCAAGTGCAAGCAAACCCCGCCGTGAACGGAGAGGCTTCTCAACCACCTGAGGTGGAGCCTCAATCGGCTGAAACGACATAACGATCCTTCCTCATAGCTAACGCACAGCCAGTCGCCGACCCTTGCGTCGAGCGGCCAGCAACTCTTGTTCATTGATTGGTTGTGCCCCGGCAAAATGGAGCGTATCACTCGGAATATCATACCGATAGCGGCGCCGCACCCACTGGCCTGTCGGCTCCTGGCAAACCAGGGTCACCCGCCACAGCGGGCCACTGGCATCGTAATGCTCATCAACAATCCAGACCAGCGCAGGAGCAGGAAAGATCGTCTTGAGGCGCTCATCACTTGCTGCAACAATCGCCTGCACATCGTCGGGTGGGGGCTGCATCGTCACCATACCATACTCCTCGGCTTTATCGCTGATATTCTATTATAACAAACCAAAGGCCATAAATGTACCCACAACACAGAGCGCCGAAAGAGCCAGACCAGTCACCACCTGCATCACCGTATGGTTGCGGGTACGTACCCGTGCCCAGCCAAGGGCAAGAGCGCAGAGCCAGAAGAAGAGGCCGAGCGGTTCGGCATAGAGTGAGGCAAGGGTTGCCGTCGAACCCATCGTCGAGGCATGCACACTGATCTTCCAGTAGAGATTGATAAACCAGGCTATGACACTCAAAATCAGTGCCGACGTTACCATCGCCAGCATTGGCAACGGGGCACCGGCAAAGAGCAGGATCAACAAACTAACCAGCAGATTGATAATGCCAAAGAGGTAGAGTTCGTTGCGCTGCGAGCGTACCGAAATATCATCGTCGGTGTAGACCCCTTGACGCAAACGCATAGCAAAAAAGATCAGCGGCGGGACGACCTGCAAAAACGTCGCAAGCAAGGCCCAGAGCAAGCCGGTGCGCAGCGGACTTATGCCAAGCAGACCAACAATGAAGATGCTGACCACCCCAAGGATCACCGGGTGCAGCACCTGTGAAATAAGGCGAGCGACGATATACCCTCGACCTGGCATTGCCCCTCGACGCAGTGCCTCGGCGGACAGGTCGTTGTGTTGTAGTGACATAAGAACTCTCTATCCCGTAGCTATACGGCGTCTGGCACCCAGTTCAGCATAACAGGTGAGCAAGGTCTGGGCCGAGGCTTGCCAGGTAAACTGGTGCGCCTGCGCTGGCCCCTTACGCCGGAACAACGTGGCCTGCTGCAATGCCTGTTGGATACCCTCAGCGATTGACGGCACACTCAACGGATTAACCAGCACCGCCGCATCGCCAACCACCTCGGGCAAACTTGATCCATCTGCCGTGACAACCGGCACACCACATGCCAGTGCTTCCAGCACAGGCAACCCAAAGCCTTCATAGAGCGATGGGTAGACAAAGGCTTCTGCCAGATTATACACTGCGGGAAGAGTTTCATCAGCAACAAAATCAACAAAATGAACCCGCGTTGTGACACTGCAACGCTCAACCGCCGCAAAAACCTCTTCATAGAGCCAGCCGCGCCGTCCGGCAATCACAAGGTTCATCGCGGGCGACAGATCCGCCTGCGCAAAGGCCTCAACCAGGCGCACCAGATTTTTGCGCGGCTCAAGGGTACCCACAAAGAGCAGGAAATGTGCTGGCAGGCCCAGCGCAGCGCGCACCGGAGCAAGTTCAGCCTGGGGAAGCGGACGAAAGCGCGGGTCAACCCCGGGATAGAGCAGGCGGACCTGCGGGCCACTGACGCCCAGCAAGCGTTCCAGGTCACCTGCGGTAGCCTGCGAATCAACAAGCACCAGATCGGCGCGGCGCAACGCACGTGGCACTGCACGGGTAAGGTAACGACGCAACCCGGCTTCGGCACACTCGGGATAGACAAGAAAGGTGAGATCGTGAACCGTTACGAGCGTGCGGGTACGGGTAGGCGGCAAGACAAAATCGGGCGCATGCAAAAGATCCATCGGCCCAATAAGCCATTCAGCATAAAGGGGCAAGTGCAACCGTTGCCAGAGGATGGTCAACAGACGTGGCGTAAGCGGTATCGAGTACGCACGCACATGCGGATACGCGACACAGAGGGACTGCAACTCGGCGAGGTACGGTGCATCTGGAGGAAGGCCGCCCGCAGCATACAAAAGCTTGAACTGCACCCCGGTGGCCTGTTTGACCGTAGCGCGGATCAACTCACGCGTATAGCGCCCGATCCCGGCCCCCTGCCATACTGCAGCCGTATAGTCTACACCAATGATCATATGGCTAGCGCCCTCTAACCCGTAATGAATGTTCGGGCTGCTGCCCTAAAAACCCATAGTATGCTGGCACAAACAGCCCGCTAAGCGGGCTGTTTGTGCCAGCATACTACGCTTCCTGAGGGCGTAGCCCCCATCCAATCACGCTACGCGTGACCCACAATTCGGACAAAACATCGCCGTCGCCGGCATCTGAAAACCACAGGCCCCACAGACTTTTGTTGGTGGCGGTGGCGTATTCGGGTCGGATGTAGGCGGGGTTTCGTAGCTGATCGGCACCTGTTGCGATGATGGCGGCGGAGTGTATGCCGGTGCAGGTGGTGGCTCGACAAAAACCTCGGCCTGAGCCTGTTTCAATTCCTCTTCTTTGCCAATCAATGAGGATCGCAACTGATCAATGGCCGCCGAGAGTTCATTCAGGCTGGCCGAATGAATCTGTCCAGCCCGCAATAATTCATAGGCCCGCTGCCCCAGTTCATACATCCGTGTATCAACCTGACGCTGCACTTCATTGACTTCGCCCTGCAGCCGTGTCGTCTTTTGAAACTTTTCAGCCTCAAATTTCGCCCGATCAACCCCCTGGGAAATCTGTTTGCTGATCTGATCAAGAAAGCCCATCGGGATACCTCCCTTGTTGTTAAGCCGTTTCTGCTTGTGATATGACGACGGTGATCTTCGCCTGGATGCAGGTATTGTAGCATAGCCCTTTAGCCAACCTGGGGCGAGAGATCAGCGAGGCGGTTGCGCAATTGCAAAATCATAGCCGAGTTCCCTCGTTCTTCACCCATCCTGGCAAGTTGATGTTTTTTCTGCGCCAGTTCGGCACAGGTCTGGTAGAAGAGTCGGGCTTCACGGCTGCGCCAGCGAGCAAACATTTGTTTGCGCAACGATGAGGCCGTTTCGTACTGCGCAACACTGATCGTGCCACGCGCCGCCTCTTCACGCAGGTAGGTCTTGAGCCAGCGTCGCTCGCGCATGAGCGCCCAGATCACGACCCCCAGCGCCACCAACCAGCCGATCCAGTCAACCATCAAGATCAACGCCAACCCGGCCAATCCAAGTGCTTCACCAAGCAGTACCGCCATGCCATTGTGCAAGGCATGCAAAAAGATCGCAATGAAGAGCCCCAGCAAGGGAAAGAAGATCCGACTGAAGGTTCCGCGCCGCAAACGCGCCAGCGCAAGGCCCATGCCAAAAAAAGCCGTGTAGACAGCATGGCCCCATCCACCCAGGATCACGCGCAAGATAAAGAGCGCAAACATCGACTCATAGCCACCATCCTGGTAACCAAGAAAATAGAGGTAGAGTACATTTTCGGTTGCCGCAAAGCCCAGCGCGGTAATCGCCCCATAGACCATGCCATCGAGCACTGAGTCAAATTCGTAGGGCGCAATCAAAAAGATCAGCCCCACCGCAATCCCCTTCAGTACTTCTTCCACAATCGGGGCCAACAAGGCGGTGCCAGTAAACTCAAGCATCAATTCATCGGCAATCAACATCGCAACACCAACTTCAAGTGCCGATGTCCAGATGATCGCCCCGATGGTCGCAACGAGCGCCCCCCATAAAAAGGCACCCACCAGGAGACGCTTCGGCTCTTTCTCAAAACGATCGAGCCAGTAGACGATCGAGGCATAGAAGAAGGCCGGAATGAAACTCAGCAGTACCGCGATCAAAAACGCCATTACAAGACTCCCTTGGTACTCGGCACGATCCCGGCAAGCCGGGGATCAAAGCGGGTCGCAGCATCAAGTGCTCGCCCGAAGGCTTTGAAGAGCCCTTCGATCTTGTGGTGATCGTTCCGCCCATAGAGCACCTGGGCGTGCAGGTTCATGCGCCCGTGGAAGGCAATGCTCTCAAAAAGATGAAAGATCAGATCGGTGCCAAGTTGGCCCACCCGCGGCGTAACAAATTCCGCCTGCACCACACAGTAGGGACGGCCTCCTAGATCGACCGCGACCAGCGCGAGGGCCTCGTCCATTGGCACAAAACTATGCGCGGTGCGCGTGATGCCCCGCCGTTCACCCAGTGCCTGGTCAAGTGCGCGCCCCAGGCAGATGCACGTATCCTCGGCTGTATGGTGCTCATCAATCTGCAGATCGCCACGGGCGTTGACCGTCAAATCAAAGAGGCCATGCTTCGCCCAGAGCGTCAACATATGATCGAGAAAACCGATCCCTGTATCAATCGTAGACTCACCGCTTCCATCAAGGTTGAGGGCAAGTGTAATCTCGGTTTCGCCGGTCGTCCGGGTAATGGTGGCAATACGTTGTTCCATAGGCTTATTCACTACGTTCCAGGCTGCGTTCACGGCTAAACCCCTCGGGGTAGCGTCGGCGCAACTTGGCAATATTCGCCTCCATAATCTCCTCAAGGGTCAACCCGAGCGCATCAGCCGCCAGGGCGACATACCAGAGCACATCGCCTAGCTCATTGCGCAGGGCCGTTTCGTCAAGTGGATGCCCGTGAAAGGCCCATTTCTTGAGTGTATCGGCCACTTCGCCGGCCTCGCCACTAAGCCCCAGGGCTGCATTGAGCAACCGGTCGTCACGTTCACGTCCGGGGGCCTCGGTACGCAGGGCCAGACGCTGATAGTCATTCGCTTCCATCAGCCGATCACCTCCATCAACTCGTCAAGGACGAGGCCATTGGTACTGATGCCATCGCCACGTTCAATCGTTGTCACACCCTGCCAATCGGTAAACGTACCGCCCGCTTCTTCAAGAATTGGCAGCAACGCCGCGTTATCCCAGATATTCATGATCGGATCAAGCGCCACCTCGGCGCGCCCCGTCGCAACGAGCAGATGACCGTAACAATCGCCCCACGTCCGAAAGAGCCCACTCGCATCGATGATGCGGGCAAGCGCAGCATCTTTGCCATACTGCTCGTACCCGTGCGCAATCGTCGCGACTACCAGGCTTTCACGCAGGCGACTGACCGATGAAACCCGGCACGGCCTACCATTCCACCAGCAACCCGCGCCCCGCGCCGCGTACACAATTTCGCCGGTTGCAGGCATATTGACGACCCCCACAACTGGCTCGTGCTCACGCAAGAGGGCCATCATCACCCCATAGAGCGGCACCCCCCGAATGAAGCTTTTGGTTCCGTCAATTGGATCGAGGATCCAGCGATAGCTGCTCGTCGCCACGCCAGTCAAACCCTCTTCTTCGCCAAGAATCGCGTGATCGGGATAGCGCTCGCTCAGCGCAGCCCGCAGAAAGGCCTCAGTCTCACGATCGGCAATCGTCACCGGTGAATCGTCAGCCTTGCGATCAACCAGCAGATCACTCTGGAAATAGCGCAACGTAATCTTGCCCGCCTGCCACGCCAGCCGATGGGCAAAATCAAGAATGTCCTGCAACTCGTTGGTCATAGCTTCTTCCTCATTAGAGATGGTTCGTAGGAACGTTACCGTTTGTGCCGTAGGTAGTGCGGACTTCAGTTGGCTGAGCCAGAAGCCGACTGAAGTCTGCACTACCATCTAATGGTTTTTAAGCAACAAAACCCGCCTGAGACCTCACAGATCTTACAAGCGGTGCAACGCCTCAAGCAAAATCTCGCTCTGAGCCGGTGTACCGATACTGATGCGAATGTAGTCGCGCAACAGGCTCGTATGATAGTAACGCACCAGAATGCCCTGTTGCTCAAGGGTTGCCTTGACCTCGCGGGCACTGCGCCCTTCGACCCGACAGAGAATGAAATTGGCCGCACTCGGCTGCGGATGCAGCCAAGACACCTCGGCAAGCAGGGGGAGCAACCGTTCACGCTCGTTGACCAGATGGGCAACCCGTTCAAGCAGCAATTGCCGATCTTCAAGCGAAGCAACGGCGGCCGCCTGGGCGGCAACACTCACATTGTAGGGTTGCTTGATCTTCCAGAGGTGCTCGGCGAGCCAACCCGGAACAAGCGCATAACCCACACGTAACCCCGCCAGACCGGCCCACTTGCTAAAGGTGCGCAGGATTACCAGGTTTTCGTGGCTGGCAACCCACCCGGCAAACCCTTGACCAACACCGGCGAATTCGATATAGGCCTCATCAACCACCACCAGCAACGGCAAGCGCAGAAGCCGCGCAAGCTCCTCGGGGGCAAGCAGATTGCCCGTGGGATTATTCGGGCTCGTCAAAAAGAGCACTTTGGCCTGGCTTGTTGCGGCGGCAGCCTCGATGGCGTCAAGATCGAGTTCAAAAGCGGCCCCACGTGGCACCGTGATCACGCGCCCCCCACAGACCTGGGTATCAAACCGGTACATCCCGAAGGTTGGCTGGCAATCAATGATGGCATCACCCGGATTGAGGCAGAGACGCAGGATCATATCAATCAACTCGTCGGCACCCGCTCCACACACCAGCGCCTCCTCAGGCTGACCAGTGTAGCGTGCCAGCGCCTGCCGTAATGCCGTATGGCCGGGGTCAGGGTAGATATGGTAGTGATGCTCACTCGTCAGGGCTGTCAGCGCTGCTGGCGAAGGCCCGTACGGATTCTCATTGGCATCAAGTTTGACCAATCGCTCGACCGGCAACCCGAGGCGGCTTGCCAGCACATCAAGCGGCAAAATTGGCGTATATGGCTCGAGATCAGCAATCTCTGTACGCAACCAGCGAGCAGCAAGGGTCATAGACGTGTACCATTACCTGTTCTCTTCATCATCGCACTATGCGCCCTTAGTATACCATCAGGGAGTCTGGAAGCCTGCGGCCCTCAAGGAACATGGTTCTGTTGGGGTACGCTACCCGCTTTGTGGGTAGCGTACCCCAGCAGAACCAGCTCCCATTTCCCGAATTGACATTCTGCACGCTTCCTGCTACTCTTAGAGAGACGGGGCGTGGCTCAGCCCGGTAGAGCACCGCGTTTGGGACGCGGGGGTCGTGGGTTCAAATCCCTCCGCCCCGACCATTTGTCCTCTTCGTGAGGATGTACCGGCACCGGTGCCAGCGCTAAAGATGCTGGCACCGGTTTTTTGTGGAGAAATCGATGCCAACCATCTTGCTCGTCGAAGATGAGACAACCCTCGCCGAAACGCTACGCTACAATCTTGAACGCGAAGGCTACACGGTGCTGACGGCGACCGATGGGGTTCAGGGGCTGGAACTTGCCCGACGAGCACAACCAGATCTGATGGTGCTTGATATTATGTTGCCCCGGCTGGATGGCTTCTCGGTCTGCCGCATTCTGCGACAAGAGAGTGATCTGCCGGTGATTATGTTAACTGCCCGGCAGGATGAGGTTGACCGGATCGCAGGGCTGGAACTAGGGGCCGATGATTATATCAGCAAGCCCTTTAGCCTCGGTGAGTTTCTCGCCCGTGTGCGCGCAATTATGCGGCGCACCGAACGGCAGCCACGTACGTCCGCACGCGAGGTGCTGGAAGCAGGCAGTATCAAGGTTGATACAAGTAGCCGCCGAGCCTGGTGTGAGAGCAGCGAATTGACGTTGCCGCAGAAAGAGTTTGACCTGCTCACCTGCCTGCTCCGTAACCGGGGCATCGCCCTCTCACGTGACCTGTTGCTCGAACGTGTCTGGGGGCTCGATTTCATTGGTGACAGTCGTACCGTCGACGTCCACATCCGCTGGCTGCGCGAGAAGATCGAACCCGATCCCGCACGTCCGCGCTACATCCAGACCGTGCGGGGCATTGGGTATCGCTTTGAAGCCCCGGACGAAACACCCCTATGACCCCGGTTGAACTCGTTCTTGCCATCGCCCTGTTGCTCAGTCTGGGACTGAATGCTTGGCTCTTCTTCCGTGTCAGACAAATGGCAGACCACAAGCCTCGGAACCAGATTGCCCCAGACAAGGTTGAGCCATTGCCCCAGACTGCGCCCCAACCTACCCCACGCCATGGGCCAGGTGATCCGATTGACCAATTGAAGCATCCCCTTTTTCAAGCAGTCGCGGCAACCATTGACGTTGGCCTCGTCGTCGTGGATGGCAACCGCCAGGTGCGCTACCTTAACCGCAGCGCCAATGAAACCTTTGAACTGAACCGCCCGGTGCTCGGCCAGGGCTTGATCGCCCTGCTTCGTGATCATCAGGCCGATCTGCTGGTTGATGAAGTCTTGCGCGATGGCGAACCACGTCAGATGACCATGAAGCCAATCATCAGCGGGCGCATCCTGCGCCTCTCGTGCAACGCGCTGGAACCAGGTCAACCCGGATCAGGGGCCTTGATCTTGATTCGCGATCTGACTCAGATCAGCATGCTCGAGCGCTCGCGCCGCGATCTCGTTGCCAATGTCTCGCATGAGCTACGCACCCCACTTGCTTCACTCAAACTCCTGGTTGAGACCGTGCAATCCGAGCCACCACCCGACGTAACACGGCGGATGCTCGGGCAAATGACCGAAGAGGTTGATGCCATCACCCAACTCGTCGACGAACTGCACGAACTCTCGCAGATCGAATCGGGGCGCGTGACGTTGAAACTGGCCCCAACCCCGGTCAGACCCGTGATCGAGCGTGCGATCGAGCGCATCAAACCGCAGGCCGAGCGCAAACAGATCGAGGTCTCGGCAGAATATAGTCACGAGGATCTGCAGATCTTGATGGATGGGGATCGCATTGGGCAGGTCTTGCTCAACCTGCTGCACAACGCCGTCAAGTTCAGTTCACCCGGGGGCATTGTCATCATCTGCACCCACCTCTTGAACAATGACGAAGGCGCGAACAATGGAACCCCAAACACATGGCTCGAGATCAGCGTGCGTGATACCGGAGTGGGCATTCCGGCGCAGGATCTGCCGCGCATCTTTGAGCGGTTCTACAAAGTTGATCGAGCCCGCACGCGCAATGCCGGCGGCACCGGGCTGGGCCTAGCGATTGCCAAACACCTCGTTGAGGGTCATGGCGGGCGATTGAGTGTTAACAGCATCGAAGGCCAGGGCAGCACCTTCAGCTTTACGCTGCCGACGGCGTAGCATTGCGTTTGATAACAACCATCGTGATATCATCAGACTGGTTCTGCCCACTGGCAAAAGCCGTCACGTGGGCGAGGACGGCCTGAATAATCTCTTCAGGACTCCGCTGATGATTGGCAATCAAGATCTCGGTCAAGCGCTCATCACCAAAGAGCTCACGGGCCTGATTCATTGCCTCAGTGATGCCATCGGTATAAAAGAGCAGCACATCACCGGGGGCCATCACAAACTCTTGCAACTCAAAGGTTGGTTCAGGCACAATGCCGAGCACAATGCCCTGGGCACGTAGCGGGCGTACCGTACGTGTAGCCGCCTGCCAGAGCAACGGATAGTTGTGGCCGCCATTGGCAAAACTGACCAACCCGGTATCGATCTCGATGATCGCATAAAAACAGGTCACAAAAAGCCCAGCCCGTGAGTCGGCGAGGATCAGACGATTGGCCCGCTCGAGTACCTCATCGGGGCGGCGTCCATCAATCGCCGTCGCTCGAAGCAGCGTCCGCGAGAGGGCCATAAAGAGGGCCGCTGGCACCCCTTTATCGGTCACATCGGCAATCACAATCCCTATGCGCTGTGCCGTCGAGAGGTCGGGCGCTTCAGGTGTTGCGATACGCGTGCCACCGCGATAGACCACCGAAGACGACTGCGCTCGCACAGAAGGTACGGCGGATGGTGACGCAGAACGTGCAGGCAACGGGATAAAATCGTAGAAATCGCCTCCAACCTGACGGGCCGCCCGGTAATAGGCCTCGATTTGATAGCCAGCCATGACCGGGCAACAATTGGGCAAAAAACTTGCCTGGATCTCACGGGCAAGCTCAAGCTCTTGCTCAAGCTTTTCGCGGGCCATAGCCTCATACTGGAGGCGTTCACGTTCAAGGGTCTGCACCAGCAAATTAGAAAGAATGCCAAGTAACTGCGCTTCATCATCAAGAAACAGTCGCGGGCTACGGCTCGCCACCATCAGCGTCCCAACCGGGACACCACCCAGTTCCACCGGTAGCCCAAGATAGCCTTTGAAGTGTTGCTGGCGCAGCAATGGCGGCAACTCGGCCAGTGCCTCATCACTCAAACTAGTTGCGCGTTCGGGCAAATACCAGAGGTGGGGACTAGAGGGATCGAGGGGCAACGGCCAGGGTGCATGCGCGGGAAGCTGCCAACCATGCGCCGCCCGCAGCACCGCACGGCCTGCGAGTTCATCAGCCTCGACAAAGGCACAGGCATCGGCCTCGAGCAAACGGGTTCCCACCCGAGTCAAACGTTGCAGCGCAGGCTCAAGTGACTCACTCATCAAGAGATCCTGCGAGAGAGA
Source organism: Candidatus Chloroploca mongolica (assembly GCF_004762035.2). GTDB lineage: Bacteria > Chloroflexota > Chloroflexia > Chloroflexales > Chloroflexaceae > Chloroploca > Chloroploca mongolica. The sequence goes on along the minus strand of NZ_SIJK02000018.1, from coordinate 61,646 downwards.
GAGCAGCGCACGTTGCTCTTGCACCCGACGCACCTTCACCTGTTCGTAGAGATGAAGGCGAGCCATCGCCATTCCAAGCATGTGCCCCGCAATGGTAAGCAACTGCAGATCGGCAGGGGCAAGACGGCCCCAGCGAGTTGTGGCGACATTCAACAAGCCCAGCAACCCATCGGTACTGGTGATCGGAACCGAAGCGTGCTGAGCAAGGCCACGTTTATCACCGACGGCATCACGGAGGCGCGAACACTCAAGCATTGCCACCGAGTGGTCGAGTTTACCAGCCTGACAAAGATCCTGGCATGTGCAATCGCCATCCCAGGCCGGACCAGGATAGGCAAGCGCTGGCGGCACATGGTGACGCGCCGCCAGCGTATAATGATCACCCTCGTCTTTGAGAAAAATCCAGCCGGTTGTCAGACCCATCAGGTCAACAATATGGCCCAGAGCAATGTCAAGCGTCTCGCGCAGATCCACCGCATGATGCAGTGTCGCGGCCAAAGCACTGAGAATCGCGAGATCATTGTTGCGTTGTTGCCTATCAAAAGGAGGCATGCTCAACTCAACAGCATTACTTCTTACGGCTAAGCGCGACCCCATCACGCAGCGGCAGGATCACTGACTCGAGCTGGGGATGGTTCATCAATGTGCGGTTGAACTGCTGAATACCACGCACCAGCGGTGGGGCATCCTCTTCAAGCACCTGAGCGCTACAAAGCACATTATCAGCAATGAGTAGCCCGCCCGAGCGCAGCAACGGAACACACAACTCAAGTGACTCAAGGGCATGGCCCTCACTCGAAGCACTTCGCAGCACATCAAGAAAGATCAGGTCATAGTCATGGTCAAGCGTGGGCATCACCTCGGCCCATTCACCATGATGGATGGTCACCTTCTCACTGAGGCCCGCCTGACCAATCAACTGCGAAGCAAATTCCACGCGATCAGCATGGCGTTCAATCGCCGTCAGATGCCCATCGGTCTGCACCATGGCACGCAGCAGATACATCGCGGCATAGCCCGTCGTAATCCCAATCTCTAGCGTCTTGCGGGCCTGCATAGAGAGCGCCTGCAGATAGAGAAACTGGCCCTGCACGGGACCAACCAGCGACAGCCCTTGAACACGCGCACGTTCTTCAAGGTTAGCCAGAACCTGATCACGGGGCGGCATCAAATCGAGCAAATAGTCCTCAATCGCAATATTCGTAATGTCGTAACGCACAAGCTCACCTCACTCCATCTTTACTGTTTTTTCAGGCATACACACCATCCAGGCTTGCCGATGAGACAAAGAACCGCGAACAGTCCAGTAACAAAACAGCACCGCTGGTTGATTTTGTACGCGATGATTGTATCACACTCCGCCCTGCCCTGCGTGAGAGGTACGTGTTCACCCTTCGCCTGGGAGCGAGGGCGTCCCGCCCTCGCTCCCAGGCTTGCCTGTTACCCCAACTGTGAATCCTTACCGTGAGGGAATGCGGTGAGGTCCTTGGCAGAGTGTGTTATAATGGAAGCGTGGTGCCGGGTTGTGTAATGGTAGCACGGCGGACTTTGAATCCGTCTGTCCAGGTTCGAATCCTGGCCCGGCAGCCACTGTATGTTGTCTGACTGGCAGAATCAAAGGTGGAGCGTGGAGCACAATGCCCTACGGCATTTCCGATGACCGCCAGTACCGCTGATCACCAACGCAGTGGAGCATGGCTTTGCTGTGTTTCTTTTTTTTTGCTTCTGGTTGTGGATCAGTCATACAGATAAGGAACGAAGTGATGGACGGTCGGCTACTCATCTTTAGCGGATCAGCCAACCCCGAGTTAGCAAAAGAGATTGCAACGTGTCTGCGTATGTCAGTTGGACGTGCGTTGGTTGGTCAATTTAAGAACGGTGAGACCAGGATCAAGATTCATGATAATGTCCGGGGCTGCGATGTCTTTGTGATTCAACCAACGTGCAATCCTGTCGATCATCACTTGATGGAGTTGCTGCTGATGATCGACGCCCTGCGTCGGGCTTCAGCCAACCGGGTCACCGCGGTCATTCCTTACTATGGGTATGCCAAACAAGAGAAGAAGACGGCCGGACGTGAGCCTATTTCGGCCAAACTGGTCGCAAACCTGATCCGTACCGCCGGGGCTGATCGCGTATTGACAATGGATCTGCACACCCCGGCCATCGAAGGTTTTTTTGACATCCCAGTTGATCACTTGCAAGCTGGACCGCTCCTGGCCGATTATATTCACACCATGAACTTATCAAATCCGGTTGTCGTTTCGCCGGATGCCGGTGGGGTGGGGCGAGCAAATCGCTTTCGTGAGCGCATGGGGGCGAACCTGGCGATTATTGCCAAACAACGCCCCGAGCCTGATACCTCCGAGGTGCTCGAAATGGTTGGTGAGGTCGAAGGCAAAACAGCGATCATTGTTGATGATATGATCTCGACTGGGAGCACGCTCGTTGAAGCCGCCGAGGCATTGATCGAGCGCGGGGCAACCAAAGTCTATGCCTGCGCAACCCACGGCGTCTTTTCAGCTGATGCCCTCTCAATTATTGGACGCTCGGATCTGATCGAGACCTTGATTACCAATACGATCCCGCAAAGTAGCGAGGCTTCGTCGGCCCGCGTGCGCACGATTAGTGTCGCCCCGCTCTTCGCCGAAGCAATTATGCGTATTCATAAAGATCTCTCGCTGAGCGCACTCTTTTCATAAGTTTGACCAGTTGAGCGCCCCTCGGAGGGGCACCCTGGCCTCTGTTTCATTGCTGCACGCGGCTTGATGCCGCGCACGCTGCATTGCACAAGCTACAACTGGTCATTAGCAGAAGGAATGATCTTGTTGGAGGACCCTGGCCCTAGTTTGTTGCTCGTTGGTATCGGCCTCTGCCTTGTGCTGCTGGCCTTTACGTCGGCGGTTGATGCTGCCTTTACCTCGATCAGTCGGCACCGCTTGCATACGCTCCTCGATCAGAGTAGCCCTCGGACGCATCGCACCATTACCCACCTGCTTGATGATCCCTATCGCTTCAAAACGACGATCCTGCTGCTCAATATCAGTCTGACTATTCTGGCAACCAGTCTGACGCTTGGTGTGGTCGGGACATCTGGTCTGTGGGCCACGGTCGCCGGCTTACTCGGCTTGTTGGTCGTGATGCTGACGATGAGCGAAGTGGTACCCAAAGCACTCGCAACACGCAATCCAGCTGCAACCGCACGCCTGCTTGCGACACCGATGAGTCTGCTTGTCTTGCTCCTGACACCTTTGATTGGCCTCGTCAGTCTGCCCCTCCGCCCACTTTACCGCTGGCTCAGCGGGAAAGAGTCGCCAGCCACCCCGCTTGTCACCGAAGAAGAGCTACGGATGCTGGTAAATGTTGGGGAAGAAGAGGGCTTCATCGAGCATGATGAGCGCGAGATGATCGAGAGCGTCTTTGAATTTGGCGATACGCTGCTGCGCGAGATTATGGTGCCCCGGGTCGATATTGTGGGGATTGAGCTTGAGTCCTCGCTCGAAGAAGCGCTCGATATGGTGAGTAACAGTGGCCATTCCCGTATTCCCGTCTATACCGAGACGATTGACCAGATCGCGGGTATCCTCTATGCCAAAGATCTTATCCCGATCCTCCGCCAGGGCAAACTCGATCAAACGATTGAAAGCGTGCTCCGTCCAGCCCACTTTGTCCCTGAGACAATGAAGGTCAACGCACTCCTCGAAGATTTGCAGCACCGCAAGGTGCATCTGGCCGTCATTGTCGATGAGTACGGCGGCACGGCCGGTCTGGCGACCATTGAAGACCTGATCGAACAGATTGTCGGCGAGATCCAGGACGAGTACGATACCGAAGGCCCGTCAGTGCAACCGCTGGCCGATGGAAGTTATCTTGTCAATGCGCGTGTCCCAATCTATGATATCAACGAGTTGCTTGACCTCAACATCACGTCGACTGCGGCTGAGCGCATTGGTGGTCTCGTGTACGAGACCTTAGGACGGGTTCCACGGGTAGACGATGCGATCGTGCTCGACGAATTGACGGTACGGGTGCTGGCAGTCAAAGGGATTCGTGCCCAGAAACTGCAACTGATCCGCTCCTCGCCGGCACTCGACGACATGCCCCACACGTCAGGCATGCCCAATGTTGCTGCGCCTAGTCAACCAGGAATGCCAAGTTCCAGTACCCCAGGGCTTGCCGTCGCGATGAGTATCTTGAACGAAGGAGGTAAGCATGACCCTGGTTGACTACGAGGCGCTCGCTACCGCCGCGCAGAACGCTCGCAACCTGGCCTACGCGCCCTACTCACGTTTTCAGGTTGGGGCAGCAGTCTTGACTGCGTCGGGCAAGATCTTTTGCGGCGGAAACATCGAGAACGCGGCCTATCCGTTGACGATGTGCGCTGAGCGCGTAGCCATCTATAGTGCCTATGCCGCCGGCGAGCGTGAAATTCTGGCGCTGGCGGTGGTCACCGCTACTGATGATGTTGCCAGCCCATGTGGGGCGTGTCGTCAGGTGATGATCGAGCTTGCGCCACAGTGTGAGGTTCTTCTGCTCAATCTCCAGGGTGACGAGCGCCGTACCTCACCTCACGAATTGTTGCCACATAGTTTTGGGCCGAGCCAGCTGGATGAAGCAAACCGGTAGAAGCTTTTGACAACAACAACAAACGCCGCCCCCAAGGGGCGGCGTTTTGTCATTCAAAAGATTTGGCACTTCCAAACACCCAGAGGAACGCACCTACCGTTGCTGCCTTTCGGCCCTGGCGGGGTTTAGCACGTATCTGCCGTTTGTCAGTGCCAGAGGTATTATACCATATTCATGATCATGTTGATAAAAGGAGAAGGATCATAGCAATGACAGTAGGCATGTGGACAACGTGGATAACGTCATTGATTCGCCAGCCCGATGCCTCAAAGCAAGCTGGGCACGGATTGTGGATAGCCGATCACAAGGTGGGGAAAACTGGTGTCTCTTCTTGCCACAGTGAATTCTGTACACACATCATCCACGAGTCAAGCGAAGAGTTATCCACAATTGTCGAAAGTTATCCACAGATATGCGCCAGTTATCCACACAATCGTACGCTTTGGATGCTAGGATGCCTGTTCTGGCCCGCCCTTGGGTGGATCGTCAAGATCGAGGGTGTTGATAAAATTACGAAAAATCGACATTGAATCATCATTTAGTTCAGATTCAACTTCGCCTTCAGATTCACCTTCTGAGGTTCCGGGTGTTTGCTCGCTGATCTCAGCTTGCTCGTCTTCATCAAAAAAGACCCCGGCCTGATCAATCACATGATCTTCAACAAAAATGGGTACTTCTGTCCGGACCGCCAGGGCTATGGCATCACTCGGTCGAGCGTCGACCTCAACGGTATTCCCTTGTTGGTCAATGACAATGCGGGCAAAGAAGGTGTTGTCCTGGATGTCATTGACAAAGATATGGGTAATACTGCCGCCCAGATCGCCGATAGTTGCTTTGAGCAGATCATGGGTCATCGGGCGCTGCGGTTCGTGGCCCTGGATGGCCATGGCAATGGCATCAGCCTCAAAGGGTCCGATCCATATGGGGAGGTAGCGCTTGCTGTCGGTTTCGCGCAGCACAACGACCCTGTTCTGGGTGAGCAAGCTGACGCGAATACTGTCTACCACGACGCGTATCATCTCCAGGCCTTTCGTCGAAAGGATTGCTGAGCGTTTGCCCAACAATGTTATACTTGTGTGGATGTTACCACGTTCTGAAAGGGTACGTCAAGGATGATCCGTTGCCTCTTTTGCCCTGAAAGCCTCTCCGAAGAAGGGGTGATATGTCAATGAATGACATCGAGGTCAATTTCACTCAATTTCTGGACGGGTATCTGCAGGCGTTCATTGCTGAGCATGCCCAGCTTGCGTTTGATGGCGTGCCCGTCGGGTCGACTGGGGGCGAGGCTTCGCTTCCTCTGCTCAAGGTCTATACGCCCTTGCTCACCGATGGTGGCTCAACGCTGGCGAGTGTCGTTGGTTCATCACGTCGTCTTGTGCTGCTTGGTGGCCCTGGTTCCGGTAAGTCGGTCGGTCTGCGGCATCTGACGCTCTCGTTGGCAACCAGTCTGCGCGCTGGTCGCACGACGTTGCGTCTGCCCTTGCTCTGCTCGTTGCCTGAGGTTGCGCGTGTCCTCCCGCATGATCCAGCGCATGATTTCGATCACCTGCTGTCGTTCATCTTTCGTCCTTTTGCTGACGCTGGCCTGCTAAAGGAAGCGCTGTACGCGTTGCTTGTTCAGCGCAAGCTCTTGCTCTGTCTCGACAGTCTCGATGCGGTGAGTCCTGTTGCTCAACCTGCCGACGTCGGCCTGCCGTCGCCGCGTCAGCGCCTCGTTGAGGCCATCAAGCGGTTGCCGCAGGTCTACCGCAAGGCATCAGTGGTGGTGAGTTGCCGTACGCACGCCTATACGCAAGGCCCTCAGTTGCCACCCGAGGAAGGGTGGCGGGTGCGGCACTTGAGGCCCTTTGATGACGCACAGGTGCGGCAGGCGCTGAAACGTTGGTATGTTGCAATGACTGGTTCTGCCGATCAGGGTGAGGTGCTGGATCACTGGTTGCACCACCCTGACGGGCAACAGGTGCGCCGTCTGACCAGCTCGCCCCGGTTGCTCGCCACGCTGCTTGTGCGTACCTATAACCCCCACGGTGCGCCGGGGCTACGTTCGACCCTCCCCCAGGAACTAACTGACGCGCTGGGCACCATGTATGGCGAGCAGGCCTTTGTTGAGCCTGACCTTGTGCGCTATGTGGCGCAGCGGATTGAAATGCCCGCGCTGCCGCTTGCCGACCGGTTGCGTCTGGCCGAGCGGCTTGGGCGCACCGGTGATCCACGGCTGCCTGTGCAGCTGGAGGCGTGGCGTTCTACGCTGGCTCAACGAGACGGCGAGGGCTACTGGTGTGCGATGCCTGCCGGCACCTATCAGATTGGTGGATGGGGCGCGGGTGAAGCACCCGCCGACGTCAACCTAGCCTCGTTCTGGCTGGCGCGTTATCCGCTCACGGTTGCGCAGTATGCCCCTTTTGTCGCCGAGGGCTATGGTGATGAGGCCGAGCAGTGGTGGACGCCCGAGGGCTGGCGGTGGAAGTGTGAACAGGGCAGCTACGAACCTGCTGGTTGGGCTGAGATGCGTTATGCAGGCGCAAATCAGCCGGTCACCAATCTCAACTGGTACGAAGCAACTGCATTTTGCAACTGGCTCAATGCGCAGCCTGGGCTACAGCTGCCTCTAGGCTATCGGGTGCGCCTGCCCACCGAGGCTGAATGGGAAAGCGCTGCTGCCTATGACCAGACTGGTGTTCGGCGTCGCTACCCCTGGGGCGCAGTGCCAATCACCAGCGAGCACGCCCTCTTTGCCCTCGAGCGCGACGGCCGTGCTGCACCGGTTGGATGTTTCCCCGCAGGAGCGGCGCCTTGTGGGGCGCTCGATCTGCTTGGCAATGTCTGGGAATGGACGTGCAGCGATGCGCGCGCCTACCCTGCGCAGAGTGGCACGCCGCTTGCCGATGTTCCGTATACGCAGGGCTTCTTGCCCGAACGTGCCACGGTCGCCCAGCGGGGCGGTTCGTGGCACGATCATGGCGCTTTGCTGCACTGCGGAACCCGCTATCGGCTCTTGCCCGACTTCAACTATCGTTTTGGCACCCGTGGCTTCCGCCTCTGTCTCGGGCCTGCGTGACGCCGCGGTTTATGCCTGCTCTTCGTGGAACCAGCTATGGAGTGACGGCACATAGCCGCCCTTGCCATCCGGGTCGAGTTTGATATAACTGAAGAGCGTGGTGTAATTATTTTCGTCGCCTATCTCTTGCCAGCTATAACTCTGCGCGCCGTCGTCAATCAGGTGGCGGGTCCAGGTGCCACTGTTGAAATAGGCGCACTGGCGACCGTCGGGCAGGCTGATTGGATGTTCGTTGCCGTCAATCTTGGTATGGGTATGGCCCATCAGCACCGTCGAGAGGGTGGGGTCAGCCATCACAATGGCACGGGCTGCCCGGCGATAGGCATCCTCGCTGCGCCCGCCGCCAAGCACGACGATCTCATCGTCTGGCTCAGTGGTCACTTCTTCGAGGCTCATCGAGGCCAGTTCGCTATAGGCAACCATTGCGAGTTGCGTTGGATCGGCCTCGTCGATCACGCGCTCGAATTCGGCGCGGGCCGCTGGATCAGCGAGGTGAGCGCGTACAGCTGCCTGGAGCGCCGGATCGGCAATGCTATCAGCCAGCGCATCAAGGTCTGGTGGCGTTGCCTCGCTCTCTTCGATGCCCCCGAGAATGAGCGGTGGCAGCCCACTGACCATCAAGAAGCGTACGACAAGGGCAATTGCGGTTGCGGTAAAGATAAAGTCGTTGCGTAGCCCGAGCTGGATGACCCGCATGATTGGTTTGACATTGTCGATAAACCAGCGTTCGCGCTCGAGTTGATTGAAGACCTTGTCGACAAACAGGGTGCCCCAGCAGCGCTTGAGCCGTTGCATCCCCAGGTTATCCACCCCAAAGGGGCGGCTCATCATATCGCCAAAACGATTGGCGCGATCGTATTCGTGCCCGTGCTCGATAAAGACGCGGCCCTGGGTTCCGTCGCCGACGGTATGGCTATAGTTGACGAGCCGCAGATCGCCCCACGCGCCCGGCGGATAGATCGTATCAAAGACAAGTGCCCAGACCTTCTTCCAGAGCAGATCAATATCGTGGTTGCCGGCAATGATCGTGATCGAGTGGCCTTCCATCATAAAACGGCGCAGCGCCGTGAAAACCCGAGGATGGCCGCTTGAAATCTGTGGCTCGTACCCGAGGATCACGCGTGCCCGGCGCAGCGACTCGCTCTCGGTGCTCCCCAGACTATCTTCGGGCGAAGCAAGGCCAATCTCGGGCAAGGTCTGACAGAATTCGAGGAAATCGCCCGCGATGACGAGTTCGACCAGGTACCCCTGGGTACCAATATGGTCAAGAAAATGGATCAGCGCCTCATCTGAGGTGAAATCTTCGAGCGGATCAGTACGGCCATCAGGCAACCATCCCGGCCCCAGATGCAGGTCGCTGATGACATAGACAACGTGTTCCATAGGTTCATTCCTCATCAATGGCGATGACCAGTCCTTCCACGGCATCGAGCATGATCGCATCGAGGGTGACGTGGCCGGTACGCTGCATGCCCGTACTTGCGGCAATTGTTCCCGTTGGCCCAACGCTGCTGAGGTCGAGGGTCACCGGCGTTGCCCCCATATTGAGAATGACCAGGATCTGTTCACCCCCTGCCCGGCGCAGATAGGCAAAGAGATCCGGCTCGCTGGTGGCGACGGTGGCATAGCTACCACGGTTGAGCGCTGCCGAAGCCTGCCGTAGCTCGAGCAGGTGGTGCGTCAGGACCAGCATGCTCTGCGGGTCGTCTTGCTGACGTGTGACGTTGCGGGTGGCATAGTCAGCGGCGATCGGCAGCCACGGCGTGCCTGTGGTAAAGCCGGCCCCCGGCGTGGCGTCCCATTGCATGGGCGTACGCTCGGGGTCGCGCCCGTGCCCCGGTGTTCGGATGCCTTGCGGGTCAACCACAAGCTCGGCGGGAATGGGCACATCTTCCATGCCGAGCTCGTCGCCGTAATAGAGCGTTGGGGTGCCGCGCAGGGTCAAGAGCAACATCTGGGCGAGTCGCGCCATTGGCTGGCCCAGACGTGAAGCGATGCGGGGTTGATCGTGGTTGCCAAGCACCCAGTTGGGCCAGCCACCTGGCGGCAAGGCCCGTTCGTAGTGCTCGACCAGTTCGCGGATCGCGTGGGCGTTCCACTCACCAAGCGTCACGAGATTGAAATTGAAGGGCAGATGCACGCCATCAAGGTTTTCGCCATAATAGGCGACCAGATCATCAATGGGAAGGTAAATCTCGCCAATCAAGACCCTGTCCTGATACTCATCGGCGACCATGCGCATCTCGCGAATGATCGCATGCACCTCGGGTTGATGCTGATCGTGCCGCCGCAAGAGCCGGTGCTGTTCAGGTTGGCCTGGTTTCCACTGCGGATCAGGCGGGTTATCGGGCAGATCGGGATGTTTGATCAGCATCCAAATGACATCAATGCGAAACCCGTCAATGCCGCGGGCAAACCAGAAACGCATCGCATCATAGATCGCCTGGCGCACCGCCGGATTGCGCCAGTTGAGATCGGCCTGCTTTGGGTCAAAGAGATGCAAATAGTACTGCCCCGTGGTATGGTCGAGGCTCCAGGCAGGGCCACCAAAATGGCTGAGCCAGTTGTTGGGCGGGCCGCCATCGGGGGCCGGATCACGCCAGATATACCAATCGCGATACGGGTTGTCGCGTGAACTCCGCGCCGCGACAAACCAGGGATGTTCATCAGAGGAGTGATTGGGCACAAGATCGAGCAGTACTCGCATCCCGCGCTGGTGGGCTTCGCTCACGAGTTGATCGAGCTCGGCGAGCGTGCCAAACATTGGATCAACATCAACATAATTGGCGACATCATAGCCAAAATCGGCCATTGGTGAGGGGAAGATCGGCGAGAGCCAGATCGCGTCAATGCCGAGCCATTGCAGATAGTCAAGCCGTTGCCGAATGCCAGGAAGATCGCCGATACCATCGCCATTGCTGTCTTGAAAACTACGTGGATAGATCTGGTAGACTACGTCGGTTTGCCACCAGTGATAAGATGCTTTCATGCTGACTCCAGGATCAATGTCTCGACCGTGTGCCGCTCGACGGCTTCACGGGTCCAGAAGAGAGGAAGATACCCGCCGGTTCGCCACGTACTGGTCAGGCTGGCGTAGTGCTTGCTGGCGGGATGGCCGCTTTGCCCAGTTGGAATGATGACTCGTGCGTTATCCCAGTCGCCTGGATCGAGGATCTGACGATATGAGGGACCATTATAGGCTGGCCCTGCTGCCGTTTCGCGCGGCACATACTGGTGATTGACCGTGTCAACATCACCGACCATCGGCCAGGGGCCACGGTTGAAGAGCGAGGCAAGGGCCGGGACGCTCCCCAGGGGATGCCGCAGGGTCAGCGTATGGACGCGTTTATAGACCCAGCGTTTTGGATCGGTGCCGAGGCGGTTGCGCAACTCGGTGACAGCGCGACTGAAAGCCTGCGCGAGCACCTCGTTCCAGGTGCGCCCGTTGCCGAGCCAGGGATCGGGTCGATCAGGGAGGGGGGCTGCTTCGATGCGTTCCAGAAGGGTTGGCAGCGCATGTTCGAGATAAATATTCGCGGGAATTGCGCTGAACGCACCAACAGCTGCGGCCACCCCAATCAGCCCGTCGAGTTCGCGGTAGGTCACTCGCGTAAGGTGGTAGCGCAGGCTATCATAGACGGTTGCCGCACTGCTCTCGATATTCAACACGCCATCCCAGGCAACCAACAGATCGCGGGCGGCCTGTTCAAGCGGATCTGACAGTTCAAGAGTTGCGATCAAACGTGCCAGCTTCAGCCCTGGAAGCGCGAGCGCATCCTGCTGGATCTGGGCAAAACTCCGGGTATCGTGACGTTCGGTCGCCTCAAGCAACGTGGTGATGCGCTCGGCGCGATACGGGTTGGCATATTCGCCTTGGAGCAAGGCCGCAAGCGGATGGTCGGGGCCAACGATGCGGTTATTGGCCGTGACGACCATCCCATCGGGGGGGTTAAGGCTGGCCGGTACGTGCTCGGGGGGAAGAAAGCCCTGCCACTCATACGCACCATCCCAGCCTGGCACAGGCAGATGCGGATGGCCGTGGGGACGGAGCGGGATCTTGCCGGCGAGCGCGTACCCAATCTGACCATGGGTGTCGGCATAGACAAAATTCTGGGGCGGCACATGCCAGTCGGCCAGCGCCGCACGAAACTCGTCCCAGTTCCCAGCCCGGTTGAGTTTGAGCACCGCCCGACTGAGGTCTGGCGATGGATCGAGCGCTGTCCAGCGCAGGGCAAGCGCCGTATTGGGCGCGGGATCAATGATAGCATCGCCAATCCGCCCGCGCACCTGATCAATGATCGGCCCGTGATGGGTCAGATGCACATCAACCAGCACAACCTCTTTTTGCCCCTTGACCACAATCTCTTCGCGCAGCGTCTCCATCGTACGCCACTCGCCCTGCCAGGCATACCGGGTCGGATCTTCTGGATGCAGACGTTCAAGATAGAGATCCTGGATATCAAGCGGCGCATTGGTCATGCCCCAGGCGATATCGCGATTATGGCCGATGACCACGCCACAGGTACCGGGCATCGTCACCCCGGCGACATGAAAATCGCCCCCTTCGAGATGGGCCAGATACCAGAGGCCCGGCAACCCAAGGCCAAGGTGGGGATCGTTGGCCAGCAGAGGCCGCCCGTGGACGGTGCGGTCACCGCTGACGACCCACGCATTCGAGCCTTGTGGCCCACTTGTATCGCCGGTAAAGCGCGTTGCATCGCCGGCGATGCGCAGGATTGTTGCCCCGAGATCTTCTGGGTAACTGGTTCCCCGGGGCAAGGTCAGCATCTCAGGCTGGCAAGACCGCGCCGCGAGTGCGGTGGCCCGTTCTTCACCAACGAGCGCAACCATCTGAGCATTGAAGAGCTCGCTCATCCAGTTAGTTGAAAGATTCAGCGCCATCATCTTGGGCCACGCGAGAATATCGACAAGATCCCAGGGACGTGGTTGAAACCCGAGGATCGTATATTCGAGCGGGAGGCGACCGCGCAGGGTCTCGACGCCTTGATTGATGCCGGTGACATAGGCTTCAATCAGCGATGCCGTCTCAGCATCAATCAGTTCAGCTTCACGTTCAGCCACGCGTGAAAAACCGAGGGTACGGATAAACTGATCTGAACTGAGGGCAATTGGTCCGAAGATCTCGGCCAATTGGCCGCGGGCGGTACGGCGATGCAATTCCATTTGCCAGAGCCGATCCTGGCTATGGACAAAACCGAGGGCGGCGAAGAGATCTTGATTCGTGCTGGCATAGAGATGAGGAATACCCCAGCGGTCGCGGTGAACCGTGGCACGAGCCGTCAGACCCGGCAGTGCCACGCGCCCCGTTGTGCGTGGCAAAGGGCGGCGCAGGGCTGCAAGGGCACCCACACCAGCGGCACCGGCGGCGAGGCCCATCGTGAGCCCGAACGCTCGGGCAAGGCGAGAAAAGTCAAACATTGACATAGCTTCTCCTGGTGGCCTGTGGCCCTCGTTCCATCAAATTCAGCGTGAAACGGATTATCAGCACAATTGTGAGTGTGCTCGGCTATAATGTCAACCCACAGCGAGGCCGAAACAACGTATAATAAATTGTATGATACCGTCATCCATTTTATCAAAGCTTGCAACCGAGCTTGGCTACGTCCAGACTATTGTACGGCAACGCACCGCGCAACGTACGGCGATTATCCAGGTTGTTGAGACGCATCTCTTTGCGACCGAGGATGCCTATGTGCGTGCGGCGCTGGTCATTCTTGCGGCACAGACGGGAACCTACCATCCTGAGTCGGTCGCGCATGTTGCTGCCGCCGTTGAATTGATTCATGCGGCCACCCAGACGCATGACGTGCTTGTTGACGCTGCTGCGCGTCGGCGTGGTTTCTTGTCGGGCGATCCCTGGTCGCACGGGATTCCTTTGATGGTGGGTGACTATCTTTTTGCCTTGGCCTCGGGTGAAATGGCCTTGAGCCCTGATCGACGCGTCATTGATGTCTATGCCGAGGCGGTGATGCAGATCAGCGCAAGTGCGCTTGCCCCCGTGATCAACCTGGTTCCCTTCGACGAAGCGCGCCGTGCTCACTATGATCATATGACTGACGCTCATGCCGCGCTCTTTAGGGCTGCCTGTCGCGCCGGGGCAATCTGTGGCGGGTTTGGCGAGCAACACATTGATGATCTTGGCCGCTTTGGGGCCGCGCTCGGGTGTGCCTGGCGCCTCATCGATGAAGTGAGCCTCTTCGCTGACGTTGCAGTGGATGCCCATGCTGCTGCGGTGCGTCTGGGCATGGCAACAGTGACGCTCCCTATGATCTTCGCTGCGACGCAGAGCGACAGCGAGCGCCTCGCTGCGGCACTGGATACCACTGATCCCGCCGAGCAGACGTGGGCTATCAATGAAGTGCGGTGTCTCGGGATCGCACCGACGTGCCACGAAATCCTGCGCCTCACCGACTATGCCCAGAAGGCCTTGAGCGATCTCCCGCACTGTCAGGCGCGTGACGATCTGCTCACCATTGCTCAGGCAATTGGACAATCTTCTCATCCAGATCTCATTCAGCAGCGATCTGTTCATCATCACGATTCGCTATAATTTGAAGAGAAGGTTTTCTGCTGTTGGAAAAAACCAGCTTTGCTGGCTTTTTCCAACAGCAACGAAGTAGATGCGAAGGAGAAGATCGATGCGGGTGCGTCGTGATGGGAGATATAAGCTGAATCCACTGCTTCGGCGCACACTCGGGCTAGCTTTGCTTGGTGTCTGGGTGCTTGGCATGGTCTTGCCAATCATTCCTGGTTGGCCTGCCTTGGTTCTGGCAATTGTTCTGCTTGGTCGGCGTGATCGAATGCTGCGCCTAGCCCATCTCTCGTGGCGGCGTTCGTTGCGCTGGTTGCGTCGGCACCCGGTACCCTCATTGCGCCAGACGGGGCGCTGGCTCTCGGTACGTTACTATGAGTTGCGTCGCGCTGTTACGCCGCGCATTATTGCCGCCGAGCGTGTCTTTGGCTAGGACAAGCCTCACATCTTCTGCTTGAAACGCCCCATGGCCCAGCCCAACCATGTGCCCCCTATTGCGAGTAGCAACACGGCACCACCGAGCCCAAAGGCCAGGTGGTGCCAGCTAAAAGCCCCGCCGATCAACCACCAGGCCAGCAAGGTTGGCCCTGCAATCAGCAGCGCGGCCACGAACAGCAGCGGGATGGCACCGCGCAGAAAGAGCACAACCCGTTTCACTTGACGGCGCGTAGCTGCATAATGACTGCCTCGGCCAGATCTTCGTTGTGTGGCCCCAGCATATGCTCGGCGAGATTGCAGAGGGCGTCAACCTGATCCGAGGGTTCGGTGGCACTCCGCATGGCGGCATTGACCATCTCGTCGCCCTCACTGCCCCCACCGAGCACGGTCGGCTCGGTTGTTTGCATTGCCGTGCGCAAGCGTTCTACGGCATGGTTCATGGTTCTCGTCTTATCGAGCCACATCGCCGGGGCTACATCGAGATGCTGACAATCAACGGCAAAGAAGAGTTCGGTTCCAGCCGCAACCTGCCCATGACGAGTTGTGATGGACGTGTTCTCTGAGCGATTGATGGAGCCCTCGCTCGTTTCACTCCCACCAAGCACGGTTACCTCTTCACCGCCGATCAGCATCGCCCCAACGGCAAACACGCCGGTGGCGGTGCCGGTCACATGCACGCTATATGAACCAGCAACGGGCTGCGGAATCACCACCATATTGAGGTGTTTGCCCTGATGGCCGTGGTCGCGCCCTTTGATCACCCGTTTACGGCGCGTTGGTGCCTGTTCGGGTGTGCCACCAAGGACAGTTGGGGCCTGCATTGCTCTGCCAGTGGGCATTTCGACCTGCATCGTCACAGGCGAGGCGGTCATAATCACCAGACGCGGCTCGGTAACAGGAATACCGCCGAGCACTGGGGGCGGATCGGCTTGGAGTGAGGCAAAGATACGCTCGATGGTCGCGGGATGATCGGGCATTGTCCCGTGGCCGACATCGTGCAAGGGTGGACTATTGTTGACCTGGGGATGATCGACCTGGGCATTCGAGCGTAACACCGTACCATCGCCATCACTGCTACTCTGATCGCTGACTGGTGCCCCATCGGGAAAGCGGGGCGGATCGCCCGGTGGGATAGGGGGCGACGTTACGGTAATGGTCGCGATGGTTGCTCGGCCAATACCGCTGATGGTCGTGACAGGCACCCGTGACAAGAGCGTCTCGAGACCGGGAGGCTGATTGAGCATATCGCCCACAAGATTGCGTTCAACCAGGGTCGCGGGGCGTTTAGGGAGTGCAGGCCCACCCTCATTGAGCAAAAAGCCATCAATTGGCAAAAGGTCGCGCACCCCTGGTACCAGCGTACGCATGGCGCGCAGGCGATCCAGTTCAGTCTGGAAAGGATGGGCATGGCGGAGGTACCAGAGATAGACATCGAAGACAAGCTTGATCTGCCCATCCGACTTTGGTTCGCCGCCACCCCAGGCATAGTAGGAATCGGCGGCACCGCGATGGGGTGTCCCGAGTGTGATCAGATGGGCAACATCATCTTCATACGCAGGGCTTTGCAGGTAGCTACGCGCCACCAGGCCACCCATGCTATGGCCGATCAGAATCACGGTTGCCGCCCCCGAGCGCTTCTTGGCCAGGTCGATCCAGGGCTTGAGATAGGTTGTCGCACTATCCTTGACCGACATCCGCCAGTCATAGAAGGCGACAAAAAAGTCGTGGTCACGACGATAGCCAGCCGCTGTGAACGCTGCCGTCAACTGCTTGCCATAATCGGTAAAAGGCGGAAAATTCCAATCCTTTAACGTTGATCCTCGCCAGTTGAGCAGCACCCCCAGGTTAAACGAACCAGTGATGCCAGGGATAAAGAGCACCGGTAGACGGGTCATCGAGTTTCTCCTCTTCTGGGAGGCCCCTACAGAATGGCGATCTTGTGCATCAGGTATTCAAATTGTACACCCTACATGGTACACTAGGAAAGGGTATCCAAACCCTGTTTTCATCATGCTGTCGTGCTGGATTATTGTGATGCGTACCTCATCCTGACCTGAGAACGCAGTTGCGCTTGCCAGGCTGTTTCACATGGATACGAGTCATAACCACCCGGTGCATCACAACTTGCTACAAGTTCAGAGTTATGTCACTGCGATGATCGAGGCTGCCCCGCAGCCTATCTACACCATCAGCCTCGATGGTCTTGTCCTTACCTGGAATGCAGCTTCAGCACGGATCTTTGGTTGGTCAGCCGCCGAAGTGATTGGGCGGCCATTGCCCATTGTCAATGCAGCGCAACGCGGAGAATTTGATGAATTGCGCCGCCGTGTCGTCCGTGATGGTTTGATCACGGGTGAGGAGGTTGCACGTGAGCGTCGTGATGGGCACACGATTTTTCTGCTGATTTCAGCCTCGATGGTCTATGATGCCGCGACCGGTATGCAATCGATCATCACTGTGGCGATGGACATCACTGAGCAGAAGTTGGCTCATGAAGCGGTACGCGCCTCTGAGGTCCGTTTTCGCACGATGGCGGAACATGCGTTTGATGTAATCTACCGTTATCGCCTGGTTCCCGAGCCTGAACTTGAGTATATCAGTCCGTCCATTGTACAGTTGACCGGGTATCATGCCGATGAATTTTATGCGCATCCTGAACTGGTGCATCAACTGGTACATCCTGACGATCGAGAACAGTTCAAATGTGCGATTGCAAGCAAACAAGCGCATACCACCCTGGTCGTGCGTATCTTGACCAGAGATGGCTCGCTCAAATGGGTTGAGCAGAGCAGTAGCCTGGTTACCGATGCCGACAACAAGGTGCTTGCGCTGGAAGGGGTGGCTCGGGATGTCACGATGCGGGTCACGGCCCAGCGTAACCTAGAGCGTTACCGCTTGCTGGCGGAACATACCCGCGATATTGTCTTCTTTGTGCGCCCCACGGATGGACAGATCATCGAGGCCAACCAGGCGGCCAGTGAGGCATATGGTTACACCCATGGAGAGTTGTTGCAAATGACGATGCCCCAGTTGCGTGCTCCTGAAACACAGGATCTGGTGCCACAGCAGATGGCCGAGGCCTTGAAGAGTGGGATCATCTTCGAGACACGCCATCAACGCAAAGATGGCACCTACTTTCCGGTTGAGGTGAGTGCAAGCTCGGCAATGATTGATGGTGAAACGATCATCCTCAGTGTTGTCCGCGATGTGAGTATGCGGCATCAAGCTATGCACGACCTTGAACTGCTGCGCACGGCATTGAATGTTGCCGCTACTGCGATGGTGATCACCGATCTCAATGGCATGATCGAGTGGGCCAATCCTGCGTTTACGGCCTTGACCGGCTATAACATTGGTGAAGTTATGGGCCGCAAGACGTCGGTGTTGCGTTCAGGTCATCATGATACGGCCTTTTATACCGAGATGTGGCAGACCGTGTTGAGCGGAAAGGTCTGGCGTGGTGAACTGATCAACAAGCGCAAAGATGGCAGCCTCTATAGCGAAGAGATGACGATCACCCCGGTGCTGGTGGATGATCAGTTGAGCCATTTTGTGGCGATCAAACAGGAGATCACGAGCCGGGTTGAGCGTGATCGCGAGCGTCAGGCGCTGCTGACATTAGTTGATGCCATGCGCAATACTTCCAGCCGCCTGGAACTGCTACCAACCCTGCTGGCGCAGACCTGCATTCTCGTCGGGGTCGAGGCGACCGCTCTGGCGATGCGCGACCCGCGGAGTGGCGAGACTGTCTTTGAGCTCGGACTAGGGCCGTGGGTGCATCTGCGCGGACTCCGCCTTCCAGCAGGGGTTGGTGTAAGCGGACATGTGATGGAGACCGGTGCGTTGTATCACTGCAATGACCTTGCGAACGACCCCTCCATTCAGCCAGCCGCCGATCTCAATGGCGTGCAGGCGGGCGTGTGCGCCCCGTTACGTACCGACGATACGATCATCGGCGTGTTGTGGGCTGGGCGGACGGCCCCCATCAGTGAAGCTGAGGCACGGCTGGTGGGGGCGATTGCCGACCTTGCGGCGAGCACGCTCTATCGGGTAACCTTAATCGAACAGACGGAACGACGGTTGCAGCGTCTAACCTCCTTACGTTCCATTGATCGGGCGATCACCAGTAGCTTTGATGTGCGGCTCACGCTTGATTTTCTGGTTGAGCAAACGATCCAGCAGCTTGGTGTCGATGCAGCCGCCGTGTTGCTGTTGCATCCGCACACCCTCACGCTCGAATATCATACTGGACGCGGCTTTCGTACCGGGTTGATCTTGACCTCACGGGTACGGATCGGCGAGGGGTTGGCAGGTCGGGCCGCCCTAGAGCGGCGTACGATCATTGAGCCACACCTGACTAGTCCTGCGAGTATTTTTCTTCGGAAGAGCCTGATCGTAGGTGAAGGCTTTGAAGTCTATATTGTGGTACCCTTGATCGCCAAGGGCCAGGTGCGAGGCGTGCTCGAAGTCTTTCAGCGCACCCCCCTTGAGCTCGAATCGGAATGGCTCGATTTCCTTGAAACATTGGCAGGGCAAGCAGCGGTAGCGGTTGACAACGCCGAACTCTTTGAACGGATGCAACGGGCCAACCTGGATGTGACGCTGGCGTACGACACCACGTTAGAAGGCTGGTCGCGAGCGCTCGAATTGCGTGACAAAGAGACGGAAGGCCATTCACAACGGGTCACCGAGATGACGGTGCAAATGGCCCGTGCGATGGGGATCAGTGAAGAAGAGATTGTTCATATCAGACGGGGTGCCCTGTTGCATGACATTGGCAAAATGGGCATTCCCGACGCGATTCTGCTCAAGCCGGGGCCATTAACTGAACCCGAACGTGATGTGATCAACCTGCACCCAGGGTACGCCTACGAACTCTTGCGCCCGATCCCCTTCTTGCGACAGGCGATCGACATTCCCTACTGCCATCACGAAAAATGGAATGGCACGGGCTATCCACGTGGCCTGCGTGGCCTCGAAATCCCCCTTGCAGCCCGCATCTTTGCGGTCGCCGATGTTTATGATGCCGTGACCTCAGATCGCCCGTATCAGCGGGCGTGGCGTCACGAAAAGGCGATTGCCATGATTCGCGAAGAGGTCGGTGCCCATTTTGACCCCGATGTGGTGACAATCTTCTTACAACTGTACGAATAATTTTGACAGTGCCCTACTTGCAACGTATAATTAGTGCCAAACACTTGAAACTCGCTGCATAAGACTACAAAGGCCGTTGTTTCCACGTACGATACCCCCCACAGAAGATGATGCACTCTCTTGCAGACAGGCAGCTGTGTGGGTTTGGTCGCGTACTCCTGAAACAGCGTTATCCTGAGGTCTCTTGTCGAAAGTGACGAGTGTTCTGGCTGCGAACCCAGATCTCCCCCAGATACGCGGTAAAGCAGCACCCCGTTCGACGTGTGTTTCGAAGAGCGGTTTCGTTAACGGAGGGAAAAGCCAAGATGAGTATTGCTTTCAGACGTGCTGTCGTAGTGACCCTACTGGCGGTATTGGTTCCCATTCTCGCAGCCTGTGGTGGCGCAGCGCAGACCGAGGTTGTGCGAGAGACGGTCGTGGTAGTACAGACTGCTGAGCCGGTACGCGAGACGGTTGTCGTTGAGCAGACCGTAGTTGCCGAGCCGGAGCCCGGTGAGCCGGTGACGGGTGGGGCGTTTACGACCCCGCACCCAGTTTTGAGTGACATTAATGTGCGTCAGGCAATTGCCTACTGCACCAATCGCCCCGAGTTGATTGCCTCGGTCTATCCGTTCCTTGATGAGGAGCAGCAGACCGGCTTGTTGATGGATACCTTTATCCCCAAGAGCCACTGGGCCGTCAACACTGATGTGACTACCTATCCGTTTGATCCCGAGCAGGGTCAGGCGCTGCTTGAGGCGGCTGGCTGGACAGGAACCCCGGTTCGTGCCAATGCTGATGGTGATCCGCTCGCTCTGAGCTTCACCACCACCAATGCCCAGTTCCGTCAGACCTGGTCGGCGGTCTTTATTCAGCAGATGGCTGCGTGTGGCATCCAGGTCATCCCGACCTATGCCCCTGGCTCGTGGTGGTTTGGCAGCAGCACCGGCCTGGCGCGCCGCGACTTCGAGCTTGGTGCCTTTGCCTGGGTTGGTCAGACTGACCCCGCTGGCCGTACGCTCTATGCCTGTAACCAAATTCCGACCCCCGATAACAACTGGGAAGGTCAGAACTACATGGGTTGGTGTAACGAGCGTGCCAGCCAGGCCATCGTTGCTGCCAACAATACGCTTGATCGCGACGAGCGCATCCGCCAGTACGCGATTGTCCAGGAAGAGTTCGCCAATGATATGGTGAGCTTGCCCGTCTTCAACCGCCTTGAGGCTGCTGCTGCCAGCAACCGCATTGAGGGCTTCATCGCCGACCCGACCGAATACTACACCGCCAACATCGAAGAGTGGACGCTCACCGATGGTGGTGACACCGTGGTACTTGGCTTTACGCAGGAGCCGGCTACGCTCTGGAGCTTGATCGAGAGTGCTGCTGTCCAGCGTACGGCTTCGTTCTTGCTGAGCTACCCCTTTGCCACTGAGTATAGCTACGACTATCAGGCCAAGGGTCAGACTGAGCTTTCAACCATCGAGTCTGGTCTTGCGACCAACGAAGACATTGAAGTAACGGCGGGCGACATTGTCTGGAATATTGATGGCGAAGCCGTCGAACTCGCCCCCGGCGTGACGGTTGTTGACGTCAATGGTGAGACGGTTGTCTATGAGAGCGGCACAGTCACCCTCAAGCAACTGGTTGCGACCTACAACTTCGTTGAGGGTCAGGTCTGGGAAGATGGCGAGCCACTCAAGCAGGCTGACTTCGAGCTTGCCTACAGCATCAACTGTGACCCTGACTCGGGTGCGGTCTCGTTTGCTACCTGTAACTCGATTGCTGAGATTGATTTCAGCAGCGACACCAGCTACACCGTGACCTATCATCCTGGCGTGCAGTGGCCGACCTACTTCCTGGCACCGATTGGGGCCTACCCGTCGCACCAGGAGATCAGCGATGGCCGCGTGCTGGCTGATGTGCCTGCTAGCGAGTGGAGCAGCCTGCCCGAGATCGTTGAGCAGCCGTTGAGCAATGGCCCCTTCATCCTGGAGAGCTGGGAGAAGGGTCAGAGCATGACCTTCCGTGCGAACCCGAACTTCTTCCTGGGTGAGCCAGAGGTCAAGACGGTTGTGATCAAGTTCATTGCCGATACCAATCAGGCCGTAGCCCAGTTGCTGACTGGTGAGGTTGACGTGCTTGGTTCCGAGACCCTGGGTGCCGGACCTGAGGTCGAGACGGTGCTGCAGGCTGGTGTCGCTGGTGATGTTCAGGCCTTTACCATTGCAAGCTCGACCTGGGAGCATATCGACTTCAACCTGAACGTCAGGTAAAAGTTGTGCCTCACGCGTATCTGGGGGTATGGGGTAACGTAAGCGGCTGCCAGGGGCTTTGCCTCTGGCAGCCGCGCCTACGAATGACGTACAGGCGGAAGTTTGTGATCAAGCCTGGACGATGCAAGGTCTACGACCACATGGGACCAGGGCGAATGGGTTGGCGATGGTAGCATTTCTTGTTCGACGCATCTTTCAGATGTTTGTGGTGACGATTGTCGCGGCTCTGCTCTCGTATGGGTTGCTCTATCTCGTCCCTGGTGGCCCTGTTGATGCGTTGCTGGCTGAACGTCAGAATTCGGGGCAGGATCGGATCAATCAGGCTGATATTCAGCGCGTGCAACAGCGCTTTGATCTTGATGTCTATCTGCCCTTTCGCTTTACGCGCTGGCTGATCGGTTGGCCCTCAGGCCCGCTCTTTGGTTCGATCGGCGCTGACTGGGCGATTGGCTGTCAGACGCCCGGGCAGGTGCGCCTGGTCTATCCTGATGGTACGTTTGAACTGGTGGAAGAGGGTTGTGCTGATTACTTGACCCTAGCCGAACTCGAGGGGCGCCGCGTGAGTCGTGGGGTCTTCTTTGGGGATTTTGGGGTGAGTCAGGTGATTTTGCGTGATCGCCCCGTAAGTGACCTGATCGCAACCCGTCTGCCCTATACGCTCTCGCTGATGGGGGCTTCGATTCTCTTCGCGATCCTGATCGGCGTCCCAATCGGGATCTACTCGGCGGTCAAGCAGTATTCACGCTTTGACTATACGATGACGACGATTGCCTTCATTGGTTCCTCGTTACCCAGTTTTGTCTTTGGTATTTTTGCGATTCTGATCTTTTCGATTCTGGCCCAACGGGCCGGTTTGCCCTTTTTGCCCCCTGGCGATGCCGTCGGTGTGCGCGACTATACCATTCCCTGGATTGGCACTGTGGAGGCTGGTTCGTTCCTCGACCGTTTCCTGCGCTTCTTGATGCCGGTTAGCGTGCTCACGTTTATCAATATTGCTGGCTGGAGCCGCTTTGTACGGGGCAGTATGCTTGAAGTATTGCAGCAGGATTATGTACGTACCGCCCGTGCGAAGGGTGTCCGTGAACAGGTTGTGATTACCAAGCATGCCCTGCGGAACTCGCTGATCCCGTTTGTGACCCTGCTGGCTGGTGTGCTTGCGGCCCTTTTTGGCGGCGCATTGATCACCGAGTCGGTCTTTAACTGGCCTGGCCTCGGGCGGCTCTTTATTGATGCGCTTGGGCGTAATGATTACAATGTGGTCATGGCCCTGCTCTTTATCAATGTGGTGTTGCTGTTGATCGGTATTCTGATCACCGATATTTTGTATACGATCGTTGATCCCCGGATCCGTTTGGGTTAAATGTGTATATAAGACAAGGTTTCAGGGATCAGGGGGCAGATCGTGCGTCACAAAACGCGGTGCATAGCCCTGAACTCTACAGTAGCCTGAAACCTTGCATAAGGAAAAGAGTGGATGACTGCAACAACCACAGTTGTACCAGGTGACGAGACCTCACGAGCACCATCAGAAACGCAATGGCAAATTGTGCTCCGTCGCTTTCGCAAGCATAAAATTGCCGTCGTTAGCCTGGTCTTGCTGGTGATGCTGGTGATCATTTCTGCGCTTGCCCCTGTGATTGCTCCCTTTCCCCGTGATGCGCCCAATTTGCAGACCCGCTTTGTACCCCCGTTTACCGTCGACTCGCAGGGTAATTTCCGGCTTTTTGGCACCGATCACCTGGGGCGCGATTTCTATACCCGTTTGCTCTATGCATCGCGGGTGTCACTCGGGACGGCCTTTTTTGCGACCTTGATTGCCTCGACCATCGGGATTCTGCTTGGGATGATTGCAGGATATTTTGGTGGTTGGGTGGATATTGCCATTAGCCGTACCCTTGAGGTGGTCGCAACGTTTCCAACCCTGCTCCTTTTGCTGATTATGTCTTCGATTCTGGTACAGAATATTAACAGTATTCCAATACCAGATTTCTTTGCGAACTTTCTGGCCTGGATTTTTGCCGTGAGTCCACGTGAGGCGCGCATTATTTTTGCCGTCATCCTGGTACTCTCGCTCTTTGGGTGGACCGGAACCGCCCGTCTGATGCGCGGGATGGTACTTTCGGTGCGTGAGAATGTCTATATCGAGTCGTCACGTGCGCTCGGGGCTTCGAATGTGCGCATCCTTGGTCGTCACGTCTTCCCTAATGCGTTACCACCGATGATTGTCGACTTTACCCTTGGCATCAATGCGACGCTCGTAGCTGAGTCGGCACTCAGTTTTCTCGGGTTCGGGATTCAAGATCCGACGCCAACCTGGGGTAACATGCTTTCCTTTGCACAGAGCTATATGTTTCAGCATCCCTGGATGCCATTGATTCCTAGTTTGCCCATTCTCTTCTGCTCGATTGCGATTAACTATATCGGTGATGGTCTGCGTGATGCGCTTGATCCGCGCCAGAGAGGATAAGAGTCTGTGGCTACCGCACCAGAGACGTCTGCACGGGTTCAACAAGCAGTTGATAGTAGTGACAAGCGCATTTTGTTGCGCGTAGAGGGCCTCAAGACCCATTTTTTTACCGATGAAGGGGTTGTGCAGGCCGTAGATGGCGTTGACTTTGAAGTCAAACGTGGCGAGACCCTCAGTATTGTCGGGGAGAGTGGTTCGGGCAAGAGTGTGACGTCACTCTCGATTTTGCGCTTGATCAGCCGCCCTGGTCGTGTGGTCGAGGGGCGTATGATCTTTGATGGCGAGGATCTGCTGGCCAAGAGCGAAGAGGACATGCGCAAGATTCGGGGTGACCGGATCTCGATGATCTTTCAGCAGCCGACGACCGCGCTCAATCCTGTCTTTCGTGTCGGCGCTCAGATCACCGAGACGCTCAATATTCACCAGGGTTTGACGGGCGACGAGGCCGATCGCCGGTGCATCGAGTTGTTGACGATGGTGGGTTTGCCTGACCCGGCGCGCCGGATGAGCCAGTATCCGCACGAGTTGTCGGGTGGGCAGTGCCAGCGTGTGATGATTGCCATGGCGCTCGCCTGTACCCCCGAGTTGCTCATCGCTGATGAACCCACGACGGCGCTTGATGTGACGATCCAGGCCCAGATCCTCGATCTGATGCGCGAGATGCGCGAAAAGATTGATACCGCGATTATCCTGATCACCCATGATATGGGTGTTGTTGCCGAAATGGCTGACAATGTGATCGTGATGTATGCCGGTCAGGTGGTCGAGTATGCCAGTGTCAGGGCGATCTTTGCTGAACCGAAACATCCCTATACGGTCGGGTTGCTCAATTCGATGCCGGTGCTCGGTGAGGTGCGCGAGGAGCTCGCCGTCATTCCCGGTACGGTACCGAGCCTGATCAATCCGCCGACAGGGTGTCGCTTTGCCTCGCGGTGCAGCCATCGGTTCGAGAAGTGCGATGAGGCACCCCCGATGGTCTCGCTCGAACATGGACGCAAGGTGCGTTGCTGGTTGTTTGAATGATGGTAGGTTGAGGAAGAAGACGTATGACAACAGTACCAACATCTGCGCCAGCAGATCCCAATGTGTTGCTTGAAGTGAATGATCTGAAAAAGCATTTTCCGATCAAAGGTGGTGTGTTGCGCCGGACGGTGGCGACGGTCAAAGCGGTTGACGGGGTGAGTTTTGTCGTCAAACGCGGCGAGACGCTTGGTCTGGTGGGCGAGAGCGGTTGTGGCAAGACGACGACGGGTCGTACCGTGCTGCGCCTTGAAAAAGCAACGTCGGGCGAAGTGCTCTTTGAGGGCAAAGATGTTCTCCGCTCTGGCAGTCGTCAGATGAAGTTGCTGCGCCGCGATATGCAGATTGTCTTCCAGGATCCCTACGCTTCGCTCGATCCCCGCATTACGGTTGGTGAGAGCATCGCCGAGGGTCTGGTGATCCATAATATCGGCTCTTCGGCTGAGCGTCGTGAACGGGTGCGCGAAGTGCTCGGGCGGGTGGGGCTGCATGCCAATCAGATGAACCGCTTTCCGCACGAGTTTTCGGGTGGGCAGCGTCAGCGCATTGGTATTGCGCGGGCATTGATCATGGAACCCAAGCTGGTCGTGTGTGATGAGCCAGTCAGTGCGCTCGATGTGTCGATCCAGTCGCAAGTGCTGAATCTGCTCAAGAATCTACAGCGTGAATTTGGCCTCACCTATCTCTTCATTGCCCACAACCTGGCCGTTGTTGAGCACATCAGTGATCGCGTTGGCGTAATGTATCTCGGCAAGATGGTCGAACTGGCAGGCCGTGATGATCTCTTCCGTGAGCCATTGCATCCTTACACCAAAGCGTTGATCTCGGCGATTCCGAGTGCTGATCCAACGACGCGCCGTGATCGCATTGTGTTACAGGGCGATGTGCCGAGTCCGATCAATCCGCCGCAGGGATGCCGCTTTCATCCCCGTTGCTGGATTGCCCGTGATATCTGCAAAGAACAGGATCCGGTGTTTGAAGAGAAACGCAAAGGTCACTGGGCCGCCTGCCATTTTGCGGGAGAGTTTTAAGGGGTTCAAGCACTTTTCATCATCAGGGTCACGTCACTATGCTTGAATTGACGCGTGATGGTGCTATGGCAACGCTGACGCTACGTCGCCCCGAGGTGCGCAATGCCTTCAATGCGGCGTTGATTGCCGCGCTGCGCGAGGTGTGCGCCGGGTTGTCACGGGATCGTTCGGTGCGCGTGCTCGTCTTGCGGGGTGAGGGTGCGGCTTTTTGTGCCGGGGCCGATCTACACTGGATGCAGGCGAGCATGGCTTTTAGTCATGAAGAGAATCTTGAGGATGCCGGATATCTTGATGCGATGCTGGCCGCCCTCAATGAATTGCCCCAGGCGGTGATCGGGTGTGTGCATGGCGCAGCACTTGGTGGTGGGGTCGGGTTGGTTGCCTGTTGCGACATGGTGATCGCCACTGAGACGGCCACTTTTGGCTTTACCGAGGCCCGCCTGGGCTTGCTGCCGGCGGTCATTGCGCGCTACGTGATACCCAAAATTGGCCTGGGCCATGCCCGTGCGCTCTTTACCAGTGCGCAGCGTTTTTCGGCCCAGCATGCGCTGGCAATTGGCCTGGTGCATGAAGTTGTCCCCGAAAGCGAACTTGAGACGGCGGTTGCGCGTGCGATCGAAGCGTATCTGGCCTGTGGCCCGCAGGCGGTGGCTGAAGCCAAGGCTCTCGTTGCCGCCGTCAGCATGCTGTCACCAATCGAAGCGCGTGATTATGTGGTAGGCGCGATTGCTGCTGCTCGTACCAGTGCCGAGGGGCAAGAGGGCTTGCGGGCCTTTCTTGAGAAGCGACGCCCTGCGTGGAGCACCCTCCCGTAGGGGCACGGCGCCGCCGTGCCCCTACGGGGGCGGGCAGGGGCACGGCGGCGGGGCACGGCGGGGGCACGGCGGGGGCACGGGCAAGCCGTGCCCCTACGGGGGCGTCGGTGGGGCACGGCGGTGGGGGCACGGCGGCTGTAGGGGCACGGCGGCGCCGTGCCCCTACGCGGGGCGATGCGGGCACGGGCAAGCCGTGCCCCTACGGGGGGGTGGACGCCCAGGCGGCTTCCACCTGGGCGCGTAGGGTGGTCAGTGAGCCACTGTTGTCGATAACGACCGTCGCGTAGGGCAAGCGGTTTGCCTGGGGTACCTGGGCGCTGACGCGCTGGCGGGCTTCGGCTTCGTTGAAGCCACGGGTGGCCATGAGGCGGGCGATCTGCTGGTCTTCGGGGCAGGTGACGACCCAGACCTGGTCACATTCGTTGATCCAGCCTGACTCGATCAGTTTGATGGCGTCGAGCACGACAACTGGGCGTGCAAAGCCTGGTGGGGGCGTTGCAGTACCAGCCGTGTCGAGGAAGGCGCGGATTTCGGTGCGCACTGCCGGGTGGACGATCTGCTCGAGCTCGCGCAGGCGGGCGGGATCGCTGAAGACAAGCGATCCCAGTTGCCGTCGATCGATTGGTGCGCCAGGGGCAGGCACAATCCCGGGGCCAAAGGCAGCCAGGATCTGTTCGTAGACAGGGGTGCCGGGCACCTGGACACGATGGGTTACCTGGTCAGCGTCGAGCGCTTGGGCACCAAGTTCCTCCAGCAGCTTGAGTACCGTACTCTTGCCACAGGCGACACCTCCCGTGAGGCCAAGCAGATAGATACTGGTCTTCTTCACCCCGTTACCCCATCTCTACATACTCTTGCTTGACCAGATTGCGCTCGTTGAGACCGGCGAGCGTCAGAAGTTCACCAATCAACGTGGCCCGGTGAGCGGCGTCACGGCTACTCCATGTACGGGCTTTAATTTCGAGGTAGGGGCCAGGGTCAGCGCTGTCGGCGAGCGTATCGAGGTTGAGGGCAAAATCATAGCCCTTGTAGAGAATCCGCCAGCGTCGGCGCTGCTTCTCGAGTTCGTGAACTCGGTCGGGCTGGAAATACTCGCGATAAAAACGGGCACTGTGATCGGCAGGGGCTGTGTAGCGTGCCCGTGAGAGCACGATCGCGTGCGGATATTCGCCACGAACGGCTTCGGCGACCAGGGTGATCGTATACTTGGGTTCGGGACGTGCACCGGGATCGGTGCGATGATCTTCACGAATGCGGATGCGTTCCTCATTCTGGAAAAGAAAGTACGTATCGTACTGGGTACGCACACTCTGCTTGCTAATCGTAATCTCGGGGCTCTTGAGCAGCACTCCAACGGCGGCCTCACTATCGAGGTGCGCCTTGACCTGGATCTCAAAGATCTCGGCCTGTTCGACCCCACCGAGGGCAATAATCTTGGCGAGCAGGTCGCGTTCACGGCTGGCGAGGAAGGCATTGATGCGTTCGGCGATCACCTGTGACTGGCGCAGGATCGCCTCTTCATCAAGCGTTTGCAGGGCACCATTGAGCAAGAGTGCTCGACCATCAACGAAAACATCGCGCACATCGGCGGCGCGGGCACCATAGACGAGGTGCGAATAGATCGCATCGTTACTGTAGGTGTAGCGTGGTGCGCTATGCAAGCGTCCGAGCCCCACGACCGCGATATCAGCCTGCTTGCCGGGCTCAAGCGAGCCAGTCAAATGGTCGAGATGGATCGCACGGGCACCCCAGCAGGTTGCCATGGCGAGCGCATCGCGGGCGGGCACGGCAGTTGGGTCGCCGCTGACACCTTTGGGGAGCAGCGCAGCGAGCTGAATCTCGGTAAACATATCCTGGTCATCATTGGAAGCCGGCCCATCGGTACCGAGGCCCGTGCGTACGCCGACTTCGATCAGGCGGCGAATGGGCGCGATGCCACTAGCAAGTTTGAGGTTACTTGTTGGACATGGCACTGCGCCGACCTGAGCCTCGCGGAGGAGGCGCATATCATCTTCGGTAGCGTGGACGCAATGGGCGGCAATGCAGGGCACATCAAAGGCCCCGACACGCTTGGCATAGCGAATCGGGGTCACCTCGCGATCACGGATGCTCTCTTCGACCTCGCGGGCCGTTTCCGAGAGATGGGTAATCAGTGGTACGCCAAAAGCCTTGCAGAGCGCCGAGGCTTCATGGTAGATCTGGTCGGTGCAGGTATAAGGAGCGTGCGGGGCAATTGTCGGCACAATGCGCTCGTGGGTATGCCAGGCTTCCATAAAGCGACGTGAGCGCTCGATACCCTCGTCAAACGAGGCGGCATCGGGCGTGGGCAAGCGCATCACGGTCTGCCCGCAGATAGCGCGCATACCGGACTCGTCGGCGGCGCGGGCGACCTCCTCTTCAAAATAGTACATATCAACAAAGGTCGTCGTGCCCCCACGGAGCATCTCGGCACACGAGAGCAAGGTACCGACATAGGAAAACTCAGCATCAACAAACTGGCTCTCGACAGGGAACATATAACCAAAGAGCCAGACGTCCAGTTGCTGATCGGCAACCATCCCGCGCAACAGACTCATTGGGACGTGCGCGTGGGCATTGATCAGACCGGGCATAATCGCGCACCCGGCGCAATCAATGATCGTGTCTGCGCTATACTGGTCGACGATCATCGGGGTTGGGCCAACGGCGAGGATTCGTTTATCTTTCACCGCCACGGCACCATCGGCAATGATTGTCCAGTTGGCATCCATCGTCACCACGGTACCCCCAATGAGGAGCACATCTATCTTTTCTTGCATGGTCAGCAATCTCCTTTCATATGACTGATGATATTCTACCTCACTTTCCAGGGGCGGTCTGTACAGATAACAACCCTAACCAGGGGGGGGGTTGGCATCTTCTGCCGTCGCCGTGATGGTCTTCTCAATGCTTGCAAGCTGCGCTTGCGGCATTGAGTGGGTACGTAGTGCATTTTTCAGGGAGGACTTGCCCTCCCTGAGACCCTCCCTACCGCAACTTCTCCTATCCGCTTTAGCGTAGGTGCGCTAAACGGCTTGGCTCGTAGTTTGCGATAGGCCACCTTTATGGCATGAGCCAACCGGCGCAGGTCGGCTTCGCCATATATATATAGGGTCGGGATGCTATAATAAAACCTGAGTTCATCATGCTTGAGCACCTAAACCGGATGAACACTCTTTTGCTGATCGCCCGCTCGCTTTGTTCGAGCGGAAGATCTAGAACCAGGGCATAGCATTGTGCAAGGCGATCTGATCGAGACAGGTAGTGAAGTGCGTTTGCGCACCGCCTTCCTTGAGCTTGGCTGGTCGCGTGAGAATGGCGCTCTGGTTGTGCTGGCACGTCCTGGTGGTTTGAATGTACTGGGGCATGGGCCGCTTCAAACGGGCCTGGATCTTGCGCTTGGCCATGTAACAGGATGGACAGCGGCGCGTTCCTTTCCGCGGTTTCTCTGGCACACGCTGGCTGAGCGTGATGATGTGTTAGAGATGATGATCGCGATCGGGTTGGGGCCACTGAAGGTGCGAGAGTATTACACCTTGCGTGGTGATCTGGTGAAGCGTTCGGTGCAGATCGAGAATGTTGGCCTGGATGCAGTACGGATCTATGGCTTGCGATTCTGGTTGCCGAACGTACGGGTGGGCAACCCGCAGCAGTGTCGCGTCGAGGCACCTGGCAATAGTGTGCGCCCACGGGTACCGCTCGATCTCGCGAGTACCCAGCGACGGGATGTCTTGCCGCGACGAGTTTTTGCGCCGGGCCTGCGTGGTGGGGGAGCGTTTGAGCCTGCGCCAACGCAGGGCATTGGCCTGCTCGCAATGCATGGGGGCCTTCCAGATCAGACCTTGCTCTGTTGGTACGACAGCATGACCGATGCCGCAGTGCCCTTTGTCGAAGGAACACCGGGTTGGGTGGATGCCGTCTCGTTTGCTCACGAGGTTGGCGTTGTGGGTGCGCTTGAAGCGAACGAACGACTTGAGGTTGGCGCGCAGTATCTCCTCTTGCTTGATGAAGCGTGGCCGAAAGCGCGTGAGCGTTTTGCCCAGGTGACTCGCCCTGATATGTATGGACCGCAGGTTGATCGGTTTGAGCGAACGGCGATCTATACGACCAGTGCAGTATTGCATGGCGGCTTAGCAGTCCTGGCCCATGAAATGGATCGGCTTGCTGACCTGGGGATCGGGACGCTCGTTTTGCGCCCGATCCACACTGACGATAGTCAAGCTGATGCCTTTTCCGATCTTGCGACGCTTGCGCCTGCTCAGGGAACCGATGCCGATCTGCGCTACCTGGTGGCACGGGCGCATGAACGAGCGGTGAAGGTCATCCTTGACCTCCCCTTGCAGGGGTGTACCCCTTTGTCACGGTATGTTCATGAGCATCCCGACTGGTTTGTGCGTGACGAAATGGGCCGCCTCGCATGGTCTGAGCCTGAGGAGGTACCGGCGGTGAGTCGACACCCCGGGGCTGTGGCGTATCCTGGCGGCTATTATCTTGATTGGCACAACAGCGAACTGCAAGCGTTGTTGCTCGATCATGTTTGTCACCTGGCCGAGACCTTTCAGCTTGATGGGTTTCGTGCCCTGGGGCCATACAGTCCGTTTGCCAACTGGAAACGTTCGATGCCAGGGCATGCCAGCGATCACGCGCTGATTCCGCTCACCTGGTTGAGCGATGTCCGTCGCACGTTTGCCGAACGGGGTTGGGCGTTCACCCTCTTCTCGACGCACGCGGGAGCGGCTTCGAGCGCCGTGTGTGATGGCGTCTATGATTATGCAGCGCATCATATGTTTGTGCATACCGCGCTGCAACGCCTGGAAGCAGCCGAGCTTGGGGTCTATCTGGATGATCTGTTCCAGACACGTCCATGGGGTGCGGCCCGGATCGGTTTTACCGAGAGTCACGACACAGCCCTGATCAACCCGCTGGCCGATGGTTTGCGTGGCTCGCGCTTGAGTCGGATGATGCTAGCAGGCATGGTCATCTGCGGCTTTATTCCCTCACTCTGGATGGGCCAGGAGCGCCACGACGAGGCGTTTGTGCGGGCTTTGCTGAAACTCTGGCAGGCCGAGCCAGCGTTACGGTATGGTCGTGCTTTGTTTCGCGACGTGCGCTGTGATCGATCGCAGGTGATGCTTGTGATCCGTGAATATGCGGGACGGCGGTTGTTAGGGGTGATGCACACAGGAGCGATACCGATCACAGCGACCATTGAACTGCCAGGGCGTTGGAAGCGGGGCAAACTCGTGGATCGGCTTGGGCTTGCACCATTTGGTGCCCCGCATACCGAAGCAGCGAGCATCCGCCAGCTTGAACTGGCCCCGTTCGGGGTCTATTGTTTTGAGCTTTAGATACGTAGTGTGTAACGTCAATTTACTAGTCTGTAACCTAAGGTTTCTGCTCTCGGGCTTGGCTTCGACAAGCTCAGCCAACGGCGGACGATGGGCGTTGCGAACGGACGAAGGCTGAGCCTGTCGAAGCCCCCGTTGGTAGAAGAAAACTTCGTTGACAGACCATTTACGCTGACGGTATGGGCGCATGGGGATCTTCCGCCGGCCTGACGGGGTGCATAAAGGGAAGAGGCAATCGTCTTAGGGGTGCAAGTGAGCATGTGTCGGTCTGGGCTGATGTGCGGTACAATACGAATATGACAGATATCGCTACACTGGTGATAGGGAGTGCCGATGAGCAGTAGTGTCATTCTCACTGATCCGTCTTTTGATGCCCATACATGGCATGGTCATGTAGAGATAGCATCACGTCTTGTAGCGATTCGGCAGGCGATCACGCGGTCGGGTTTGCATCAACAGTTGCAACATCGTTTCCCTCAACCTGCCGCTGAGGCGTGGCTCGAAGCGGTGCATACGCCGCGTCTGTTGCGGTTGGTGCGCCAGATGGCAAGCTATGGTGGGGGGCAGTTTGACTCAGATACCTATGTGACTGCGGACTCGTGGGACGTTGCGTGCCTTGCTGCCGGGGCAGCGGTTGGGGCGGTCGAGGCGGTGGCTGGTTCAAGTGTGCGCCATGCTTTTGCGCTGGTGCGCCCACCAGGGCATCACGCGACCCCTGGGCAGGCGATGGGCTTTTGCCTGATCAATAATATTGCAGTTGCGGCACGCTATGCGCAGCGTCAACTCGGGGTACAACGGGTTGCCATTGTTGATTATGATGTACATCATGGCAATGGTACCCAGGATATCTTCTACGACGATCCGCATGTGCTCTTCTGTTCGACCCATGCGGCCCCTTTTTACCCTGGAACCGGTAGCCTGGCCGAAATGGGTGATCGCGTTGATGCACTAGGTCAAACACTCAATGTGCCGTTGCCCTTTGGGACAGGCGATCGTGGGTATGCCACGGTCTTCCGCGAGGTCATTACCCCTGCGTTGCAGCGTTTTCAGCCCGAGTTGATCATGGTTTCGGCTGGGTACGATGGGCACTGGTCTGATCCACTCGGGCCGATGATGCTCTCGGTTGATGGTTTTGCGGCCTTGAATCGACAAATGCTTGATCTGGCTGATGAGTTGTGTGATGGTCGGATGGTGATGGTGCTCGAGGGTGGTTATAATCTGGAAGCCTTGAGTGCCTGTGTCGTTGCTTCACTCCGTCAATTGCTCGGCCTGTCACCAGGGCCTGATCCGATTGGAGCGATGTCTTCGCCGGAACCGATGGAGGAGATCGAGCAGATTATCACGACCTTGCGGGCACGTCACCCGCTGTTAGGCTAGCGTATGAAAATTGCCGTGATTAATTATGGGGCAGGCAATCTGCCCAATGCAGTGCGGGCCTTGCAGGCGGTTGGGGCGGATCTCTTTGTGACCGAGCGCCCCGAGGATCTGTCACAAGCAGATGCCGTGGTGTTGCCCGGTGTCGGTGCAACGGCGGATACCATGCAGAGCCTGCAACAGATGGGGATGGCCACAGTGTTGCCCGACCTGGTGGCAAGTGGTTGCCCCTTCCTGGGGATCTGTGTTGGGATGCAGGTTTTGCTTGCGACAAGCACTGAATTTGGTGATCACGCCTGCCTCGGGGTTGTTGGAGGTGCCGTGCAACGGTTACCTGACGAGGCGGGCAAGATCCCGCAGATCGGCTGGAATCAGGTTCACTATCGCCCGGCTTTCGCCGCTCATCCCCTGTTTGTGGGGATTCCCGATGGCACTGATTTCTATTTTGTCCATTCGTACTATTGCGCAGTCGATGATCCTGCAGTGGTCGCCGGTCAGACCGATTATGGCCTGGGTTTTCCGTCGGTGCTTATCCGCAACAATCTGGTTGCGGTGCAGTTTCATCCTGAAAAATCTGGACGCTATGGGCTCCAGTTGCTGCGTAATTTTGTCAACTTTGCTGCCCATAGGCATGGAATATCTGGTGGGGGGCCTGACTCTGGACGGGCCGAGCCTCCTGCCACTACCTCAAACAGCTAATGGAAATCATACCTGCGATTGATCTGAAAGATGGGCGCTGTGTGCGGCTCTTTCAGGGTGATTTTGCCCAGACGACCGTCTATAGCGATGATCCGGCAGCAATGGCACGCCAGTGGGAGGCCCAGGGGGCGTCCCGTTTGCATGTCGTTGACCTTGATGGAGCGCGCTATGGTCAACCGACCAATCTTGAGGCCGTGCGTGCGATTGTCCGGGCCGTGACGATCCCGGTGCAACTGGGGGGCGGGTTGCGCCGCGACCACGATATTGAGACCGTGCTGAACCTTGGGGTTGAGCGAATCATTCTTGGGACGGCGGCGGTTGAAGATGTTGCACTTGTTTCCCGCCTGCTTGAACGGTTTGCTGAACGGGTCATTGTTGGCGTGGATGCCCGCAATGGCAAGGTGGCAACCGCCGGTTGGCTCGCAACGGCGGACGTCTGGGCGACTGATCTGGTACGTCGTATGGCTGACCTCGGGGTGCAACGCATTATCTATACCGATATTAGCCGTGATGGTACCCTGACCGAGCCGAATTTTGAAGCGATGGCGGCACTGCTCGATCCCAATGGGCCTGCCTTGATTGCGAGCGGGGGCATCGCCGAGATTGCCCATTTGCAGCGCCTTGCCTTGCTGGGGGTCGAAGGGGCCATCGTGGGTAAAGCGCTTTATGATGGCAACATTGATTTGCCGCAGGCTCTTGCGGCGTTACGATAGCGAAGGGTGTTTGTATGACCAATCCTGATTTGACGGTCAAATATGAAGAAGAGCGGTTGCGTTCGCATGCGCAATCGCAGGTTGTTTATCTCCAGGGCCAGATCGATGAACTCCGTCGCTTGATCAAAGAGCAGACGAACAAATATAATCTGGTAGTTGAGCAGGTGCGGAAGACTGAGGGTATGGTGACCCAGGTTCAGACCCTTTTTGAGCGCCATACGAATGAGGTTGCCCAGGCAACCGAGACCGTTCGTCGCGATGTGACGAATTTGCGCAAAGAGGTCGCCGGGGCGCTGGTCAAGATTGACGAAGGGGTGCGCCCGATTCGCGATCTTCAGACGCAGATCCAGCAGATTGCTGAAGCCCGCAAGACTGATCGTGATTATATTGCCTCATGGCTCGGGCGGGTTGAGCATGTCGAGCAGCAGATCCCGTCGCTTCAGGCGCAGCTGAAGGAATTTGATGATCGCCAGCGCCAGATTTTGCTTCAACTCGACCGCCTGCGTGAGGCTGACACCGCGACGGTGCAAGAAGTTCGCCGCGTCAATGACGAGTTGCAAATTGAGAAGCAGAGCCTGCGCCGTCAGGCGGTTGAAGCGCAACAACTGGTGGCCGATGTCTTCCCCGTGTTGCAAGAGCATGCCTCGCGCATTGAACGCATTGATGAGATCCGCCAGCATGTCAATCTCTTTGCTGAAACCCTTCCCGGACAGATTACCGAAATTGCTAGCAAGTTTCCTGATATCAATGCCGAAATTAAGCGCATCGAGCGTATTTCGACCGAGCGCTTTTTGATGAATCAGGAGCGGTTGGAGGATGTGCGGCAGCAGGCTGATGAGAAGATTGGTGATTTGCAAGAGGCCGATGAGCAGCATTTGCGTCAGTTGACCAATTGGCTAGAACGGATTGATAGCTATATTCGCGAGATCGAGCAACGTCTGACGGCAACAGTGTCCAAGATGGAGGTGACTGATCAGACGCATATTGCGCGCATCACCGAGATCGAGCGTCGTGAGATGGAACGGCTCAATGCGTTGCTGTTGTCGTTGCGCGGGGTTGTGGAACGTAACCAGACTGCCCTCATCGAGGCGAAGGGTGGCGAAGCCGCGTTATAAGCCGCTGCTTGACACACAAAAAAGTCAGCGTAGCTGGCTTTTTTGTGCGTCAAGCAGCGGCTTTGCACGTCTCAGACGCTCTGGTTGGTGCGGCGTAGCAGAAAGATCCGTGGGTAGAGCCCACCGAGATCTACCCGCAGGTTCTCGATGAGGCGCCAGGTGGTCATCGTTGCGAGCAGGTGTTCCATCAGGCGTACTTCGTGCGAGAGCAGGGCGCAGCGGGCGTGGGGGCGGGCAACCCGAGCGGCTTCTTGCAAGAGTGCCGGGTAGAGCTCAAGGTTTTCGTTGTGGCTGCCGACCAGATGACCAAAGGGCAGATCGGCGGTGATGACATTAACACTGCCATCCGGCAACGGTAACTTCCGGGCGTCCCAGGGCGTGATTTCGCAGCGATCCATTAGCTTGGCCGCCTCAAGGTTGGTGCGGGTGCATGCCAGGGCTTCACTGTTTGTATCGCAGCCAATGGCGCGTTGGGTTCGACCGAGTTGCAGCCGTTCGATCAGCAGTGTCCCGGAGCCGCATCCCAGGTTGAGATAGAGGTCATCGGGTTCTGGGTGGGTCAGCAGGGCCATCGCATGGGCGACCGGGCCATTCAACGCCCCCTCGCGATTGCAGACGCGCCACGCTCGGGTTGCCAATGGCCGTGGCGTCAGGCGTACGAGCAGATCCCAGCCATGCCCGCCTGTGCCGCGCCGCAAGCGCACGAGCAGATCGCCATCCTCTTGCCCGAGTTGTAGCCCGAGGCTCGTGCTCAGTTCATCTTTGAGCCGTGTCAGGACGGAAGATTCTGCACCGGCGGCACTGAGATAGAGCGTTTGAAAGCTGCCGCGAGGATGGAGGTTCAGCGCTGTTTCGGCAAGCCCCAGGGCGGTGCGCAGATGCTGATCGCCAAGCAGGGCGCGCGGGCGGGGAATGGCGAAGTGTTTGACCAGGTAGACCGAGGTTGCCAGGCGCAACGTAAAGAGCCGTTGCAAGGAGCCATCGTAGTGGACGGTCAGAACACCCGGAGTTTGACCTGGTGCGAGACGTGTGCCCCGCCCAAGGCGCTGGATCTCTTCACGGGCAAGGCTTTCTAAACCGGCGGCGACGACAACTTCAAGGTGATATGGCATAACAATGTTTCCGCAACTGTTCAATCCGGCGCTTGCAATGATGCGAGAAAGGCGCGGTCGGTGTCGGTGAGCAAGCCAGCCGCATTGGCACGTTCAAGCAAATCGGGCCGACGCAGCCAGGTACGACGCAGGCGTTCCTGGCGACGCCAGCGAGCGACTTCGCCGTGGTGCCCCGACAGCAAGACCGGCGGCACGGCGTGCCCGTCCCAGACGGCAGGGCGAGTGTAGTGTGGGTATTCGAGCAGAGAGTCGCTGTGACTCTCTTCGGTGATCGACGCGGCATCAATGACGCCCGGTACCAGGCGGGCAACGGCATCAACGATGACCATCGCGGCCAGTTCGCCGCCCGTCAGGACATAATCGCCAATGCTGATTTCGCGGGTGATCAGGTGCTCGCGTACCCGTTCGTCGACGCCCTCATAGTGCCCACAGACGAGCAGCAGGCGCGGGTAGGTCGCCAACTCGTGGGCGAGCGCCTGGGTAAAAGGTTCGCCATCAGGGCTGAGCAGAATCACCGGTGGCGCTTCATCGCCACGCACGGCGCGAATCGCGGCGGCCAGCGGTTCGGCTTTCATCACCATACCCGCGCCGCCTCCATAGGGGGCATCGTCGGCGGTGCGATGGCGGTCGGTGGCCCAGTCACGAATATTGTGCATCTGCACCGTAATGTGTTCGGCCTGCTGCGCCCGTTTGAGGATGCTTTCGGTCAATGGCCCGGTAAACATTGCCGGGAAGAGCGTCAAAAGATCGAATTTCAACTGAGACTACCCAGATATTGAGCGAAGAAGCTACGGACACGGTGACAATACTCAGGCCGGTCAAGAAAATAGCCGCCGCAGTGTTCGACCCCTGGCACAACCCAGAGGGTACGTGGTTCACTGGCCGCCGCATAGAGGCGGTGGGCGTGGGCAACTGGCACGAGGCTATCGTCCTGGCCGTGGATGATCATCACCGGGCGAGGGGCAAGCTGGCTGATCGCATCGAGCGGGCGCACATGGCTAAAGCGATACCCGTGGCGGCGATGGACAAGCTCGTCGGCGGCAATCACCAGCATAGCGGCAGGAATGCGCAGGGTTGCACGAATGCCGTGCGCGACCACATCGCTGCCTGAGGTAAAGGCACTATCGGCGACAACTGCCGCAATGCGTGGCTCACTCGCCGCGGCGAGCAGTGCGACCGCGGCACCCATCGAGAACCCGACGACACCAATGGGCAACGCTGGCGCACGCTCGGCAGCAAACGCAACGGCGGCATGCAGATCGTCAACCTCGCGGCTCACCAATGTCTGCGGCCAAGGATCTGAGTCACCGCGCCCGCGAAAATCAAAAACCAGCACACTATACCCGGCCTGCCAGAGCTGCGAGCCAATGCCGAGCAGATCATCTTTGGTGCCACCGTGCCCGTGGCACCCGATCACCACACCGCGAGGTGCCTCGTGAACCAGCCACCAGCCACGCAGGCGTAATCCATCGCGGGCGACAAAACTGACGGTCTCAAAAGGGATGCCCAGTTCCCATGGGGTAAACGTATAGCTATCCATAAACGAGCGGCGCGGTTCGGGACTGACGCGGTTGGTCACATACCAGGTTGCCCCGACGGCCCCGCCCGCAAGACCGAGCGCCGTCGTGAGCAACAAGGAGCGTAATGAAGAACCTGTTTGCATAGGGTTGCCGTAAGGGATTACTTTTTTGCTTGTATCTTCGCTATTGTACCTCAAAATGTACGGGGCGGCAGCCATGTACATTTTGAGGTACAATAGATAGGTAAAGACTATTCAAAAGGAGCATTTTGCATGAAAACATACACCAAGCCGGCAGAGAGCGAATTGCGCGAGCGCTTGACCCCAACGCAGTATAAAGTGACCCAGCACGAAGGTACCGAGCCAGCCTTTCACAATGAGTACTGGGATAACAAAGAACCGGGGATTTACGTGGATGTCGTCTCGGGCGAGCCGCTCTTTAGCTCGCTCGACAAGTTTGACTCGGGAACCGGGTGGCCGAGTTTTACCAAACCACTCGAACCTGACCATGTCATCACCCGTACTGATCGCAAACTCTGGATGACACGCACCGAGGTTCGTTCACGCAACGGCGACTCGCATCTGGGCCATGTCTTCGATGATGGGCCTGCGCCGACAGGCATGCGCTATTGCATGAATTCGGCCTCGCTCCGCTTCATTCCTGCCTCGAAACTGGAGGAAGAGGGCTACGGCGAATACGCCGCGCTCTTCCGCTAGCTGCGGTTACGGAGACAACCAAAACCAACCAGCTTCGCTGGTTGGTTTTGGTATCCCGTTTAAATAATCGCCTTGCGCACACGTGCTGAGATCCACTCGCTGATCAGCACCATCACAAAGATGACCACAAAGATCATACC
Source organism: Candidatus Chloroploca mongolica (assembly GCF_004762035.2). Lineage (GTDB taxonomy): Bacteria > Chloroflexota > Chloroflexia > Chloroflexales > Chloroflexaceae > Chloroploca > Chloroploca mongolica. The sequence continues at coordinate 21,477 of NZ_SIJK02000018.1, read as the reverse complement.
TGCCCGATCCCATTGCAGCGAATTGATCGAGGAATTCAAGGCAATGCCCAGGCCACCTGCGCCGACAAGGCCGAGCACGGTTGACTCGCGGATATTGATATCCCAGCGAAAGACGGTCACACCGGTAAAGGCTGGCAGTACCTGTGGGAGATAGGCGTAGGTCAGTACCTGGAAGCGACTGGCGCCGGTGGATGCAATCGCCTCAATTGGCTCGATGCTTGTCTCTTCAATCGCTTCATAGAAGAGTTTGCCAAGAAAACCGATCGAGCGCAGGCCAATCGCGATAATGCCTGCGAGTAACCCCGGGCCAATCAGCGCCACGAGCATGAGCGCCCAGATCAGTGAATTGACCGAGCGTGACACGACAATGATCAGCAGGGCAATGATGCGGATCACCGGATGCGGCGTCGTATTGCGCGCTGCGAGAAAGGCCACGGGAAAGGCGATGATGAGCCCCACGAGGGTGCCCAGGGTCGCAATGTTGACGGTATCCCACAACGGCTTCCACAACTCGCTCATGTAGTCCCAGCGGGGTGGAAACGCACGAACGACAAGTTGCGCAAGCTGTTGGGGCGCATCAGCGACAAACTCCCACCGTGTTGCCCCCGAAATGATTTGCCAGCAGCCGAGGACGACAATCGTCGCGACAATCCACCAGGCCCATCGCTTGAGCACGGTGGCCCGGTCGTACCGTTGCCAGACCCGTCGATCCTGTTCGAGAGAGACTGGCATTATTGGAGCCTCCGCCGGATATAACTTGAGATCAGTTCGGTGATCATAACGAGTACAATAATGATAATTAAAATAGCACTGGCAATATCAAAATCATACCGTGTAAACGCTGTTTGCAATGTTGCGCCAATGCCTCCGGCGCCGACGACGCCGACGATCGCCGACTCGCGCAGGTTGATATCAAAGCGATAGATGCTGAGGCCAACGAGGCGAGGTGAGACCTGTGGCAAGACACCATAGGTAACCGTCTGGAGCCATGAAGCACCGGTTGTGCGGGTCGCTTCGACCTGGGCCGCGTCAATCTCTTCGATATCTTCGGCGAGCAGTTTCGCCAGAAAGCCAATCGTCGCGAAGCTCAGGGTCAACACACCGGCCAGTGGCCCAAAGCCAAACATGACGACAAAGACGATCGCGATAATCACCTCTTGAAAGGTGCGCGAGATCGTGATCAAGCCCCGGCAGAAGAGATAGATCGGCATAGGCGCCATATTGCGGGCTGCGCCAAAGCCAATCGGAATCGAAATAATGATCCCGATAACGGTGGAGACAACCGTCATGGTCAGACTCTCGATGAGGCCGGCCTGAATATCGCGCCAACGGGTTGTGAAATCGGGTTGCAGAAAGCCGGCGAACATGCGGCTGCCCCGATCAAGGCCACGGATAAGGCGCTCAACATTGATATTGACCGAACTAAGCGCAAAGTAGAGATAGACGACCACACCAATGATGATCAACCAGCGCAGGCGTGGATCACTAATGAGTGGCGGTGGGCGCCAGCCTCGGGTTGAAGGTGCCTTGATGCTCATAGCTACACCACCGGATCAAACCGCCTGGCATCGGCGATCTGAGCTTGCTCTTCGGTTGAAAGATCTTCTTCGGCCTTGAACTGACCTTCCCAGTTCTCTTCGCCATAAATATCAGTCAGGCGGTCAGCAGTCAGGCCTTCGGGCGTTCCGTCATACACGAGAGTGCCCTGGCGCAAGCCAACAATGCGTTGGGCAAACATCTGGGCAAGGGGCACATCGTGGATATTGATGATCACCGCCAGGTTGCGCTCGCGGGCAAGCTCGGTGATGAGGCGCATAATTTGACGGGAAGTTTTGGGGTCAAGGCTGGCGGTAGGTTCGTCAACCAGCAGAAGATCGGGTTGTTGGATGAGCGCACGGGCAATACCGACGCGCTGGCGCTGCCCACCCGAGAGTGCGTCGGCTCGTTTATCAGCAAACTCGGCGAGGCCGACCCGGTCAAGCAACATAAACGCATGATCAATATCGGTCTGAGGAAACCGGCGAAACCAGCTTTGCCAGAAACCGACATACCCCAGACGCCCCGAAAGCACATTTTCCATCACCGTCAGGCGTTCGACGAGGGCATACTCCTGAAAGATCATCCCGATCCGGCGTCGGGCACGGCGTAATTCGCGTGCATTGAGGCTGACCATTTCCAGATCTTTCAGCCAGATACGCCCCGAGGTTGGCTCGACCAGGCGATTGATACACCGGATCAAGGTACTCTTGCCTGCCCCGGAAGGGCCAATCAGCGCCATAACTTGATGCTCAGGCACCTCAAGATCGACTCCTCTGAGGGCATGGTCGCCCGTGGGATATTTTTTTACAATCTGTTCGAGACGTAACATGCAGTCGGGCCTCTCTTCTCTTGGCTCAAGCATCACTATATCTTCGCCCGATGCGCCCGTGAAACGGGCGCATCGGGCGAAGATAACAAGTGACGCACTCTATCTTACGGTCTCTACGGTTGCGTATAGACAACCCCAAGCGCGGCGTCAATTTCGCGAATCACGGCCCAGTACTCTTTGTAGGTAATTGGAATGAACTGAGCTTCGCCCGACTTGCTAAATTCTTCTTCAAGCGATGAACCAGCCCACTCGAAGCTAAAGAAAGCCTCGCGCACCTTCTCGGCCAGGGCCGGGTCAAGGTTGTAGACATGGCCATAGCCGGTGGTGGGGAAGGTGTCTGAGGTGTAGATCGTGCGGATCTGGTCTGCTGTCAAAGCACCACGCTCGATCATACGGGTCATGACCGAGTTGGCAATCGCCGCAGCCTCATAGTCTTCGTTGGCAACACCCAGGATCGAGTTGTCGTGACCACCCGAGAAGGTTGCCTCGAAATCAGTTCCTTCAACCATGCCAAACTGGGCGTCGAGCAGGGCCGACGGTGCCTTGAAGCCCGAGTTCGACGTTGGTGCAGTGAAGGCGATCTGGCGACCACGCAGATCTTCGATGGCTTGAACATCACTCCCGGCAGGCACGATAATTTCCATTTCATACCCAAAGGAGCCATCTTCGGCGGCCATCATCGCAAACGGCACAAAGCCGGAAAAGTTGACGGCAAAGGGGTTGCTGCCAGTGTTAAAGCCGGCAACATGCAGGCGACCGGCGCGCATTGCTTCAAGCTGGGCGGCATTCGACTCGACCGGGAAGAACTCAACCTTCTTGCCTGTAACTGCTTCCATGTGCGCAAGGAAATCAGACCAGACATCGCGGTAGACCGCTGGATCTTCGACCGGGGTATACGCAAAGATCAGGGTATCTGGGTTGACCCACAGGGCAGGATCAGTCGGCGCATCGGCCACAAGATCGCCATCGGCGTCACAAAAACGTTCATCCATCTCGGCTGGGCGCGGGCAAGCTTCGGGGGCTGCTGCCGCTGGAACCTCTGTCGCTGGTGCTGCAGCCGGAACATCTGTCGCTGGTGCTGCGGCTGGTGCTGCGGGCTGAGCACCACATGCCGCCAGGATGATTGTGGCGAGCATCACCATTGCAAGGATACGAAGACTCACAAGCATACGCATCGGGTATCTGTCCTTTCATTCGAAAAATCTGACCCCAATTACTATAGCGATTGATGTTAAGAGAAGATGAAACTCACTTCAAGCATATGTTAAGAATCTGTTGAATCGAGGTTGTTGTGGTACGATACAGGTCTCAAGGTATGTTCATCTGTAGGAGCTTATGCCCCTCACGTTTCGTCTGGTGCTAACCTATCTTTTTGTGACGCTGGTCGGGCTTTTGCTTGTTGGCGGGGGCTTGCTCGCGTTGACTGGGCGGTATCTCGAAACGCAGCGGGTGCAACAGTTGCAAGCACAGACGGCGATCTATGCGGCGCTGCTTGGTGAACTTGCCGCGACACCCGCCCAACTGCAAGCGCTTGCCTCGCCCCGTCCCGGGGCTGATTTGCTGCCCGTTGATACCCAGGCTCGTCTCTTTTCGGCGACCGGGGTGCTCCTGTATGGCGATGCGGCGTTGGGGCCATTTCCGAGTCGCCCGGTACTTTCCTTGATTGCTCCGCCTTTCCCGCTCCCCGCTTCGCAGGTTCAAGGCCGTCACTATGCGGCCAGTCCGATCAACGGGGCTGAGGGGCCAATCGGGGTGGTTGAGCTTTCGCGTGAGACGACGGCTGAGACGCGCTTACTCGCGGCCTTGAGCCGTCTGGTGGTGCAGGCTACCCTTGTCGCAGCGCTGGTGATGAGTCTGGTTAGTGTGATGGTTGCACGTGGCTTGGTGCGCCCGATTGCCCGTCTGACCGGGCGCGCCGAGGCACTCGCCGCAAGCTATGGAGCTCCAGTTGGCCCACCTGATGCCTCGCGTAGCCGTGACGAACTGGTGGCGCTTACCCAGAGTCTCGATCGCCTTGAGGCGGGGGTGCAGGCGTATCATGCCCGTATTCAAGAGCTTGAGCAGATGCGGGCGCATTTTTATCGCAGTCTTTCCCACGAGTTGCGCACACCCCTCACGGTGATGGCGACGACGATCGAGAATCTGGCCGAAGCGCTTCCCGACGCTCAACGCCAGAACCTTGCGTTGCTTGAGAGCGAAACGGCGCGCCTGGGTCGCCTTGTTGATGACTTGCTCCGTCCTCCTGATGATGGTCGTCTTCGTTTACTGGCGCGTACCCCGGTTGATCTTGGTGAACTCGCGACGGAGGTTGTAACCATGCTGATGGGGCGAGCGCGGCGTGCCGGCGTGACGCTGACGGCGGTGCCTTCTCCTGCGTCACTGAACATTGCTGGTGATCGTGATCGGCTCAAGCAAGCGCTGCTGAACCTGGTTGATAATGCCATCCGGGTGACGCCACCAGGCGGTGCGGTGAGCGTGCAAAGCTTGCCAGGGGCGACTGGTGCGCAGGTACTGGTGAAGGATACCGGCCCCGGTGTCCCAGAGGTGTTGCGTGAGCGTATCTGGCAGCGGGGTATCCGTGGTGATGATCCGGCTACTGATGGCAGTGCTGGCCTGGGGCTTGCGCTGGTGCGTGAGATTGCCGAGGCGCATGGTGGTCGGGCGTGGCTTGAGGGAACGGAAGCGCCCGGGGCATGTTTTGGGCTTGAGGTTCCTTATTAAGGTGCGGGCGGGTGAAGTTCGTGTATACTGCATCAAAAGAGATGTTGGTACGAGGTGCGTTTAGGCGCGAGTGCCGAGTTGCAAAGTAAGGAACTGGTGTGGTTGCAAGTGGGGTACGGCAACAATTGATCGGGCTCTTTGAAGTTACCCGGTTTACCAATAGCCTCTATGCAGGGATGTATACACTGGTTGGGGCCTATCTGTCTGGTGGCATTGTGGCGCTCTGGTCGGGCGCGGCCTGGGTATCGGCGGTGATTGTAGGCCTGGTGGTGGCCTTTGGCTTTGTCATCAATGATATGGTTGATGTCGAAGTTGATCGTCTTGCCAAACCCCATCGCCCGCTTGTCGCTGGTCGCTTGAGCCAGGCCGATGCCCGGATCTTTGCCCTTGTGCTGGCGAGCCTGGCCCTCGGCCTGGCCCTCGTGCTCGGATGGCTCCCCATGGCCCTGGTTGCGACGACCCTTGCCCTGGCAACCTTCTATTCTTTTGTGCTCAAGGGAACCGTGCTGCTCGGCAATGTGTGCATGGGCGTCTTAATTGCGCTGATTCCGCTTTTCGGTGCCCTTGCCGGTGGAGGCATTACCCTGGCGGTCTGGGTTGTGGCAGGGTTGATGTTCCTCTTTGATGTGAGCCATGAAGTCTTGAAGACAACGGCTGACCACGAGGGCGACCGGGCCGCTGGCTTGACGACGGTGGCGACGTATGCCGGTGTGCCGGGTGCGATCCGCATCTTTCAACTTCTCGCGTTGCTCTTTTGTCTGGTGGCTTTGCTTCCATGGCCGCTTGGCCTGGCTTCGTGGGCCTATGCGCTCGCTCTGGTGCCCTGTGCCCTGCTGCCTACGCTCTTTGTGATCGTACTTTTGCTGCGTTCAACCAGTGATGAAACGATCACCTTGAGCCTCAAAATAATGCGCTATATGTGGATCACGAATCTTCTTCCTATTCTTTTGCTTAGCTCACGATCTTGAAGCAACAACGACACATTCTGGTTATCGGAGGAGGCCTCGCGGGCCTGGCGGCAGCGCGCTATTTACAAGCGGCTGGTTTTACAGTAACGCTGCTCGAACGTGAGCGGGAGGTTGGTGGGCGTGCGCGCACCGCCCTGGTTGATGGCTACGCCTTTGAGCTTGGGGCCGAGTTTCTCGCCAGTTTTTATACGCGTACCCTGGCGTTGCTTGGTGAGCTTGGCTTGCGCCAGGCTCTGCAGCGTATTCCGCGTAGTTCGGCGATTTTGCGTGACGGGCAACTCTATCCGCTCTGGCCTAATCTGCGCCTGGCCTTCACCCATCTGATCAGGTCACAGCAGAAACTGCCGTTGACGTACCTCCTCGCTTCTCTGGTGCGTCATCGCAAGCTGCTCGATCTCTATGCGTTCCACAAAGCCTATCCGATTGATGACCAGGATGTCAGTCGCTATGCACTGGATCACTTCTCGCGTGAGTTGCTCGAATATGTGTTGCAACCACCGATTGCAGGGATTTTCTACTGGACACCCGAGCGTACCTCGCGGGCACTCCTGCTGCTGGTGCTCAAGGCCGGGTTCAGTCGACCGACCGGCTTGCAACTCTTTACGCTGCGTGGTGGTCTGGGGGGGCTGGCACGCGCACTTGCCGGTAATCTTCAGGTACGCCTTGGTGTCGAAGTGCGTACCATTACACCCCATGCAGATGGCGGCTACACACTCCATGTTCAGGATGAGGATGGGGGAGCGACGCTTCAGGCTGATGGGATTGTGATCGCAACCACAGCAACGGTGGTGCCGCATCTCTTGCCCTGGCTTGATCACGAGCGGCGGTGTTTTTTCGAGGCGATTGTCTATTCGCAGACCGCCAACCTTGCGCTTGGGACGCGGACACCTTTGCCTCAGGCGACCTACGGCCTGCTCTTTCCCCGCCGAGAAACACCATTCCTTGCCTCGGCGACGCTGCAAACAGTCAAAGATTCGACCACAGCACCCGCAGGCCGTGCAGCGCTCTGCCTGCACTTGAGCGGGCCGGCCACCACAGCCCTGCGGCAGCAAGATGATGACACCCTGGCACGTTTGATGCTCGCCGATCTACGGCGGCTCTTGCCAATGTACGATCCGACCCCCGGGCTCGAGGTGCAACGTCTCTACCGGTGCCCCGAAGCGCTCCCAGAATTCAATGTCGGCCACTTCCGGCGACTCAATGCATTTGCCAATGGTACCATCGAGCAGGGACAGATCGTCTTTGCGGGTGACTACCTGGGGGGGCCTTTCATTGAAGGGGCGCTGGTCAGTGGCGAGCAAGCCGCCCAGCGTTTATTGCAGCGAATGGCTTGAGGTACTGCTGCCAAGCGACCAGTGACGCTGGTCGCTTGGCAGCAGCACGAGATGTGGGAGCCGCAGACGCCTATCCTTGGGGACGATCCCGGCCCTGGTTTGATTGTGGTACCATATAATAGGTAAGATATGTTTAAATGGAGGATGTAGATGAGCGATACACCAATTGAATTCATTGTTGCGGCTTTTCAGGATGAGCGTGCGGCTGGCGATACGTTGAAGATGCTGAAGCAAGCGCGACGCGAGAAACTGATTGGCATTCAGCGAGCGGCGGTCTTGCGGCGCGACAGCAAGGGCAAGCTCCATATTAAAGAGGCCACCGATATTAGCGGCAAGCGTGGCATGCTTGGTGGCGGCGTCGTAGGGGCGGTGGTTGGTGTTATGGCTGGGCCAATCCTCTTGCCCACGGCTATCGGTGCATTGCTCGGTGGCCTGGCGACCAAACTACGCGACACGGGCTTTTCGGATCGGCGGTTGCGCGAGATGGGCGAGGCCCTCCAGCCTGGCACGTCGGCGATCATTGCGGTGATCGAGCATCGCTGGGTCGCCGAGATCGAGCAGATGCTAGCCGAGGCTGGGGCACAGTTGATCACCGAGGCGATCACCGCCGATATTGCTGCGCAGCTTGAGACAGGCAACGAGGTTGCCTACACCGTGCTCGAGACGACCGAAGGTCTGCTGGCCTCACGGATGGCCGGGGGCGAAGACGAGATCGAGATTGCCGGCATTCTCGTCACTGAAGAGGGCGTCGTTGCGGCGAATGCCCAGATCAGCATTGAGACGGCTGGTGAGCAGATCATCGAAGGTGAAGCGACCGAAGTTGAGCCGAAGCAAGCGGACGAGCCCAAGGTCTAGGGACAACACCTTGGCAAAAAGGTGGTTTGTTTGACGCAAAGGCGCAATGTTTTGCTGCATCTCTTTGCGCCTCTGCGCCTTTGCGTCAACACGGGTGCTTGGTTGGTGCGCTGACCACTCAGGCGAGGCCTGTGAGGGCAGCGCTAATTTTTTCTAATGCTGCGCAATGGTGCTGCCACGAATAGTGTTCAACCACGCGTGCCCGTGCGCGCTGACCCATCGCATGGGCGGCCACTGGATCAGCCAGAACCTGCCTGATCGCAGTGGCAAACCCGGCGACATCCCCCTCGGCAAAGAGTGCCCCTTCCTCACCTTCGCGGATCACGGTCTCAAGCGGTGGGATCGCCGTAGTGACGACGGGCAACCCGGCGGCCATATACTCATAGATTTTGAGGGGCGACCAGAAGAAACCGGCGGCACGGAGGGCGGGATGCGGTGCGGTCGTAAAAGGGGCCACACCCAGATCGGCCCTGGCGAGTAACGCCGGGATCTGCGCATACGGCACGGCCCCGGTGAAATGAAAATGGCTTGCCCGTGGAGCGGCGAGCGCCTCGGCGGCCGAGCGTTCAGGCCCATCGCCAATCAACATGACCTCAAGATCGTACCCCTGGGCGAGCAGCAACAAACTAGCGCGGATCACATCGGTGACGCCGTGCCAGGCACGGAACGACCCCATAAAGACGATCCGCGGGCGGCCTGAGTGGCGAGGTATGCGTTGTTCCGCCACAGCGGCAAACCGTTCCACATCGGCTCCCCAGGGTAATTCGATCACCTTTGCGCGGGGGATACTTGCCGGAACGGTTGTATGCAATGGGGTAATAATTGCGGCGGCGTGGTGACACTGCCACTCGGCCCAGCGGCGCAACGGGCCACCCAAGGCATCATCGAAGCGGCGTTTGGCAACCTCGGGCGGATCAACGATCAACGCATTGACTTCGAGCAGGGCAGGGATGCCCAGTTTGTGCGCCGCAACAACTCCTGCACCCGCAAAGTTATAGTAGCGCTCGATGAGCAGATCGGGCTGCACCGCACGTGCCAGGCGCAGTACCGTTGGCACGGTCAGCAGGCTTAGCGCCTTGGGGACATCCTGTTGATGCAACATGAAGCCATCGGCAGCGAGAGAAACTGGCCGCACAAACGGAGCAAGGCCGCCCCACCCCTCGTGGGAAGAGGCGAGCAGATGCACCGTATGCCCGCGTTGCGCGAGCCCCCGGGCGACTTCATAGGCATGGGTACTGCCCCCGAGCGTGCCAGGAACAGGAATGCCAGCAGCAATATAGAGGATACGCAAAGTATATGTATATCAAAGCCGCTCGTAACGGTCGAGATCCATCGTAATCGCAAGGGTGCCTGGGGCAACTTGCTTGAGCAAAGCATGCGCCTGCTCGACCTGTGAATCTTCAACACCTACAAGCAGCGTCGTATTGCCACGTCTGAGAAAACCACCAGTTGTTGCCAGGCGTGTCACTCGAAAGCCCTGCTCTACCAAAGCATCAACGCTTGCGTCAGCATCGCCATCATTTGTGACAAAGACGATAAGTTTCATGATTTTTCTCGGTGCGAGCGTGCCCTGTTCTTCGGCAAATCTGTGTCTCGAACGGTGACATTATAGCATGATCTGTTGTGTATGAGGGTGCGCCCTCGACCGTGACATTCTTTGCGGGAACAACGCCGACGTAGCTGACGTTGTTCCCGCAAAGAATGTAACAAAACTGTTATCTAAAACCCCCATCCAGGTCTTGCCCTTCCCTCTTTGACCTTTTATACTTATGGTTGGGGGTTCAGGTTCTGCGCAATCCCGTGATATTGTGCTGTTTGTCCATTGACAAACGAATATAGGCCAAAGGTGGCTTTTCATGGATAAGATCTGGAAAAAGCTGAACTCCCGGCTTAGTTACCAGATCACTCTACCATTTTTATTTCTGACTATCTGTGTAGTGCTAGTCGGGGCGTCATATACATTTTTCTTGTACACTCGTGTATTCAACCGTCGCCTGGACGATCAGGTGATTATTGTTACCAATCTGGTACGCAATTCATTTACCTTGCAAGAGGAGATGAATCTCGACTTTCTGCGTGATGTGACCTTTGCGGCACCAGATGAAACCTTGAAGATAGCAGGGGTGCCTGACGCGCTCGATGCTCAAGACCCTGACGAGCTGGCCTCAGTGCTTGATCTCTTCTTTCGGCTGGGAACGAATCGCAGTGGAGTGCGCCTGGATCGACTGATTGCGTTTGATCGTGATGGGCAGGCACTGGTTGATTTTGAGCGTCCAGTTGATTCCACGCAGACAACATATCTTCGGCATCCTCGGCGTGATATTCGGGATGTCTGGTTTGTTGACGCGATCTTGAGGCTTGGGGTTGACGATTCGATCGATAAATTTCCTGCCCTGATCGAATTTACCGATACCAACACCTTTTATTTTGCGACGGTCGCCCCGGTGCGTTATGAAGACGAGGTGGTGGGGGGCGTGATCGTCGCGATGCGTGCCGATAACCTCGTCAATACGTTGCTTATGCGCTCGCAATCCGATGGTGTGCTGCTCTATGGTCCTGATGGTACGTTCATCCAGGCTGCCTTTAATCCGAAATTGATCGCGCAACCCGTTGTCGTACCGCCGATGAGTCCGGAGGCGCTGGAGCGCTTTCTGAACAATGCTGATTCGTTCAATCGCTTTAGTGAACCATTGCTGGTGCAACAAGCGATCGCCGATGAAGAGTTCAAGTTTGCGTACGTGCCCCTGATCGTGCATGGCACCCATCTCGGCTATGTTGCGACCGGGCTTTCGATGCGTGAGATTATTCAGGCGACGAATACGGTCTTCTGGCCGATTCTGGCGGTTGTTTTTGCGCTTGCGCTTTCGGTTTTCGGTGCTGGCATCTGGATTGCGCGGCGTGTTACTTCTCCACTGGAAGAGTTGGTGCAGACAGCCAATGAGGTGAGTAGCGGCAACTTTGTGCGGCGGGCCAATGTGCGTGTGGTGAATGAGATTGGCGATCTTGCCCTCAGTTTCAATACGATGACCGAGTTTCTGACCGAATTGTTAGCTCGGGTCGATGCCGATTCGACGCAACGGGCCGCTATCGTTGATAGCATCACCGATGGCATTGTGGTTATTGATGATCAAGGGATTGTGACGTTGATCAACCAGGCCACACGGAAGTTGCTTGGCATCGACGAGAGTGCCCCTGGGCCACAGCGCCTCAGCGATATTCCGATGAAACGCCTGGTGGAGGGGGTGCCTGAGTTTGCTTCTCAGCGAGATCAGGAACTCTATATGCTTGGCAACTATATTGTTCGGGTGTCGCTGGCACCTGTCAGGCGGGCGGATCAAACCCGTTCGGGTTTTGTCTGTCTGTTGCAAGATATGACCGCTGAGGTTGCTGTTGACCGGGCGAAAACAAACTTTATCGGGACTATTTCGCACGAGTTGCGCACCCCGCTTACGGTGATCAGTGGCAATGCCGATCTGTTGCTCCGTGGTCTGGTTGGGAAACTCGACGATGACCAGGTGGTCTTTGTGGATGCGATCCGTCAACACTCCCATAATATGGCTGGTTTGCTCCAAAATGTGATTACAGTGGCGAACCTTGACGCCGGAGTGGTGATGACTGAGCTTGGCCCGGTGGATTTGCGTTTGCCGATTGATGAGAGCCATTGGCGCGTGCAGAGCCAGATCAAAGCCAAGGGTCTGACGCTGCAGATCCAGATCCCTGAGCATTTGCGGATGGTGATGGCCGATTTTGATCATGTGCGCCAGGTTGTGTATCAGTTGCTTGATAATGCCCGTCGGTATACGGTACAAGGCACGATTATCTTGCGTGCCATTGATTGTCACGATCATGTCCGGGTCGAAGTCGAGGATACCGGTCAGGGTGTGCCCGTTGATATGCACGATCAGATCTTTCAGCGTTTCATTCGTGGCGATGGTACCAGTGAGGGTATTAATTCTACGGAACGCGGAATTGGACTGGGCCTTTCGATCTGTAAACAGTTGGTAGAACGTCAAGGGGGCACGATTGGGGTGCAGAGTGTCCCTGGCCAAGGCAGTACGTTCTTCTTTACGCTGCGCTACGCTGATGATATTCCAAGCCCTGAAAAGACGACCCAAATGGCTGCGGCTGCCTAATCGCACGATCTTTAAACAGCCGCTGCCATGGTTAATAATCTTAGCTCTTATGCTCCTTGGGGTGGGCTTCTTTGGTGTTGCTCGCCTTGCGTTAGAGTTCGCGATGCCGGGGATTTCACGTTACACTGGCGAATTTGGTTTTCTGGACGAGCGTCCAAATTATTCGTTCTGGCCCTTGCCTTTCCGGAGGAGTCAGCCGCCCAGTCCACCATTGATCCAAGCGGCTGAAACCGATCGCAATGCACCTGCCCCTAATTTGCCAGGGGATGCTTTGCCGACGGCCCCGCCGGTGAGCCAGTTTGGCTTGCCAGATCCGCTTGATCCGACGCCAACTCCCTCGCCTACAGCGACCCAGGCTACGCCTAGTCCGACGTCGTCACCAACGTCGTCACCAACGGTCTTGCCTGCTGGCCTGACAACGGCTACCCCTGTCGCGACGGTGGCCGCTCCGTCGAGCCCAACACCGCTCCCTGGGCCTCCTCTGGTCGCAACACCGACGTCGGCGACGCCTGTGAATGTGTCACCGACGGCAACGCCAATCACGGCCCCTGGTGGTTCGGTGACACCAGTGCCAGCAACACCAGTTGCCACCACCGGTACCTCGCCCCCAGCGACACCAACGACGCCTGGGCAAGCCACGGCGACGCCAGCGCCGCCAACGGCGACGCCAGCAGCGCCGCCAACGGCGACGCCCGTGCCCCCACCGGCGACGCCAACGAATATGCCGACCCCAACGGCAACGCCTGAACCCGAAATACCGTCAGTAGGCTTTTCAACGACTGCGGTGACGGCAAGTGAAGAGGATGGTTTTGCGATCTTTGAGGTTCGCCTGAGCGAACCTTTTTTCCGTACGGTCTCCTTGGCCTATCAGACCAGTGATGGAACGGCGACGGCTGGGCTTGACTATCGCCCAGCCAGTGGAACCCTGGTCTTTCGCCCTGGCGAGGTCTTTCAGACGATTCGGATCGAGATTTTGCCCGATCAGCTGAACGAACCGCCCGAGACGGTCTTTCTGCGCTTGAGTAATCCGGTCAATGCGATGCTGGTTGGCTCGCCAACCGCAGTGCTCACTATTCTTGATAGCAATGCGCCGCCGACAGTGCGCTTTCTCGGGAGCGGTCATCGGGTAAGTGAGGACGTTGGAAGCACGTCGGTGACGATCGAGTTGACCCAGCCGAGTGCCTTTGATGTCCAGGTACCGTTTGTTGTTGGCGGTACCTTGCCCCGGAGTGAACATACGCTTCGGGATGGGACGGTTCTGATTTCGGCTGGTTCAACGAGTGTGCGGCTGCGTTTCGGGATCAGTGATAATCGCATTGATGAAGATGATCGCAATCTGATTATTACGCTTGGTTCACCAACCAACGCGAACCTTGGTAGCCCGAGTATTTATGTGCTCACGGTGGAAAATAATGATACCGCCGGGGTCATTCTGAGCCAGACAGCGTTTACGCTGAACGAAGGTCAGTCGGCCACCTATACGGTCGTGTTGAAGAGCCAGCCTGTGCATCCGGTCGTGGTGCGCCTGAATCCTGATGTGCAACTAGCGGTTGCCGTACCTGAATTGCTCTTCACTCCTGACACCTGGAATGTTCCTCAGACGGTATCCTTTTCGGCAGTTGATGATCAGATTGATGAGGATGACCTGCATACGGGCCGCCTGAGTCATACCCTGGCGAGCCTTGATCTTCGGTATAACCAGCCGACAGCCGCCTTTGCGGTGCCTGATGTGGTCGTGAGCATTCGCGATAATGATACGGCAGGTGTTGAGCTTGTGACCGGGAATCGGCAGTTGAGTGAACATCCTACGGCACCTAACCATCGCACGACCTATTCGTTGCGCCTGAAGACTCAACCGCTTGCTCCGGTCACCGTCAGTGTCGTCTTTGATCGTGCTCAACTCTCACTTGAACCGGTCGTGCTCCAGTTTAATGCGGGCAATTGGAATGTGCCTCAGGTTGTGAATGTTACCGCCGTCAATGATGCGATTGATGAACCGGATCTGCATACGACCTTTGTCGATCATCTGGTGGCAAGTAGTGACCCCAGATATGATCAGAGGACAGCGCCTTTTGTCCCGTTGCCACCAATTGAGTTTACGATTCTTGATAATGATACGGCAGGCTTGCTGATTGCTCCGTTGAGTCTTGATCTGCATGAAACACCTGGGCATCCGAATCATATGCGTACCTATACGGTGCGGTTGAATAGTCAGCCAATTGCCCCGGTTTCGGTCGTGCTCAGTTTTGATCCGGCCAACCCGCTCGATGCACAGTTGCCGCGTGAAGTGACGGTCAGCGCCAATGAACTCCGCTTTACGGCGGAAAATTGGAACGTGCCTCAGACCATCGTGGTGACAACGATTGATGATCGCGTTGATGAACTTGATCCCCATTTCCAGCGTATTCATCACACAACAACAAGCAGTGACCTGAACTACGAGGGTTTGCGTCAGACGGTCGTTGGTCGTATTACTGATAATGACGCCTCGGGGTTGGTTGTCATCACGGGCAACCTCCGGCTGAGTGAAGATCCGAATGCGGCGAATCATGAGACAACCTATCTGATCAATCTCTCGAGTCAGCCAGTGGCACCGGTTGTCGTCAACCTTGATTATGATGCTTCCCAGGTTACAGTTACACCATCGTCGTTGATCTTTACGCCCGATAATTGGAATGATGCACGGGTGGTGACTGTCAGGGCTGTTGATGATCGTATTGATGAAGATGATCTGCATGCAACTGATATACGCCATACTTTACTAAGTAGTGACCCGAATTATAATCAAGTTGCGGATCTGATTGTAACAATTGAAATTCTTGACAACGACACGGCGGGCGTGGCGATCACGCCGACGACGGTGGAGGTGACCGAGGGCGGGGCGAGCACAAACTACAGCGTGCGCCTGTTGAGCGAACCGACGGCGCCGGTCAGCATCACGCTGGCCTTCGACGCGGCCCAGGTCAGCGTCAACCGCAGCAGCCTGACGTTCACGCCGCAAAACTGGAACGACGCGCAGAGCGTGCAAGTGACGGCGGTGAACGATGCCCTTGATGAGGCGGATGTGCATCTGAGCCTGATCACGCACACGACCGCGAGCGCTGACCCGAATTACAACCAGGCGACCGCGCCCTTCCGTCCGTTGCCGAGTGTGACGGTGCGGATAACGGATAACGACACGGCGGGGGTGGCGATCACGCCGACGACGGTGGAGGTGGCCGAGGGCGGGGCGAGTGCGAACTACGCGGTGCGGCTGGAGAGCCAACCGACCGCGCCGGTGACAATCACGCTGGCCTTCGACGCGGCGCAGGTGCGCGTGAACCGGAGCAGCCTCACCTTCACGCCGGGCAACTGGAACACGGCGCAGAGCGTGCAAGTGACGGCGGTGGATGACGCGATCGACGAGGCGGATCTCCACCTGAGCTTCATCACCCACACGACGGCGAGTAGTGACCCGAACTACAACCAGGCGACCGCGCCTTTCCGTCCGTTGCCGACGGTGACGGTGCGGATAACGGACAACGACACGGCGGGGGTGGCGATCACGCCCACGACGCTCGACGTCACCGAGGGTGGGGCGAGCGTGAGCTACAGCGTGCGGCTGTTGAGCGAGCCGACCGCGCCGGTGACGATTACGCTCGTGCGTGACGCGGCCCAGGTCAGCGCCAACCGCACGACGGTGAGTTTCACACCGCAGAACTGGAACACGGCGCAGAGCGTGCAAGTGACGGCGGTGGATGACGCGATCGACGAGGCGGATCTCCACCTGAGCTTCATCACCCACACGACGGCGAGTAGTGACCCGAACTACAACCAGGCGACCGCGCCTTTCCGTCCGTTGCCGACGGTGACCGTGCGGATAACGGACAACGACACAGCGGGCGTGGCGATCACGCCGACGACGCTCGACGTCGCCGAGGGCGGCGCAAGTGCGAACTACAGCGTGCGCCTCTTGAGCCAACCGACCGCGCCGGTGACGATTACGCTCGTGCGCGACGCGGCCCAGGTCAGCGTCAACCGCAGCAGCCTGACGTTCACGCCACAGAACTGGAACACGGCGCAGAGCGTGCAAGTGACGGCGGTGGATGACGCCATCGATGAGGCGGATGTCCACACGAGCCAGATCACGCACACGACGGCGAGTGCCGACCCGAACTATAACCAGGCGACGGCGCCTTTCCGTCCGTTGCCGACGGTGACGGTGCGGATTACCGATAACGACACGGCGGGGGTGGCGATCACGCCGACGACGGTGGAGGTGGCCGAGGGCGGGGACAGCGCGAGCTACAGCGTGCGCCTCTTGAGCGAGCCGACCGCGCCGGTGACGATTACGCTCGCCGTCGACGCGGCGCAGGTCAGCGTCAACCGCACGACGGTGAGTTTCACGCCACAGAACTGGAACACGGCGCAGAGCGTGCAAGTGACGGCGGTGGATGACGCCATCGATGAGGCGGATGTCCACACGAGCCAGATCACGCACACGACGGCGAGTGCCGACCCGAACTATAACCAGGCGACGGCGCCTTTCCGTCCGTTGCCGACGGTGACGGTGCGGATTACCGATAACGACACGGCGGGGGTGGCGATCACGCCGACGACGGTGGAGGTGGCCGAGGGCGGGGACAGCGCGAGCTACAGCGTGCGCCTCTTGAGCGAGCCGACCGCGCCGGTGACGATTACGCTCGTGCGTGACGCGGCCCAGGTCAGCGCCAACCGCACGACGGTGAGTTTCACACCGCAGAACTGGAACACGGCGCAGAGCGTGCAAGTGACGGCGGTGGATGACGCCATCGATGAGGCGGATGTCCACACGAGCCAGATCACGCACACGACGGCGAGTCGTGACCCGAACTACAACCAGGCGACGGCGCCTTTCCGTCCGTTGCCGACGGTGACGGTGCGGATAACGGACAACGACACGGCGGGCGTGGCGATCACGCCGACGACGGTGGAGGTGACCGAGGGCGGGGCGAGTGCGAGCTACAGCGTGCGCCTCTTGAGCGAGCCGACCACGCCGGTGACAATCGCGCTCGCCGTCGACGCGGCGCAGGTGAATGTCAGCCGCACGACGGTGAGTTTCACGCCGCAGAACTGGAACACGGCCCAGAGCGTGCAAGTGACGGCGGTGGATGACGCCATCGATGAGGCGGATCTCCACACGAGCCAGATCACGCACACGACGGCGAGTAGTGACCCGAACTACAACCAGGCGACCGCGCCTTTCCGTCCGTTGCCGACGGTGACCGTGCGGATAACGGACAACGACACGGCGGGTGTGACGATCACGCCGACGACGCTCGACGTCGCCGAGGGCGGCGCAAGTGCGAGCTACAACGTGCGCCTCTTGAGCGAGCCGACCGCCCCGGTGACGATCACGCTGGTGCGCGACGCGGCCCAGGTCAGCGTCAACCGCACGACGGTGAGTTTCACACCGCAAAACTGGAACACGGCGCAGACGGTGCAAGTGACGGCGGTGGATGATGCGATCGACGAGGCGGATCTCCACCTGAGCCTGATCACGCACACGATGGCGAGCGCAGACCCGAACTACAATCAGGCGACGGCCCGCTTTACCCCGCTGCCCACCGTGACGGTGCGGATAACGGATAATGACACAGCGGGCGTCGCAATCACCCCGACGACGCTCGACGTCACCGAGGGCGGGGCGAGCGCGAGCTACAGCGTGCGCCTGGAGAGCCAACCGACCGCGCCGGTGACGATTACGCTCGTGCGTGACGCGGCGCAGGTCAGCGTGAACCGGAACAGCCTCACCTTCACGCCGGGGAACTGGAGTATCACGCAGACGGTGCAAGTGACGGCGGTGGATGACGCCATCGATGAGGCGGATGTCCACACGAGCCAGATCACGCACACGACGGCGAGTGCCGACCCGAACTATAACCAGGCGACGGCGCCTTTCCGTCCGTTGCCGACGGTGACGGTGCGGATAACGGACAACGACACGGCGGGGGTGGCGATCACGCCCACGACGGTGAACGTGACCGAGGGCGGGGACAGCGCGAGCTACGCGGTGCGCTTGTTGAGCCAACCGACCGCGCCGGTGACGCTCACGCTGGCCGTCGACGCGGCGCAGGTCAGCGTCAATCAGACAAGCCTTGTCTTCACGCCGCAGAACTGGAACGACGCGCAGAGCGTGCAAGTGACGGCGGTGGATGACGCCATCGACGAAGCGGATCTCCACACGAGCCAGATCACGCACACGACGGCGAGTAGTGACCCGAACTACAACCAGGCGACCGCGCCTTTCCGTCCGTTGCCGACGGTGACGGTGCGGATAACGGACAACGACACGGCGGGCGTGGCGATCACGCCGACGACGGTGGAGGTGACCGAGGGCGGGGCGAGTGCGAGCTACAGCGTGCGCCTCTTGAGCGAGCCGACCACGCCGGTGACAATCGCGCTCGCCGTCGACGCGGCGCAGGTGAATGTCAGCCGCACGACGGTGAGTTTCACGCCGCAGAACTGGAACACGGCCCAGAGCGTGCAAGTGACGGCGGTGGATGATGCCATCGATGAGGCGGATCTCCACCTGAGCTTCATCACCCACACCACCGCGAGTGCTGACCCGAACTATAACCAACCGACGGCGCCTTTCCGTCCGTTGCCGACAGTGACGGTGCGGATAACGGATAACGACACGGCGGGCGTGGCGATCACGCCGACGACGGTGGAGGTGGCCGAGGGCGGGGACAGCGCGAGCTACAGCGTGCGCCTCTTGAGCGAGCCGACCGCGCCGGTGACGATTACGCTCGTGCGGGACGCGGCCCAGGTCAGCGTCAACCGCAGCAGCCTGACGTTCACGCCGCAAAACTGGAACGACGCGCAGAGCGTGCAAGTGACGGCGGTGGATGACGCCATCGATGAGGCGGATCTCCACCTGAGCCAGATCACGCACACGACGGCGAGTGCCGACCCGAATTACCAGCACGCGACGGCACCCTTCCGTCCGTTGCCGACGGTGACGGTGCGGATTACCGATAATGACACAGCGGGCGTCGCAATCACCCCCACGACGCTCGACGTGACCGAGGGCGGGGACAGCGCGAGCTACGCGGTGCGCTTGTTGAGCCAACCGACCGCGCCGGTGACGCTCACGCTGGCCGTCGACGCGGCGCAGGTCAGCGTGAACCGGAACAGCCTGACGTTCACGCCAGAGAACTGGAGTATCACGCAGACGGTGCAAGTGACGGCGGTGGATGATGCCATCGATGAGGCGGATCTCCACCTGAGCTTCATCACCCACACGACCGCGAGTAGTGACCCGAACTATAACCAGGCGACGGCGCCTTTCCGTCCGTTGCCGACGGTGACGGTGCGGATTACCGATAACGACACGGCGGGCGTGGCGATCACGCCCACGACGCTCGACGTCACCGAGGCTGGCGCAAGTGCGAGCTACAGCGTGCGCCTGTTGAGCGAACCGACGGCGCCGGTCAGCATCACGCTGGCCTTCGACGCGGCCCAGGTCAGCGTCAACCGCACGACGGTGAGTTTCACACCGCAGAACTGGAACACGGCGCAGAGCGTGCAAGTGACGGCGGTGGATGACGCCATCGATGAGGCGGATGTCCACACGAGCCAGATCACGCACACGACGGCGAGTGCCGACCCGAACTATAACCAGGCGACGGCGCCTTTCCGTCCGTTGCCGACGGTGACGGTGCGGATTACCGATAACGACACGGCGGGGGTGGCGATCACGCCGACGACGGTGGAGGTGGCCGAGGGCGGGGACAGCGCGAGCTACAGCGTGCGCCTCTTGAGCGAGCCGACCGCGCCGGTGACGATTACGCTCGTGCGGGACGCGGCGCAGGTCAGCGTCAACCGCAGCAGCCTGACGTTCACGCCGCAGAACTGGAACACAGCGCAGACGGTGCAAGTGACGGCGGTGGATGACGCCATCGACGAAGCGGATGTGCATCTGAGCCTGATCACGCACACGACGGCGAGTAGTGACCCGAATTACAACCAGGCGACGGCACGCTTTACCCCGCTGCCGACGGTGACGGTGCGGATTACCGATAACGACACGGCGGGGGTGGCGATCACGCCGACGACGGTGGAGGTGGCCGAGGGCGGGGACAGCGCGAGCTACAGCGTGCGCCTCTTGAGCGAGCCGACCGCGCCGGTGACGATTACGCTCGTGCGGGACGCGGCGCAGGTCAGCGTCAACCGCAGCAGCCTGACGTTCACGCCGCAGAACTGGAACACAGCGCAGACGGTGCAAGTGACGGCGGTGGATGACGCCATCGACGAAGCGGATGTGCATCTGAGCTTCATCACCCACACGACGGCGAGCGCTGACCCGAACTACAACCAGGCGACGGCGCCTTTCCGTCCGTTGCCGACGGTGACGGTGCGGATAACGGACAACGACACGGCGGGCGTGACGATCACGCCGACGACGGTGGAGGTGGCCGAGGGCGGGGACAGCGCGAGCTACAGCGTGCGCCTCTTGAGCGAGCCGACCGCGCCGGTGACGATTACGCTCGTGCGGGACGCGGCCCAGGTCAGCGTCAACCGCAGCAGCCTGACGTTCACGCCGCAAAACTGGAACGACGCGCAGAGCGTGCAAGTGACGGCGGTGGATGACGCGATCGACGAGGCGGATCTCCACCTGAGCTTCATCACCCACACGACGGCGAGTGCCGACCCGAATTACAACCAGGCAACCGCGCGCTTTACCCCGTTGCCCACCGTGACGGTGCGGATTACCGATAATGACACAGCGGGCGTGACGATCACGCCGACGACGGTGGAGGTGACCGAGGGCGGGGCGAGCACCAGTTACAGTGTGCGGCTCTTGAGCGAACCAACCGCGCCGGTGACGATCACGCTGGCGTACGAAGGTGCGCAGGTGAATGTCAACCGCACGACGGTGAGTTTCACACCGCAGAACTGGAACACGGCGCAGAGCGTGCAAGTGACGGCGGTGGATGACGCGATCGACGAGGCGGATCTCCACCTGAGCTTCATCACCCACACGACGGCGAGTAGTGACCCGAACTACAACCAGGCGACCGCGCCTTTCCGTCCGTTGCCGACGGTGACGGTGCGGATAACGGACAACGACACGG
>NZ_SIJK02000017.1:50158-111874 GCF_004762035.2 Candidatus Chloroploca mongolica | reverse complement strand
CCACGAGCCTACCAGATTCTCCGAACCCTGTCTAGAAATAAGCGAACGGTAAGGAAAGATGTTCCTGACGACTTCATTTTCCAGGTATTCGACATCATGGCGCAGGCGCACTGGCATACCTTCCAGGTTCTGACTAAGCGCCCCGCGCGGCTTGCCCGACTTGTGCCACGTATCAGCGAGCGCCTACGGCGTTACAGTGGGCATCTTGCGCCCTGGCCAGACCAGATCTGGCTTGGCGTCTCCATTGAGACGATGCAGTATAGCTGGCGTGCCGAACAACTCCGGCGGGTACCAGCGGCCGTTCGCTTCATCAGTGCGGAGCCGCTCCTGGGTTCGCTTGAACAGCTTGATTTGACCGATATCCACTGGCTGATTGCTGGTGGCGAGAGCGGGCCGGGGCATCGTCCGTGCGATCCGGCCTGGGTTCGCGAATTGCGCGATCGCTGCATTGAAGCAGGCACCGCGTTCTTTTTCAAACAATGGGGCGGGCGCACACCAAAAACTGGTGGACGTCTGCTCAATGATCGCACCTGGGATGACTATCCCCAGTTCACTCCTGTGAGTATGTGATTCTGGAAAGAAATCGGATCACCTTTCCCCGGGGTTGACTACTTTGGCCCATAATGCCACCCGTGTTACTTTTCGCCCCGCACCCTCCGCACCTCCTCCTGCGCCCAGAGCCTGGCCTGCTTGCGGGTCAGGCCACGCGGGGCGCCGATGTTGCGCCAGTGGGAGTTGACGGTGGTCAGGGCGTCAGGCGTTCGCTGAGGGCTGGGTCGTGGGCGAAGACCACGGCGGCGACGCCATCGGGCGGTGCGGTGCGGGTCTGGAGTGGGTCAAGGGCGAGCAGCACGAGGGGGATCTGGTGCGCCTGGGCGATCGGGGCAATGGCGCTCGCCGCGCTTCCCTCGGCGATGATCGCCGTCCATGGCAGGTGCTGCAGGGCCAGGCGGAGCGCGGTCGGGTGGCTTCCATGATCTGGGCGACGCCGCGCAGGTGCTGGGTGAGGCCGCTCCGGACGATGCGTGAGGTGCTGGAGATGATGACGTGCAGGACGGCGCGCTGCACGCGGCGCAGGCGTTCGAGTTCGTGGCTTTGCTGGCGGGCCAGTTGGTGGTACAATCTCGTAAAGACCAGTCCGAGCTCATCATTCTCGTCGTAGATATCGACTGCCTGCAGGCTGAGTTGCCCTATGAGCATGCCGAGGCTGATAAGTTTTCCCCTCAGGTCTATGACCTAATTTTAATGCTGTCGTTGACGTTAGCACGTTGGGGCGTTGGAGTGTTGGGATGGTGGTATATGGATCGTTTGCGCACGCCAGTGTTTGCACTGGCACTGGTGCTCATTGCCCTAGTCGTGCTGATTGAGCTTGGCTCGACTC
Organism: Candidatus Chloroploca mongolica; assembly: GCF_004762035.2. Lineage (GTDB taxonomy): Bacteria > Chloroflexota > Chloroflexia > Chloroflexales > Chloroflexaceae > Chloroploca > Chloroploca mongolica. The sequence goes on along the minus strand of NZ_SIJK02000017.1, from coordinate 110,493 downwards.
TGGTCTTGCAGAGTCCGAGTGGGCAGATCTCGCCCGCAGATATCAGTCGTGTCGATGATAGCCTTGATGTTGGTGAGGTTGACCAGAGTCAGATTGAACAAAGCACTCGACCAGGGATGGCGATCCAGTATCTTGCGTTGATTGATAGCATTGTGTTGTTTACAGTCGGCTTGATGGGCATAAGTTTGGTCGTTCCTGAACGAGTTCACGGGCGCATTCAAGGTATTGCAACGCTCATTTTCGCATTGCTGTTGTTGCTGTTGAGCATAACACTGCTCTTTGCGGCGCTCGGGATGGTTCTCTTCATGGTCTCGCTCTTCCTGGCTGTGCCATTTGGAACCATAACCTACCTGGTAAAGTATGGCTTTTTTGATCGGGGTGGAGCAGGCATTGTTTTGTCATTCCTGCTGATGCTTAAGCTTGGGTTTGCCGTCTGCCTGGTAGTGGCTCATCAACGCTTTCTTCAAAATTCTGGCTTGATGTTGCTTGTGCTGACATCATTCCTGGCTCATGTGCTTGTGAGTTTGCTGCATGGTCTGGTTCCGCTTGTACTGGTCAGCATTACTGATGGCATTGCCGCTATGCTTGGTGCGGTGTTTGCTGCAATCTGGTCTGTTGTGTTGCTAATCGGATCGCTGATTGCCATCTTGAAGGCCGTGCGCGTTGATCGCTCGTTGACTTAAATATCGAGTGCGACAGATACGTTTTTAGATCTTTTTCAATTATCTTTTTCAAGAACACATATACTATTACTTAATGATGGTTCGCCAGGGCAAGAGCTATCAGTTGTTAACAGACAGGTGATCCGTAGAAGTGCAAATTCATCTTCGCCTCCTTCGTAGACATCAACGTTGATCGTCTGGTTGCAACTTCGACGCTGTGTTCCTCCCGCTACGCCTGGTTGTGTCATTTCAAATCGCATAGTGGCACCCTGAACTACCCGCAGGGGTAGTCTGCGCACGGGGGTACTGGTTGTCGCCATGCGAAATTCACAGGTCTGGCCAAGGCCAACTATCAATTGATTATTCTGGGGAGGTGGGCATAGCCCCGGTGGTGACAGAGGCTGCATATCATCAAAGGTCAGTGCTGGCGCAGGCACGAGCCGCCCGATCCCCTGAATCCACCCCACGTCGATGTTGGGAACCTGGCTATTGCTATTGCCAGCACCCAGGCCGACCCCAAGGATAAAGAACAGGATCAGAAGTACGAGTACCGCCGTAAACAGTTTAATACTCATCCTTGTTTTGCAGATCAATCAAGGGTTCAGGGGGGTAAACATGAGGTTATCAATGGCAAAGACCCTGCCCCCAGAAGGCTCATCAAAAATTACAGCCGTAATCGGTTTATTAGGCGAAGCAGTAGCCTCAATCGTTCCGTTGCTGCGCGGTGAACCAGGGAAGCCACAGGTTCCAGCGGCACTGCCAACCGCACTAACGGTCTCTAACTCCTCGGTGCCTGAAAACAGGCGCATGCGAAAATTGGCGGGGCCTTGAAACTCGACACTCACCGCTACGACAGGTGGGTCAAACGTGGCGCGAATGGGAAATGCCGAAACACCAACGCTTGAACCGCGCCCGGTTGCAAGAACCCGATCCTCGGGGCTTTTTGACTCAACGCATGCCGATGTATTGCCGTTGGCTACAATGCCTATGACTTCGTCACCAAAGTTTGATGCTGGCGTGGTGAGACTGACGCCAAGGCTGGCGTAAAAATCTTCGGAAAGAACCCCCAGGGCTTCATCAAAAGAGAGAAGCACAGGATCAGCGAGGGCAAAGGGCGTCGGGGTTACGCTTGGCTCTAGTGTTGGTGTTACGCTTGGCTCTAGTGTTGGTGTTACGCTTGGCTCTAGTGTTGGGGTCGGTGTGTTAGTAATCGCCCCATTGTCTCCATCGCGCCCCCAGATAAGATACGCTGCCAACCCTCCGCCGAGCAGGAGTACGCCGACGATTACGGCAACGATCCACCAGGGAAAGGGCGTGCCTGGTGGCAAAGGGTTAGCAGGCACCTCCACCTGTACGGTTGGCCCTCGGGTATACTGCTCATCTGGATTTTCCACCCCGACCATATCGAGATGAAACGTGTAGTTGCCCGGTTGTACGTGCGAGGGTATCGCCACACGAACATTGTATTGATGGGTCTCGTTCAGTCTGAAGTCACGCTCGCTTTCCCCACTCAGGGTAAACCAGCCAGCCGTCGCGGGGTCGGTCGGCGTTACCCGAGCACGGCCGGTAAGTTGGCGCCCTGAGGTGTTAGAAACGGTAAAGACTGATTCGCCCTGTCGTGTGGTAGATAGCTGAAGCGTGGTACTGACCGTAGTAATCGCGAACGGGCTGGACATAGAGCGTCTCCTCATATGTCAGCAATGAATGAAATTGCATATACTATAGCAGATGCGTCGGTGCCAAGTCAAACATAAACGTTGACAATGGGGTATTTCCTTGATATTGTATGCTTAGAGTATATCAACATACCCAAACGGCTGCTTTATTCACGGTGATCTGTATGTTTGACCAGATCGATCATCAGTTGTCCAGGTGGGTATCCAGCATCCTCGACTTGCCCTCGCTCACTATTTCGCTCCAACCTCCAGGGACCGCAACAGACGGTTGTGGAGTGAGTTTGTACTTGCAAGATATCTTGCCTGACCCTCCTGCTCGTACCACAAAACGCGCACCGCTTCAGGTCTTGTTGCGCTATGTCGTTACCACCTGGGCCGAAGATATTCAGGAGGCGCATCGCCTGCTGGGTGTTCTCGTGTTTGCGGCCCTGGATAAAGCAGAGTACACCGTTGAACTGGTACCCCAGACGGCGGCAGTCTGGTCTTCATTTGGTGTCCCTCCACAGCCAGCCTTCCTCCTCCTCGTGCCCGCCCGCTTTCCCCGTTCTGAACCGGATGTGCCGATGGTTGCCCAACCACTGGTTATACATTCCGGATTAATGGTGTCGCTCTATGGCAAGTTGGTTGGTCCAGGTGATAAGCCCATTAAGGGGGCACGCATCGAACTACCTGCACTCCAGATGGGACATTATACCGATACCCAGGGCTGTTTTCACTTTGCTAGCGTGCCTGATATGCCCACCGCTACGCTGTTGTCGGTGAAGACGAGAGGACGCGAGTTTGAGGTGAAAGTCAAGCCTGGTCCGTCGTCGCTTGATGAGCCGCTGCTGATCCATGTTGATTTGTTGGATCAATAAGGTAGAGGGGTGCTATGCCAAACTATATGACCCCAGGCGTGTACGTTGAGGAGATCGAACGTGGTCCAAGGCCAATCCAGGCTGTTGGTACCAGTACAGCCGCTTTTGTCGGGCGTGCTCCCAATGCCAACGCCCATGTCAATGAAGCTGTTGCGCTGAATAATTGGCAGCAGTTTGTTCGCGAGTATGTTCCTGACAATGCTGCAAGTACGCATCTGTCTCATGCTGTCTATGGCTTCTTTCTGAATGGCGGGCGACGTTGCTATGTTGTCAATATCGGGTCAGGGCAGTCAATCGCTGGAGGTGGGAGCGAGCGTTCAGGTGTAGAGGTATTGGAGGAGATCGATGAGGTGGCCATTGTGGCGGCTCCGGGGTTTAGCGATGTTGCATCGTATGATGCCTTGCTGACCCATTGTGAGAAACTCAAGGATCGCGTTGCGATCCTTGATGCCCCTGCTCGCGTTGACAACATTGATCTGCTTACGCGAGTTGCTACCGTTCAGGTTGCGGCGCCACCCGCGGCCGCAAGTGGCGAGGACGCTAGTGGTAGCCCTCCACGTCAGCCACCGAAGCCCCAGGGTTTACGCCCACGTCAGTCTGATCGGGGATATGGTGCCTTCTATTTTCCCTACATTATTGTGCGCGATCCGCTTTCTGGGCAGCAGATGGCTGTGCCGCCTTCAGGTCATGTTGCCGGGGTGTGGGCACGCAGCGATGCTCAGCGCGGTGTGCATAAGGCGCCGGCCAATGAAGCGCTCCGTGGGGCACTCAATTTGACCTACCGGCTTACACCTGATGAACAGGGCGAGTTGAACCAAAATGGAGTGAATTGTATTCGCTTTTTCCTCCGCGAGGGTATTCGCATCTGGGGCGCTCGTACGGTCGCTGATGGCAGCAGTGAATGGCGGTATCTCAATGTGCGCCGTCTGTTCACGATGATTGAAGAGTCAATTGCGCAAAGTACGCGCTGGATCGTCTTTGAGCCTAATGATCAGTCGCTCTGGAAGTCGATTCGACGCGATATTCGTGCGTTCCTTACGCGTCTGTGGCGCGATGGCGCCTTGATGGGGAATACGCCCGAAGAGGCGTTTTTTGTCAAATGTGATGCGGAGACTAATCCCCCCGACGTGATCAATGCGGGGATGGTTGTCACCCTGATTGGTGTTGCACCGGTGAAGCCAGCTGAGTTTATTATCTTCCGCATTAGCCAGTCTGAAGGAAGCGTCGAGATTGAGTAAGGAGGTCACGTATGTCAGATCCAGGTGCCTCTGGAGGGCAAGCCGGCGTCTTTGCCGATCCGTATCGTGTATATAATTTCAAGCTTGAAATTCAGGGTATTACCGCAGGTCATTTTACTGAATGCAGTGGCTTTGATATTCAAGTGCATGCAATCAGATATCGCCAGGGTGGGGTGAATGAAGTGGTGCATCGTGTTCCCGGGCCGGTCACGTATGGTGATATTGAACTGCGCTATGGGTTGACTGATTCGCGTGAACTCTGGGATTGGTTTATGACTGCAGTGGAGGGGCGGGTTCAGCGGAAGAATATTTCGATTTTGATGCTTGACAGTCGCGGTGTGGCAGAGGTGATGCGTTGGGATTGCATTAATGCCTGGCCTGCACGTTGGCGCGGTGCACCGCTGAATGCGCTGGATCATGCGTTGGCGATTGAGACCTTGACGATTGTCTTTGAAACCCTTGATCGAGCGTGAGGTATGCCGCTATGCGTCGCTGGCTTTTGTATGCAGTCGGTCGGCAGATGGAGCATTGGGGTGATGTCTTGCTGCGCCGTGCCGGAGTTGCTTCAGTTACAACTGAGCAGCATATCCCGACACCCCCTGCACCTCCACAGACGGATGCTGCGCCTGCTGCAACAAATCCGCTAGACCAGCGCCCTGAGCCGCCAGAGCATTGGCGGCATCATGTGCGCAGCAGTGGCCCACCTGCCCATTGGCTGGCTGTGGTTCGTCAGCATGCGCCTCAGTTGCTCGATCCTGTCGATCGTTCAAGCACATGGCAGATTGCTCCGCCCTCGACTGCATCAGAATACCGAGCACCGCACCAGCCCTCACCAGCCATGCAGCCTGAGTCTTCCCCATACGATGCGCCCTTCCCGCCCGCGCAAGAGGTTGACGCTGAACGTGATCTGCCTCAGCAGCGTGATGCTGAACCGCGTGGGCTTGATCATGGGCCTATCTACCATGTGCCGTTGCCACGTCGCACCCAGTCAGTTGCTCATATTCGCCCTGATCAATCAATTGCAGTGCCCAATGAACGCCAGGGGCAGACTGCAGATACATCCGAAGAGCATGGTGCTTCCTTAGCTAGCCAGCAGCTTCATGCCCCTCTGCACGAACGCGATGATCAGCGTGAGGTGCAGGGCATGGCTATGCGTCGCCAGATATTTCCAGAGGTCGTTCATTCTGTCGCTCCCTCGCTCAGGGAAGATGCGGAAGAAAACGCGCCCTCCGACCAAACGCTCGCCGCATCTCTGCTTGCTCATGAAGTTCAGGCACAGACAGCATATGCCGCTGGCGAGCAAGCAAGACTAGCATCCGGCCCCAACGCTACCCCCCTCGCCCCAGAGTTCGCAGATGAACAGGAGGGACGCCTTACAGACGCTTTGTCGCATAGCGATGTTGGCACTTCACTTTCCGCTCGGCATGCAGCGATGAAAAAGGCGGTAGAAGAACATGCCAGCCCCATATCCTTCACTGATGTTGGCACTTCACCTTCCGCTCGGCATGCAGCGATGGAAAAGGCGGTAGAAGAACATGCCAGCACCATATCCTTCACTGATGTTCGCACGTCACCTTCCGCTCGGCATGCAGCGATGAAAAAGGCGGTAGAAGAACATGCCAGCCCCATATCCTTCACTGACGAACGCATGTCACAAAGGCACTCACGTCCTTCAGAAGAGGGCGATCGAACGGCACGTCTGAACCCTGCTTTCCAACAACAGGCTCCCTATGAAGATCCCTGGCCCAGATTGTTCCCTGACCCTCACGCCGAAGTGCAGTTGTTGCCTCCATCATTAGATGAACGTTGGATTGCTCTACCAGATATAGCAACCGAACCAGGAGGCGAGATGCAGCAGCAGTTACGTCAATGGGAACGGTATCAGCGTCTGGAGCAGGAGCGTCGTGGCTGGCACAGGTGGTGAAGCATGGAGCGTGTCGTTTTTTTGCTCGAAAGTACTGGTGAACAGATCAGTTGTCTGTTGAATCCCAACACGTTATTGATGCGACGTGTGGCAGGCATCCGCACACGCCAGTCGGTAGGTGGGCAACTGACTGGTGCAGGTCTGACCGACGACCCGCTCATCTATACGGGTGGTGGGCACACAGAGCTTGAACTGTCATTGCTCTTTGATGTCAGTCTGACTGGCTCTTCAATTCAGACTGATGACGTACGTGACCTGACTCGCCCTCTATGGAACCTTACCGAAAATACGCTGTCAGCAGATGGCACCACTCAACTCCGACAGGTGCGGTTTGTCTGGGGCAAAGCCTGGAACATCCCTGGCATCATCACTGCCGTGACTGAGCGTTTGGAGCAATTTACGATGGTAGGGGCACCGGGTCGTTCCTGGTTGCGTATGCGCTTCGTGCGGGTCAGTGAGCCCATTATGCGCCCGACTGGCAGCCAGTCCACCTCTCAGGCCACCTTAACGCCAGAAGAATTGGCCATGCTTGGACCTGACGCCTTAGTAGAGCATGTAACTTCGTATGAAACTACAGCTGGCAGTACAGACGATCAACCAGAACTCGGTGAACGATTATATGTCGTAGCATCGCGATTTTATGGGGAGGCACCACTATCATATGCTGACCAGGACATGCAAACTGCCGCGCTGTGGCGCCTGATTGCTTGTTTTAACGATATTGCAGACCCATTGCGGATCACTGCAGGCAGCATACTGCGTCTTCCACCACTGTCTGCACTCCTTGCTGCCTTACGTCAGCAACAATGACCCGTGGTGGAATTCCGGGGCTAATGAATATTCAATATTAAATTGGGTATATGGTAGTGCCGACTTCAGTCGGCTTCTAGCTCAGCCGACTGAAGTCGGCACTACCGAATTTAATTCTTAAAACTCATCAGCCCCGGGCGCAACTCCCTCTACATAAATAAACCCATATGGAATATTATAACTAATAAGTGACAAATAAAATATGCAAAAACGTATCTATAGACCACATGTAAAAATAGAATTAAACGGCATTGAAATGCCGTCTCAAGATACACACACATTGCAGGCCATCATGGTACAGCAGCAACTGTCCTTGCCGTGCCAATGTGAACTGGTATTTGTTGACCCTCCCCAGCATCTGAGTGCCGCACACCGCCTTGCCCCCGGTACCTCGCTGCGCATCCGTGTGCCTGATCAGCGTGATCCTCTATTCGTGGGCGAGATCACGGCGCTCGAATATACCTATGATCCAGCGGGTGGGCGTGAACTACGTGTGCGTGGGTACGATTTGTTGCATCGCCTACGCAAGCGCCAGTCTGTGCGCAGTCATGTGCAGGTAAGCCTGTACGATCTAGCTCAAGAGTTGGTCGCTGACATAGGATTAACAGTAGATGCCACTGAACATGGCCCACTCTGGCAACAACGGATCCAGGCTCGCCAATCTGATTTAGAATTATTGACCACAATTGCCGACGCCTGTGGTCTCTATGTGGTGGTGCGTGAGCATGTGCTGCATTTGTTGACGCTGGCAGGTATCGGCGAAGCTGTGCCCCTTATCTTGCGTGAGACCCTGTTTGAGGCTCGCATTGAATTGAATGGAGATCCAGCCTGCCGTGTGGTTGAGACGCTAGGCTGGAATCCCTTGCGCATTGAACAGTTTACGGCGAGTGCGACTACGCCGCGGAGCAGAAGATCAGTCAGGGCTGAGGTGCTCCCTGATCAGGTTGGTGGCAATGGTATTCGCACGATGGTAGATGAGGTAACGCAAGACAACAGCCATACTGAAGCAATGGCATGCGCTGAACTGGATCGGCAAACTGCACGTGAAGTGACGTTCTGGGGCATAGCGGATGGCGATACCCGCTTGCAGCCAGGTACCCCAGTTGAGGTGCGTGGTGTCGATGATCATCTTGCCGGGACATACGTATTGACTGCGGTCAAGCATACCATTGATCATCAGATGGGCTTTGTGTCTGAATTGTCAACAATGCCTCCTATGCCCGCTCCACGCCCGCATAGCACAGTGACGACAATTGGCATTGTAAGTCGAGTTGATGATCCCGATCATCTGGGGCGTGTGCGTATCGTTTTCCCTACCTACAATGATGTTGAGAGCGAATGGCTGGGTGTTCTGGCGATTGCCGCTGGTCAAAACAAAGGCTTGATGGCCCTTCCGGATGTGGGCGATCATGTGCTTGTCCTGTTGCCCCATGAAGATCCAGCGCAGGGCATTGTGCTGGGTGGGTTGTATGGCATGGGCGGCGTACCTGATAGTGGGATTAATGAGCGTAGTGTTCGACAGTATACGCTGCTGACTCGTGGCGGTCAGCGCATCAGGCTTGACGATGTCGGCAACTTGATCCGCCTCGAAAATAGTGACGGCAGCTATCTGGAGCTGTCGCCAGAAAAATTGCTGCTGCATGCTGCAACTGACCTTGACCTGGAAGCACCAGGTCGATTAGTGACAATTCGAGGGCAGTTTATTAACTTTGAACGAGGGTGAGTTGCCTGATGAGCAAAGAGGCATATACATGTATTTCTTGAGTGAGGATGGTGTGCTGGTATGTGCGCATGAATTGGGTATAGTGAACCATAAGCCAACCCAGGATCTGGTCACTATTGCCCATCGCCGCGTACTGGTCGCAACTAATCCTGAAAGCCAGACAATTGTCGGATGCCCAAATATCGGGCCGACGATCAAGCCGTGTACAACCACTCTGGCCGTGAAACAGGGCTATTCTGACCTGGTGCGCATCCAGGGGAAACAGGTCTGTTTGGATACGGTCATTGGTTTGACTGATGGTACTCCACCAGGCATTGTAGAGTATCACGTACGACGCGCTGGTCAGGATCTGGTCAGGGAGGGAACATAGATGACAGCTGGTTCACGCTACCAGGCCTGGCGCTTTGTCGTTCCTGGTATGGATGTAATGGATCCATCCGCCGGGTTGCAAGTCAACGATCAGGGTGGTGTGGCGATGGTCTCAGGTGATGCGAGCGTACGCCAGGCTATCTTGCTGCTCCTCTCGACGATCCCTGGTGAGCGGGTAATGCGACCAGATTATGGCTGTTTATTGCACCGCCTTGTCTTTTCCCCTAATGATGAAACTGCGGCTGGCCTGGCTATCTATTATGTGCGGAGTGCTCTGGAACGCTGGGAACCGCGTATCGAGATTGTGCATATTGATGCGCAACGCCATCATCTGGAACCTGATCGGCTCTTGATAATCCTGGATTACCGTGTCCGGGCGACCCGACAGATTGAGCATCTGGTCGTTTCGATACATCTGGCAGGAGAGGATTTCTAATGTCCCTGTCATCGCCTAACCTGGATGATCGTGATTTCCGTACGCTGGTTGAGCAAGCCAAACAGCGTATTGCGCAAACATGTCCCCAGTGGACAGATCTGTCTCCGGGAGATCCGGGTATTGTGCTGCTGGAGTTGTTTGCGCACTTGACCGAAACGATGATCTATCGACTCAATCGTTTGCCCAACAAGGCCTATATTGAGTTTCTGAGCTTGATGGGCGTACACCTCCAGCCACCATCTGCCGCACGGGTTGAATTACACTTCAAGCGCAACCAGACTGATGTGCCACTTGAGATTCCCCGTGGAACACGGGTCACCCTTAACCGCACGGCAGGCGGAAGTGAGCCACCAATCTTTTCTACAGTCCATACGATCACCCTTCAGGTAGGCGAACACGAAGGGCGTGTGCTGGCCTTTCACTGTGATCTGGTTGCAGCTGAATTGGCAGGGATGGGGACAGGCTTGCCGCAGTTTGTGGTGTCTGCAAGGCACCCGCCTATTATTGCCCCTACGGGTGATGATCTGGATCTTGTTGTGGGGACAGAAACGCCGCAGGAAGATCTGAGTGACCGCGTTCCCGCACTTCAGTACAACGGAAAAACATATCGGATCTGGCGCGAAGTCCAGACGTTTGCGAATCTAGGTTCCGATGGATTTGTCTATGTAGCCGATCGGCTGCAGGGTCGCATTACTTTTGCCCCGGCAGGCCGTACGCGCTGGGACGCAGGGTTGCTCGAAGCCCAGCCGCGCATGCTGGCTGCCTTGCCCATAGCAAATCGCGAGGTTCGCCTGTGGTATCGCCGCGGTGGTGGGTTGGCAGGCAATGTGCCTGCTAATACGCTGACGGTGTTGAAAGATGCCATACCTGGAGTAGAAGTTACCAATCCATCTGCCGCAACTGGTGGACGCTCAGCAGAGACCCTTGAGAATGCGTTAATTCGTGGGCCACAAGAGTTGCATTCTCTGCAACGCGCGGTTACGGCTCGTGATTTTGAACTGCTCGCCCTGTCTAGTTCACGCACACTCGCGCGTGCTAAAGCCTTTGCCCGCGCCTCCCTCTGGACACATGCAGCGCCCGGAACTGTAGAAGTGCTGCTGGTACCATATCTTGCGCAACAGGATGGGCAGCGGGTTGATGTGGCTACGCTGCAAGCCCATGAAACAGCCGCAGCGTGTGAACAGATCCAGAAGGAGTTGGATCAGCGTCGGCCGCTTGGCACAACGTGCCTGGTCAACTGGGCCCATTACAAAAGCTTGCGTGTCAGTCTCCGCATTGTTGTGCGCCGCGAAGAAAACCTAGCGTCAGTGCAGCAGCGTGTGCTTCACCGCCTCTACGAGACGATCAATCCTCTCCCGACGCAGATCAATCCAGCCGGGTGGCCGTTTGGCCAGGCGTTGCGTGCGTCTCATATCTATGATATTGCCCTGGCCGAGCCGGGGGTACGGTGGGTCGATCAGGTGAAACTGATTGTTGATGATGTGCCCAATGCCCATGTACGTTCGCTTGCTGCTGATGTGTTCCAACCACGCACATGGTATGCGAGCAGCAGCTCACGCCTGTTCCGTTCACTGAATGATGGGAACGGCTGGGAGTCAGTCAGACATTTTTCTGACGAACAGGTCAGGCTGGTGCGTACCCACCCTACCCATGCTGGCCTGGTCGCCGTCATTACGCAGCGTGAAGATGAAAGCGGTTCGCGTCTCTATATCTCACGTGATTGCGGCGAAATGTGGGAGTCCGGTTTTATGCTAACCTTTGATGTGCAAGATTGTGTCTGGGTTCCCCGTGAGGGCATACCTGTGATCATGATGGCAACTGATGGTGGGCTGTATGAACAAACATTGCACCCGGATGCCAGTCCCGTCCAGATTCTCGTCAATCCATCAAAGCAGCATCAGGGCTTTTTTGCGCTTGCTACGGCGCAGAATCTGCGTGGTGAGGTCAGTGTGGCTGTGGCAGCACAGGGTCAGAGCGGGGTATTTCTTTCCCGCCAGGGTGGGATGCCAGCCTCGTTTGCCTCAATTGGACTGGAGGGTGAAGATATCCGCACCCTGGCTGTGCAATCTGAAGGCCCCAACGCATACTTGTGGGCGGGCACAGCGTCGGCAGGTGGGGACGATCCTGGCAAAGGCTGTTTTATGTGGGATATGAATAGTGCAGGTGGCTGGCAACCATTTGGGCGTGGCTGGTCGGGAGGAAGTTGTCGTGCATTTGCTTTTGCCGGTACCACCGTACTTGCTGGCTCACACCGTAGCGGAGTACTACGTCTGGATCGGGCGAAGCAGATGCCAGAGTGGGAAACGCCTGATGTTAGCTGTGGTTTGCCTTTGCGCGATCGAGCACGCTTTCAGCCAATCGATAGTGTGGCTGTTGTACCTGATGCCCATTTTGTACTTGCAAGTGGGAGTGACGGCGTCTTTGGAAGTGCTGATAAAGGTGTTACATATAACCGTGTATCACATACAGAATTTACTGAAAAAGTCGCTCTGCCAGAAAGCTGGCTTTTTTGCTCAGGTAATCATGAAGTTATCGTGGTGAGCGAACATGAAACAGAATGAGCTTATCCAGCTTCTTCCGGGTGTCTTTCAGCGCACCATGCGGTCAGATAGCATGCTGGCTGGCGTGTTGGCTGCGATGGAAGCCTTGCACGAACCGTCGGAAGCAGTGCTGGCTAATCTGGATGCCTATTTTGATCCCTACCGTGCCCCCAACTATTTTGTCCCTTTTCTGGCTTACTGGGTTGATCTGGGATGGTTGGTAACGATACCTGATCCTGAACGCTCACCAGGATCAGCGGTATCACCGCCTTTTCCAAGCGGCATCGCTCGATTGCGCAATTTGATTGCGAATGCCGCCCATCTGTCACGCTGGCGGGGGACAGCATACGGACTGTGCCAGTTTCTCGAAATTGCGACTGGTCTGACTGGTTTCACCGTCGACGAGCACCTGCATCCCTTTCATCTGCACATACGCGCCCCGCACCAGAGTGAGCGTTACCGTGTTCTAATTGAACAAATTATTCAATCTGAAAAACCAGCCTATGTTACATACAAAGTAATATTCGAATAATTGAGTTATAATGCCCTCGCCACAATCATACCGCGAGCGGCTCCATTTTACCCGCTAAACGCGAAAAGAAGCGACCGAGGCCGTGGGTCTTGTTCCCCACTTTGCTGACTACCGTCTTACGAGGTGCCCATCTTGGCGAGGGTATTGATTATACCCAAATGCTTTCAATCGCTCAAGAAGCGCCCCGCTGTCAAGGCCGGTTTATTTTTGACCCAGATCGCCGGGTTGCTTTTGACCCACCCCGGCGGTTCGGGTGGCGCGGCCGGGCGGAGGGCACGGGCCGCGCGGGCAATCAGACTTCCGGGCGTGTGTGGCGGTGTTAAATGTCAACTAGATTTGCCGCCCGTTCTGCCTCACGAGAGAATCTTACTTTGTCGGGGCTCGTTGCCTCACGAAAGATCTTACCCGTTGTTGCGCTGCCTGGCCGGGTGCGCGAGCCGGGTGGGGGCGGCACTCTTCCAGAGCATCGTCAGCGCGACCTTCGCCCAGCAGGACGAAACTGACCCGGAGCAGCGCTGGGACTGGCCGCTCTTTGTCGACGAGGTGCAAATGTTCGTGAAGGCCGAGCGCGCCGAAGACGCCGAGCGCATGTGGACGCGCACCCGCTCGATGGGCGTCGGCCTGATCGGTGCGCACCAGGGCTTGAACCAACTGGGCGAAAAGCTGGGCGGCATCGTGCTGAACGTGATCGGCGGCATGTGCCTGACGAGCGGCGTGCGCGACGACACCCGCGACCTGGTCAATGCCTACGCCAACCAGGGGCTTCAACCCGAAGACTTCACCGGCGTCAAACCCCGCGAAGAGCTGCTCATTCGTTTCCCCGTGGAACGCCGCGACATGGGCCTGATGTCGGCCATCCCCCGCGAACGCCCGCCCGAGCAGCCCGCCCCCGCGCACCCCCCGACCGCGCGCCCCCCCTTCACGCCCGCCTCGCCCGCCGAAGCGCTCGACCTAGCCACCCTCGAAGCGCTGGAGCAGGGCGTCCGCGAAGCCCTGGCGACCCACCCAGACCTGCTGCCCGAGACCGTCTATCGCGCGGTGGCCCACGCATGGCTCAGCGCCCTCCACCAGGAACACCGCGCCGCACTGGTCGCCGAGGGGCACGGAACGAGGACGGGCGAGTTGAGCGATCAGGCCTGGGCCGCGATCCAGCACCTGATCGAACGCCTGCGCGCCGTCGCGACTCGCCGCGCGCAACACGACGCCGAGCACCTGGCGCAGTGCCCACGCACCCTCCCCGCCGACCAACACCTCGCCCAACTCAGCCAGCAGCGCTACGGCGTCCACCCCCTGATCAACGCCTGCTACGTCGCCGCGCTGGTACGCCGCTACCCCACCGACGAACGCAGCATGGCCCAGCCGGATCGCGGACGGCGGCCGCGCGAGACATCCCGCTCGCCCGCCGGGCCAGCGGTCACCCCGCCCGCCGTGCCCGGCCCACCGGCGAGACGACAGGCTCCCCCGTAGATGCGCTCACCACCGCCATCCCAGGCCCGCCCGCCGCCCGGCACCCAGAGCGACGCGCCTCGCCGCCGCGCTCAGCCTGGCGCAGCCGCATCGCAGAAGCAGGCAGCGCGACTCGTCTCGCGCACCCGCCGACGCGACGGTCACATCGTCAGCCGAGCCAGGCCCGCCAGCGTGCAGTCAGCGCACGCCGTCGACGTAAGGCCGAAGCACCCGCCGCCGCGAGGTTCGCCCCCGGCGAACCTCGCGGCGGCGGGTGCTTCGGCCCAACCAGCCCATCAGCAGCAAAGGATCCATCGCCCATGCCCACCACGCGATCACGCCGCCGCGTCACCTGGTCGAACCTCGGCGAACGCACCCGGCTGATGCTCCAGCGGCTCAACGACAGCATCCTGCTCAGCGAAAACGACCTCTGCGCCCTCGTCTGGCCCGAGGCCGTCAGTCGGCAAGCGCGCACCGAACGGCTCGCACGCTGGCTGGCCGAGCAATACATCCAGCCCATCGCCATCCCTGACGGGCGCGGCTACCAACTCGGGCGGAACGGAGCCCGCCTGCTGCGCGAAGCGGGCTTCCCACGCCTCGCACCGGTGCGCCCGGTCGCCGAGCGCGTGCACCCAGGGCTGCTGCTCGCCAACCAGTTTGGCGTCGCGCTGCATGAAGACATCCGCACCGACCTGGGCATCAGCGGCATGGGCTGGATGATCCGGCCCTTCAGCGGCAGCGACGCCCGCGGCGACGGGATCGCCGCAATCGGCTACGACCTCGACGGGCTGCCCGCGCAGCGCACGTGGCCCGTCACCTACGCCCCGGAGTATCTCGGCGCGGATTACACCCCACCGCCGGGTTTCGGCATCATGCGCCTGGTCGTCGAGATCGACAGCGGCAGCGAAGACGCCCGCCAACTCGCCCAGCGCGCCCGCAACTGGCGCACCCGCTGGGATCAGACCACCTGGCCGCCCGCCACGCACACCATCTTTCTCTGGATCACCGACCAGGGCTGGCTCCGCCTCGAAACCATCTGGAGCGCCTGGACGCAGCACGCGCTGCTGCCCGCCTTCTTCACCACTGTCGAGACGCTCACGCTGGGCACGGGCACGCATTGGCACCCCTGGAACCCGCGCCGATACCTGCCTGACGGGCGCAGCGTCTGGGTCTGGCACGACATGGAAGGCCGCCCGCGCTCGCTGCGCCCGTGGGATCTGGAGGAGGGGGTGGTGAGATTTGAGCAGCCGAGGCCGGTTTCGCGCACGCGTTTTCAGGTTGACAGCCCGGCGTGGGATGGGTGGTAGATAAGAGGGAGGCTAGGTGTGTTTGTCAATCGAAAAGTGACTCTCCCGCACTTTCGATACCCCTGGCGAACCCCATCTCCGAAGGCTTGGGTGCTGGGGATGCCCAAAAAACGCTAGCCTGCGCTATCATCGCTCCAACCTCAGATTGGAAGTGGCGCGAAGATCGGTGGAGGTAGGAGATGTCGCTCAACTCGCCGCTGTTCTACGTGATACCGGAAGAAACGGTACGGGTGGCCAAAGCCGCCTTTCCCAAGGGCAATTGCTATCTCTTGCTGCGGGATACCTTTGGGCCGCTGTTCCACAACCCCGACTTTCAGCACCTCTTCTCCCATCCTGGTCAGTCCGGCGAAGACCCCGCGCGCCTCGCCCTGATTACCATCCTACCGTTTGCCGAGCGGCTTTCTGACGAACAAGCTGCCGACGCAGTTCGTAGCCGGATTGACTGGAAGTATCTGCTGGCCTTGCCGCTGACCTATGCCGGCTTTGACCCATCAGTGCTCAGTGAGTTTCGCACACGCCTGGTCACTGGCAATGCTGAGCATCTGCTCTTCGACAGCGTGCTCACCCAATTTCGTGAGCACGGCCTGCTTCGTGATCACAGGCGCCAGCGGAGTGATTCGACCCACGTGCTTGCCGCGATGCGCGCCCTTAATCGCTTGGAGTGCGTCGGCTCGACCCTGCGCCACGCCCTCAACTGTCTGGCGCTTGTCGCACCTGACTGGCTGCTCAGCCTCAGCCAGCGCGAGTGGCTCGACCGCTATGAAGACCGCTTTGAGGACTATCGGCTTCCTGAGGCAGCCGCCGCGCGGCTTGCCTTGGCCAATGAAGTCGGGCGAGATGGTTCGCAGTTCCTCAGTGCGGTGGTTGCGACTGATGCGCCAGCGTGGCAGCGCAGCGTTCCCGCGGTCGAGACCCTGCATCGGGTCTGGCTCCAGAACTACACCTGGACGGAACAGGGCCAACTGCATTGGCGCGCCAACGATGAAACCCCGTCGGCAGGCCAGTACATCAGTTCACCCTACGACCACGACGCACGCTACAGCCAGAAGCGCGGCATGACCTGGATCGGTTACAAGGTTAATCTGACCGAGAGTTGCGATGCCGATCTGCCGCACCTGATTACCAATGTGGAAACTACGATGGCGACCACCTCGGACGATGCCGTCACGGAGCGCATGCACGAAGCACTCAAGCAGCGCGAGCTCCTGCCTGAAGTCCACCTGACTGATACCGGCTATATCGACGCCGAACTGCTCATCGAAAGCGAGCGCCAGTATCAGCTTGACCTGCTGGGTCCAGTACGCGGGGATTATCACCGGCAAGCCTCAGAAGGGAAGGGCTTCGCCGCCACTTGACCATCGACACGGGTCGCAGTCTGGTCGAACGCGACCCAGTCGCCACTGACCATGCCCGTGGCGTGGAGAGCCGTCGGCACCCTCGGGCTGTTGGAGTCCATATGAAGGCCTAGCGGACGATCTGCGGCAGCGCAAGCCGACCACCGACACTGGAGCCGGCGACAACCACTGCGGTGAGCGCCGCAAGGGCGGCGAGGGCGAGCGCACCGTCGAGGGCCACGATCAGCCAGATCTGGGCCGTAACCAGGAGACTGCCCAGTCCGATCAGGATGAGCCGCATCGGCGTCACCGGCACCTCCTCGACGAGCAGCGCCTGCATCGCTCCCTCCACCTGGCGCGACAGATCGCTGTCCCAAACGCTCCCGCCCACGAACAGCGCGACGAGCCCGAGGAGCGCCACTAGCACCTGTGCGAGCACAAGTAGCACGGCCCCTGCGCCAAGTTGGAGCAGCACCCCAAGCGTCGCCGTGACGAAAAGCGCCTGGACACCGACAGCCAGCAGCATCGCCAGCAGCTTGCCTCGCAGCAGCGCGCCCGCGCTCACTGGAGCTGTGAGCAGCACGGCTAGCCGCTCGCCCTCGCCACCCACCGGGCTCGCCGCTCCGTCGGCAATGGTCAGCAGCGCCAGCACCACCGCGAAGGCGGCTAAGCGTTGCCCGTCGCCCAATCCAGGGAGTGTGACCTGTCCGGAGAGCCAGAGGCCGCCGGCGCAAAGGACCGGGGTCATCAGCACGCGGAGGCGGAAGGTCCAGTTACGGCTCTGGCTGATCAGGCTGCGCCAGAGGATCGCTGCTACGGGCGTGCGCCGCCGCGCGACCACCGCGCTAAGCAGGGCAATACCAGGCAGGATGTGGGCGGTGGGCGCACGATCGCGACTGCTCTGGCGCAGAGTGAGTGCCTCCAGGCAGCGTCCGCCCAATCCCGCGAGCCAGCCATCGCTGCCTGACGGCAGCGGGAGCCGCAGCAGGAGTGCGGCCCCACCGACGGCGATCAGGGGGCCAGCAACGAGGGCCAGCGCCACTCCGACGCCGGCGGCGAGCAGCCAGAGCAGGCTGGGCGTGCCCAGGGCCGTCAGCCCGCCACCGAGGGCGGTCAGGGTAAGGGCGAGCGGTACCAAGCCCACCCACTCGCGCACCACGCGCACCAGCAGGGCATGCCAGCGATCCGCCGGACGCAATGGCAACGTCAGCAGGAGCTGCTGCTCGTCGCGCGCCAGCCCGAGGCGCAGTGCCCCTACTCCCGCCCACGCCCCGAGCCCGAGCCAGAATAAGACCAGCGTGAACGCAAGGTTCCGCGTCAGTTCTTCTAAGCCCTGATCTTCTCCCCAACCAGCTATCCGCAAGTGTAACGTCCACCCGCCCCATGCTGCGAGCACGAGTCCGACAATGAGGCCAACTAGGTTGCCGATGCGAAAGCTTGGGTCGCTGCAGCGTGCGTTGGACAGCTCGCGGCCGACCGTGCGCCAGAACAGCCGGGCGGCGCTCATGGCGTCACCGTCAGCTGGAGAAAGGCTTGCTCCAGACTCTCCGCAGCGGCCAGGGAGCGCACCTCGTCTGGGCGGCCCTCCGCGACCAGTCGCCCTGCGTGGAGCAGACCCACCCGGTCGGCCACCAACTCCATCGCCGCCAGGTCGTGGGTCGAGAGCAAGATTGCGCTGCCCGCGTCGGCCAAGTCGCGCAGCAACAGCTTGAGCCGGTAGGCCGCGCGGGGGTCCAGTCCGTTGAACGGCTCGTCGAGCACCAACACCGGCGGGCGGTGGAGCAGCGCTCCAGCCAGCGCCAGCTTGCGGCGCATCCCCAGCGAGTAGCTGCCGCTGAGGCAGTCAGCGTGCGGCCCAAGCTCGAACTGGTCGAGCAGCGCGGCGCTGCGGGCCTGGGCTTCCGGCAGCGGGAGCGCACGGAGCTGCGCCAGGAAGTACAGGTATTCGCGCCCGGTCAGCCGCTCGGTGAGCAGCGCCCGATCAGCGACGTAGCCAAGGGCGGCGCGGGCTGCCAGTGGTGCCTTCCATACGTCGTGGCCCGCGATGCTCACTCGCCCCGCATCAGGTGTCAGGAGCCCCACCAGCAGCTTGATCGTAGTCGTCTTGCCGGCGCCGTTTGGTCCAAGGAAGCCATAGATTTCGCCGGCGCGCACCGCGAAGCTCAGCCCCGCGACAATGGATCGCTGTCCATAGCAGCGCGCGAGCCCGTCGGCGACCAGCAGCGGCATTCCTGTTGGCCCTGGCCCGACCGCCACGGCCATTGGCTGCGTGATCTCAGTAGTGGGGGCAGCTGGCGCCGACCCAGTGAGAGCCGTGAGGAGGAGTTCGGGTTCGTCCAACGCAAGGATGATGCGCTCGACGGACCCGCCCCCGCGCAGCCCGACGCGGATGCTAAGCGGCTCGGCCAGTTCCAGCTGAATCAGTCCCTGGGTATGCAGGCCCAGGCGCAGCTCGCGGCGCTCGGGCGTGTAGGTTGCCCCGGCCATCACCCCGGACGGGACGCTCACCAGGGTCGCGGTGGCAATCTGCGCGCGGGGAAGCTTGGCGCGCACTGCCAGGCCAAAGCGCAGCTGGAGGGTCTCGGCGTCGAGGTGATGCGCCGTCACGAACGGGCTGAGGGCGCTCAGCATTGCCCACAGGGTCAGGGCGGCAAGCGCGGCGAGCAGCACCCAGCGCAGCGGTGACGGGACGAGGACGCTGATCAGCCCGCCGATCAGGGCTACCTCGACCAGAGCGAGGCCCAGTAGCCCAAGGATGAGGGTCGAGGAGCCAGTTCGCTGGCTGTAGGTGAGGCGCATCGCATTCTCCTCTATTGCTAGCTGGTTGAAGTCGGCGGATCGGCGGTCGCTGCGGTCGCCCCGGCCAGCGCGAAGACCCGCAGCTGAGCAGACGAGAGCACCTTCGGCGCAGTCAGGCCGAGCAGGTCACCGAGCAACTCCGCCGCAGGGCCGTCGGGGACGGGCAGGGCGACCATGGCGCGCATGAGTACATTCTCGGTGACGGCGATTTGGTAGGCGGCAGCCAGGTCGGCGATCTCGGGTACGGTGGGGTCGGCATCGCGCAGTGCTTCAAGCCGTCGGCCAAGAGCAACGAGCTCCTGGTAGGCCGTCGGGTGTGCGGCGGCAAGCTGGGCCAGTTCCTGCATCTGGGCGTGGTAGGCCGAGTCGTTGCCGAGCACAGTATCCAATTGGCCGAGCAGATAGGCGTCGGCCTCGCGCATCCACGGGCTGACCTCGTCGGCGAGATCCCCGAGCGAGGCCTCGATGAGCGCGGCGGTGGGCGAGGGAATTAGAGGCTGCTCCATCAGTGTCTGCGGGTCGGCCGCGAGACGGGCAATCAGCGCACGACGAGCCTCCAGCTGAGCGATCTGGATCTCTACTTCAGCCGCAAGCTGGGCCAGCGCTGCTTGCAGCGACGAATCGGCGTCCGGCGCGTCAAGCAACGCCTGAACCTGGGTAAGCGAAAGACCCAGGCTTTGGAGTCGACGGATCTGCTGGACGCGCAGCAGGTCGGCAGCCCCGAACGAGCGGTAGCCGTTGGCCTCCCGGTGCGTATCGCTCAAGAGCCCCCGGCGCTGATAGTGGCGCAGGGTCTTCGCGCTAACGCCGAGCAGTTGGGCCGCGACGCCGATGGTCACCCGTGTTCCACGCATGAACCCCTCCTTACGCGTAGGATATACCTTACCCTAAGGGCAAGGTCAAGTGGGGTTTGAGCAAAACGCCTGCGCCTTTTGATCAACTTTGACCCGCTTACCACCCGCGGCTCGGTGTCGTCTCTACCACACTGGACTTTGCTGACGCCCGGCGCAACTCGACCCTGATCCGTGACAACATCATCAAGCAGGTTCGCGCACGCAAAGCAGATCCGAAATCGCAGATCCTGCTCAACGGCAGCAGCGTCCTCGTCCACACACTCATCCAGCACGACTCGGTCGATGCGTAAGATTTCTGACATTTTTCTAAAAATTACCCCTTAAACATTGACAATGTCATATATTCCTATTATACTGCACCTACTGACACTACGGATCCACAGTCAGGGGGGCAGTACTATGCCGGACGGCGATCGGGTCCATCCTGGTCTCACTCGACCATATCAAAAGGTTTACAAGCAACTCTGCGAAGGCCAGTTCAACGAGGAATCGCTTGCGGAAGGAGTTGTTGAAACGCTCAAGCGTCAACTCCAACAAGGCGGCGATGTACCAGCGCAAATGATCGCACAGATTGCAGAGCGATTGAATGAGATTTCCAGATAGCCGCTCTTTACTAACTGGCAGAGCGTCAATCGTGAGATTGAGCATTTGGTTGCGCAGTGTAACATTCCCAAGCGTACTAGCCAGCAAATTATTGAAGCAAGCAAGGAACTGCTATATGACATACGCAGAGGTAATGAACTGTCAAATACCAATGTCCAGTTGATGGAGCGCACCCTGCGTCGAATGTATACCGCAGAATTTGAAGAGCGCGTACCTATGGCTCAACACTACAAAGGCGTCAGTCAGCAGTTGTGTACGAATTGTTGACCGCCATACAGGCTACTCGCGGGTCATTTCATCCACAATTGATGACTCACAGTTGCCATATATGCTGTCTCGTCAGATTTCCTCACTGCAAGCTGATCTTGTCGACTTAGCGATAGCAGTTCATGTTGCAGATCGCTTCGCAATTGGTCGAGCAGATTTCCCGCGACGTCTGCATATTAAGCTGCCTTTGCGTCACCGCGAGCTGTTTGAGCAACCGGTAGTATCTGATATGTTGAGAGAACTTCTCTATTGGTATACGGAAGACAAATGGGACTTTGAATTTACTTCGCGCCAAAAGAGTGGTCGGTGTGCCGAGCGTCAAGGATGCCTCGACTTAAGCGGGAAATCACGTGTGACAGAGGTCGCTCTCTGGAGCGGGGGACTTGACTCGCTGTCCGGGCTGGTTAATCGTATGGCTTGCGAGCCATCCAAACACTATTTGCTGTTTGGATCCGGTAGCAACTCGCAACTTCACTTCCGGCAACGTGACCTGGCTGTCAGACTGGCTGAACATCACCCACAGCGGGTGTCTTGCACCCAAGTGATCTATCGATATACCGCTACCAACATCCCTCGCAATCGTAACCAGCGCGCTAGAGGTTTTGTTTTCATGCTCCTTGGGGCTGTGTGCGCCCTGCTTGCTGACGAGAATCAGCTTCACATCTACGAGAATGGTGTGGGTGCAATTAATCTGCCCTTTCGTGCCTCTGAGGTTGGACTTGATCACACGCGGGCAGTCCATCCCATCTCGCTCACCTTGATGAGCGAAATGGTATCGCAGATCATCAGCGCATCTTTTAGCTTCGTGAACCCCTTTATCTTCTGGACCAAGGCCGATATGTGCCGTATTTTTCATGATGAACGTTACTATCCACTCATTGTCCAAACGGTTTCATGCGATCGTCTTCATCGCGAGGTACCAAGCCAGTGCGGTGTTTGCTCCTCTTGCATCCTACGGAAGCAGAGCCTACTCGCTGCTGGTGTCCAAGACGAAACTAAATACCTGTTTCCCTCGATCCCAGAGGAGCAAGGCTATCGTCCTTCGATAGGCAATCATTTGCGAGCTATGCTCTGGCAAGTTCAGGTACTGCGCCAACTCCTCTCAACCGATAAGCCTTGGGATAGCTTGGCGAGTTACTACCCTCGCATGATGGACATCATCGACCGCATAACGCTGTTTGAGGGCCTGACGCCTACATGGCTGCAAGGCCAATTCGCGCAGATGTATCAGCGCTATGTAGACGAGTGGGAACAGGTGCGGCCATACATCGAGCGAGGGCTGCTTGGGGAAGAGGAACTACGCGAGGCCGCGTAAGTTGGCAAATTGCTGAATGAAAGGATCTTCCCATGACGGCTAATATCCTCGATGATCTCGACCTACGTGCATTAGGTCGGGAACTCCAGCTAGCTCGAAAGCGCTCTGGGCTTACTCAAGAGCAGGCTGCCTCCGTAATTGGGGTTGCTCGTACGACTCTTACCGCTATCGAGAAGGGAGAGCGCCGAATAAGACCGAATGAGCTAATCAGTCTGGCTCGAGCTTATAATCGACAAGTTAGCGATTTTGTCCGCACCCGCCCTTCCATCGAGCCATTTGAGGTTCAGTTTCGCGGTCCCGCTGTGCTCGCAGATATTGATCAGGCACGGATCGATCCGCTAATCGCCGATCTTCAAGAGTTATCTCGTAACTATTTCGAACTTGAAGAGATTGTCGGCAGCCCACTTTCGCGGCGTTATCCTGACGAATTCTCCATTGCGGGTCTGCATATCGATACGGCCGCTGAAGAATTGGCCACGCGCGAACGAGCAAGACTGAATCTCGGTGATGCCCCCTTACCTGTCCTCCGCGACATCTTAGAACAAGAGGTTGGGCTCCGAATCTTCTATCTGAAATTCCCACAGCGCTTTTCGGCGATGTACTTCTACGATCACACACTCGGTGGATGCATTGCGGTCAATAGCGATCATCAAGAAGACCGGCGACGTTGGTCACTTGCGCACGACTACGGGCATTTCTTGGTTAGCCGTTACAAACCAGTGCTCTATGTGGAGAACGCTTATCAACGCAAGCCTGAGAGCGAGCGATTTGTCGATCACTTCGCAATGTATTTCTTGATGCCGACGAGCAGTCTATCACGACGTTTCAATGATATTCGTCGGGTGAAGTCAAAGATAACCCCCGCAGATCTCTGCATTTTGGCACACTACTTTGGCGTCTCTTTTGAGGCGTTGATGGGGCGTCTTGAAGGTATGAAGTTAGTAGCGACTGGCACTCTTGACAAATTGCGTGCAGGCGGATTCAAAATTCGAGAGGCTCAGAAAGAGCTAGGTCTGTCTCCCATCCCGGCACGGGACAGTGTATTGCCGCTCCGATATCAGTACCTAGCATTGGAGGCACTCGATCGAGAGCTTATTACGGAAGGTCACTTCGCTCACTTGATGCATCTTGAGCGTCTGGAGGCTCGCCGATTGGCCGATCTGCTCAGGGATGATGTTGGCGTCTATGGAGAAGACAATCAGCCGGTATCTCTCGATCTATCACAGCCACTCTAGGGCGAGGAGGGGTATAGTTGATCTCACCACTACCCATCACGCATAACTGCCTTATCCTAGACGCTTGCTGCATCATTAATGTCTATGCATCAGGTCGGATGGGCGATATTCTCACCAGTATTGCACGCTCAGTCACGGTTGCCGCCTATGTGAAAGACAACGAAGCAAGAGCAGTCTATGCAGCTGATGGGTCGGGGGCTCGGGAGGTGATTGATCTGAGCCCCTTCATTACTCAAGGGTTACTCCATGTTGTTGATCTTAACACGGCCGCTGAAAATGCAAACTACTTGGAGTTCGCATCTAAGTTAGGCGATGATGGTGAAGCTATCACTGGAGCTATCGCTGCTGAGCGAAATTGGGCTATCGGCACTGATGACGGGGCAGCAATACGATACTTCAACCAACGCTGCCCTTCGCTCCAGATTGTCTCATCACTAGAACTGCTCAAGCATTGGGCTGATACAACTGATATATCTCTTACCGAATTGGGTTCGGCTCTGCGATTGATGCGTATCCGAGGAAGGTATCAGCCCAAAGTGAAGCACGCGCTGTACAATTGGTGGCAGACAAACTACGCCAAGTAGAAGATCTGAGACTCCCACTGGGTCGCGAGGGGTCTCCCATATGCCATGGGCTCTATGGCTTCAGAAAGACTTAGGGGCGATCGTGCGCCCAGTGGAACACCTGATCCAGAAGGGCGACCGCGCAGTAAGAATTTGACCGTGATTGTCGGGACGGTGCGCGTCGTCACCACGGGACGCGGCGAGGGGCGTCGGATCTTCACGGAGCTCGGCGCGGCCGAGTATCGCTACGAGCTGAGTATCCATGAGGTCGTGGGCGATGCGCAGGGGGCGGCGCGGGCGAGCTATCGCTTGCCGTTTACGATGAGTGATGCGGTGCGTGCCCGGGCCGAGCACCTGCTTGTGGATGGGCAGCGCATCGCGATCCTTGGTCCGTTGGGCATGGAGGAGTACTATGACCAGCGGTTCCAGCGCGATGCCTACGATGCGGGACGCCGTACCTGGGATATCCGCATTGATGTGCTGGGCGTGCAGGAGGTCGGCGATGCTGTGCCCGATATGGCCTGGGTGCAGCTTGAAGGCGAGGTCATCGATCGGCCGCGGGTCTATCCACCCGGCTCACGCTAGAGGTCGTTGGTGCCGCACGGGTCGCCAGCGTTGCGCAGCAGTTCGGTGCTGGCAGTCGCGTCTTGGTCGAGGGCCACCTGGAACTGCGCGAGGCCACCGGGATCGAGCGCCTGCCGCTGGCTGATGGCACCGGCGAGGTGCTGGTGCGTGTCCCGCGCCGCGAACTGATGCTCGTCGTGGCAACGATCTTCAATGCTGACCCCCCGCTGCCAACCGCGGAGGCCCAACGCCAACCGGCGCAGGTCTGGTGGGACGAAGCGGCGTAGGGTGGTTCACCTGGTCGTGAGGCGTGCCGCGCCTGATTGAATGGTAATCTGGCGCGGATGATGCTCATAGCTGCCCTGGTCAAGACCTCCGTGGAGGTGGAGCTCGCCGACCGTCTGGTATTGCTGCTCCGTCAGGATGCGCCGTACTAGCCTTATGGGCCGCACGTGTGGTGTATGGCGCGCAGTTTATGCTGGTGAATTGCCATCAATCGTTACGCTGCTCTGGTAGATTAATTCGTGCAGTTCGTCGTTGGAGAGCTTTTCGTACCATGGAGTGTTGTGGAGCATGTCGCGCAGACGCGCATCCTGCTTGCCCATGTCCTCGCGCTGCTCCTGCGTAATTGGTTTGGGGATCGTGATGCCACGGGCGATCGCTTCATAGGTGCGGAGCAGGGTCGGATCACGGGCAATCTTTTCGTACAGATCGGGGAAACTGCTCTGGATCACCGTGAGCTTGGCGATCAGGCCTGCGGGGGTGGTGCGGCCCTGCGCACGATCCAGGATGAGGTGCAGACGGAAGATGTTGAAGCTGCGCTTGACCTTGCGCGGGTTGGGCAGAAGGCCTGCACTCATCAACTTGGCGACAGACGTGGCCTCGTCGTCGGACAGGCCGGGCAGCTTTGGCAGCCGATTGCCGAGAAATTCGTGGATCGCGGTTTGCGCCAGTGGCGGCAGGGCGAAGGGGATCTGGACGATCTTCTCCAGATAGTCGCGTTCAGGCACGGGGAAGGCACCCGGTGCCGCGCCGCGTTCGCTCAGGGCGAATTCCTTGTAGCGAATACGAATCCCTCGCTCGATGATGGCGTGGTCGACACCGAGCACAAAGACGCAGCCGCGTGCGTCGAAGAAGACCTTGATGGCTTCGAGCACGCCAAGCGCCTGATCGGGGAGGCAGCGGTCGAGGTCGTCGATGAAGATGACCAGGCGGTAGCCAGCCTGCTCGGCCCACGCTTCGATCAGCTCTTTCAGCTCGCTGTAGAACTGTTCCAGGGAGCGAACCTGATCGCGGTAAATCTTGGCTCGCTCGCGGCGGATTGCCTGGGCAAACGCCGTCGCGTCCTCGCCCTCGGCGAGCTTGCCCTGCGCCGCTTTGACGGCCTCCTCAAGCGCTTTCTGCACCGTGCCGACAAACGGGATGGCGGCCAGCCCAAGGCGCACGGCGGTGCCGACTGCGGCCTTGCCCACCTCGGGCCAATCAATCGAGACACTGCCGAGCTCCTCGCGCTCGACGGTGCGGTACAACCCGGCGATCATATCGTCGAGGCGCTGCTCCAGCTTTTCGCGCTCGGGCTTGAGATCGGCTGGTCGCGCTTGACCGGCGGCGATGGCATGCTTGCCGACGAGGGTGCGCAAGCGGTCGTCGTCCTGAACCACGTGCGTGCGGATCTCCTCGACCACGCTGATCAGCAGGGCGCGCCAGAGCGCCTCACTCTGGGCGTAGCGCCAGGCGTCGAACCAGATCGGCAACACGCCGGGATGCCTGGTGCGGTCGTCCAGCGTCTGACACATCATGCGCATCATACTCGTCTTGCCGCTGCCCCAGGGGCCATAGATCCCGACCGTCAGCGGGGTATCGCGGAGTTCGGCCCCACCAACGACCTCGACCAGCGCGGCCACTGAAGCCCCAAAGCCCAACTCGTCCTCGGTCGTCCAGAGATCGCTATAACCCAGGGGCGCCACACTCATAGTCTACCTCGCGATTCCGCAGCGATCCGCGCTGCGCGCGGGTGGGGAAGGGCGACCCCTTCCCCACACCCCTTCCCCTTCGCTGCCTAACCCGCCTCGCTGTGCCAAATGAAGGGCACGCCGAACACAGAAAACAGCAATCAGGATTCAGAACCGGGCAACGGAGCATGACTGGCGACCCGCAACCCGTAGTCGTGGTTGCGGTTGCGCGGGTAGAAGTCGTTGCTGTACGAAGCCCGGACGAATTTTTGTTCGCTGTACCACGATCCACCACGTCGTTTCCGAACCTTGTCAGCTTCCAGATACGCTGCCTGCCACTCATCTTCCAATTGATACAGGTACCTTTTGCCAGACTGCTGGGTCGCGCACCACTCCCAGATGTTCCCGGCCATGTCCAGCACGCCGTATGGACTGGCACCGATCGGATATTGATCAACTGGGGTCGTGCGTTCGTGTCCAGCCTCCTTGCTGTTGCATCGCCCGCTCTCCCAGGTGTTGCCCCAGGGCCAGATGCGCCCGTCGGTGCCGCGAGCGGCTTTTTCCCATTCAGCCTCGGTCGGCAGGCGGAATGCGTGCCCGGTCTGCACGCTGAGCCAGCGACAATAGGCGACGGACTCAAACCAACTCACCCCAACCACTGGGTAGTCGTCGCCATTCCATTTCGTAGCGTTCCAGAAACCTGGCCTGACTATCCTCTCCTTTGCCCGCCATTCCCACCCCACCTTCGTCCAGTAGGCGGGGTTGGTATAGCCATCGCCCTCGACGAATGGTCGAAACTGCGCGTTGGTCACCGGGGTTTTGCCGATCCAGTAGTCGGGCAAGGTCAGCGTGTGCTGGAGTTTCTCGTTCGCTTCAGCCATCGTATCAGCGTCGCTGCGGCCCATCAGGAAGGGGCCGGCAGGCACCTTGACCAGCACGGGCACCCAAGGCGGCAATGAGGCCCTGACTCCCTGGCTCCTGCTCTCGCTCCCGTGTCCGGGAACGGGAGGAGGTGTATTGACGTTGGTGCCATCTGGTGACGTTGCTGTCAATGGAGCGCCAACGTGCATCACTTGCTGCAAAGCCTCGACTCGCGTCAGTTCATCGGCCAGTTCGTGTATGCGCCGTTGCAGGCGCACTTGCTCAGCCGGTGAGGTAGCGCGTTCGGTGTGACTGGTGACAGCGCGCTGTTCGAGCCGTAATTCGTCGAGGTATTGCGCCAGCGCACGCGTGCGCACCGCCTTGGCTGCCGTTGGCATCGCGGCAGCGATGGGTAACGGCAAGCCTAGCCACTCCGCCAGCGCCACACTGAACAGTGGGCTCCGTGGCACCCAGTGACGTCCGCTGCGCCGGGCTACCCCGAGCAGATCGAGGCGTTCGATCCCGTTATCAGTGCGGCTCGTGCGCTGTGAGCCGCTCAGCAGTCGCCGAGCGGCATCCTCCAGCTTCAGGTCGGCGATGCTGCGCCGCAGATGCTCAAGCAGCGGGTCGTCTTGCTCCAGCAGCGCCCAGGCCAGGTTCTCGACCGCAGCCTCGTCGGGCGGCTCATCGCCAGCGATCTGCTGTGCGGCCAGCAGTTCGCCCAGGCGCTGGGTGAAGTAGGGGTGACCGCCCACCCGCTCGTAGACGGCCAGGCCCAAGGCGTGGGCGCTGGTCGGCGCGACCCCAACGAGCGCCAGGCCGTCGGCGATCACCGCGACCGCATCGGCCTCGCCCAGGTCGCCTAGGCGCTCGATCTCGCAGACATTGCGCAGGGCCGAGGCTTCGACCACGGCGAGGCGGTAGAGTTCGATGCCGCCCGCCAGCACGAACTGGGCTTTGGCGAGGGCCAGGCTGCTGAGACGACGGGTGTGCAGCGCCCGCAACACATGCGCCAGATCCTCGCGGGTAGCGTCGGGTAACGTGCCAAGTTCATCGAGCAACAGCACCAGGCGCTGCACGGCAGCACCCGCCAGGGCGTCTTCGAGGAAATCGCCCAGGGCTGGAGCGTCGAGCGTTTCAGGGGGGCGGGGCGCATTCGGCAGCACCCGCGCCGCGCTCCGGGCCAGGTGCAGATAGGCCTCGGGCGAGGTCGCGCGCGGGAGACCCTGGAAATCGACGCGGCAGACCCGCACGCCGTCACCGCTCCGCTCGTGCAGTTTGGCTTCGAGTCGCAGCAAGACGGTGGTCTTGCCATTCTGGCGCCCGCCATAGACCAGCAAGAAGAAATCGAGGTCGCTCAGACAGGCCTGCTCGAGCCGGGCAAGCTCGCTCGCCCGCCCACGGAAAAGCGGATGGTTCAGGCGCAGCGCGCCGCTACGGGTGAAGGGGTTGTGCCGCATGGAAGATTCATCCTCGCACATCTGCTGCTCACACTGGGAGCCATTCCGTCACATCGCGCCACTGCGTAGCCTCGGTCGTACTCCAGTACACATACAGGGCTTCAGCGAGCAGCAAGAGCGAGGTGCGCTTCCGCACCAGAAAGATGCCCCAATGATGCTTTCCGGCAGCAAAATGATCGGCAATGTGACCAGGTATGCTCTTCCGATTGTCGGTCACCAGGACGCGCTGATACACGTCGAGCCAGTCGAGCATGTCAGGATCGAGTGTCCCCAACGCTGGCGCGTCCTCATCACCAACGCGTAGCACATCAAGTTCAGGATAGTGGCGCAGGATGGTCAGTTTGACCCGTGGCGACAAGTTTTCGTCCAACAGATAGCGGATCTTCATGGTGCAGCACGTTCTTGTTGCCGCTGCGTGATCAGCGCACGGATCCGTTGCGAGAGTGCGGGCATCGTTGCGGCCCATTCCTGGTAGCGTGCCTCTGCTGCGGCATCGATCCGCACGATGTAGGCATCAACCTGCGCTTGATGATGCAGATAATAGGCAAGGACGCCATAGATCTGCTCCAGGCTGACCCCCGGATATTCGAGCGCCATCTGCTCCGGGCTGTAGCCTTCGTGATAGCGTTCGACAATATGTTCCAGACCAATGCGATGACCTTTCAGCCGGATCACATCTTCAGCGTGGAAATCAAGGTAGTTTTCGAGATGCATCGCACGTACTCCTGCACGATATCGTTTGCGGGCATTTTATCACGCACGGCATGCGCATGTCCAGGTTCTGCATCGAGACACGTAGGACGATTGCAGCTTCCTGCCGTGGCCGTGAACGGCTCGGCTCATAGTGAGCGAAGGCCACCTTCGTGGGCTGGAGCGGATTCATTTCTGAAAGACCATAACACCATCGGCGTCAACGCCTCGGCCACGAGCGCGAAGCCGACCTACGGCGGCTGGATCAACTCTTCGCGCCTTTGCGTCAAAAAGGGGTGGCGCCCGCCTGGCTCGATCACAATGAGGGCCGCCCGAGTACAGCAATCAGCAATCAGGATTCAGAACCGCGCAGCGGAGAATGACTGGCGACCCGTAAGCTGTAGTTGATGCTGCGGTAGCGCGGGTCGTAGCCGCCGCGGAACGAAGCCCGGGCATGCTTTTGCTCATCGTGCCACGATCCACCACGAAGAATCCGAGCCTGGTCAGCTTCTAGGTATGCTGCTTGCCATTCATCTGCCAATTGATACGGGTATGTTTTGTCAGGCCCACTCGCGCACCACTCCCAGACGTTGCCCACCATATCGAAGGCACCATAGATACTGGCACCGCCAGGAAACTGGTCGACCGAATTGGTCTTGTTGATCCCCGCCTCTGCACTGTTGCAGCGTCCCGCCTCCCATTGATGACCCCATGGCCAGATCAGGCCATCCGTCCCGCGTGCCGCCTTTTCCCACTCTGCCTCGCTGGGCAACCGGAACGTGTGGCCAGTCTGGGCAGTGAGCCAGCGGCAGTAAGCGACCGCCTCGAACCAGCCAATGCCCACAACAGGATGCTGTGCATAGCTTGAGGTCGCATGGTTCCACCATTGAGGAGCGACAAGCTGTTCCTGCTCACGCCATTCCCATCCCACCTTCGTCCAGTAGACGGGGTTGGTGTAGCCATCGCCCTCGACGAAGGGCCGAAACTGCGCGTTGGTCACCGGGGTCTTGCCGATCCAGTAGTCAGGCAGTTCCAGGCGATGCTGGGGTTTTTCGTTGTCGCGCGCCATCGTGTCGGTGTCGCTGCTGCCCATCAGGAAGGGGCCGGCGGGTACTTTGACCAGCGTGGGAACCCAGGGCGGCAATGCGGCCTTCGTCCCTTCGACGGTGCGCAGGGCAGATCCCTGGTTCGCGATCCTGGGAGCAGGGGGTGTTGCGTTCGCGCTGGACGCACCTGGTTGCGCTTGTTGCTCGGGTGTCTTTGGGATAACTGGCGTTGGGACGGGCGGTGGTGGCGCTGCCATGGTCGGCGGTGTGCGATCCGCCGGGGTGGGTGCGGCCTCGGATGTTGATGGGCCAGGATGGGCGGTCGATGTTTCCTCCGCGCGGCGCAAATCTTGGATCTCCCGACGCAGGTCTTCGATCTCGATCGTGATGTGGGGCGGTGTGTCAATGCCGTAGCGCGCCGCCGTGAGCTCAAGCGCGTGCAGACGGCGGCGCTTCTCGGCGAGGATGCGCTGATCCGCCGTTGGAGGATCGTCGGGGGCAACGGTCGCCGGGCGCGCCTGCTCGGGCGGAGGCGCGGCCACCCCAAGCAATCGGTGGAACACCGCCGCCAGCAACGGGTTGCGCGGTGCCCAATGCGCGCCGTCGCGTTTCGCGAGGCCAATCAGTTCCAGACGCACCATGTCGTCGTCGAGGCGGTCGAAGGGCGGGCGGTCGCGCAACAGGCGTCGGGCGGCCTCCTCCAACTGGTGCGCACGCAGGTCGTCGCGGATGCGGCGGAGCAACGGCGGCGCGTCGGCGACAATCTCCCTCGCGGCAAGCTCCACGTCAGCGAGGCTCAGCGCGGTGCCCGCCGCGTGGGCGCTTGCCAGCAACTCGCCCATGCGCTGGGTCAGGTAGGGGTGGCCGGCCACCTGCGCGTAGACCGCCCGGCCAAGCGTTTCACTCAGGACAGCTTCGATGCCTGCTGCCTGGAGGCCGTCGGCGATCAGCGTCACCGCCTCAGGCGCGGGCAGGTCGGGCAGGTAGATCTCTTCGCAGACACTGTGCAGCGACGAGACCTCGCTCACGACCATCGTGTAGAGTTCGACCCCGCCGCTGAAGATTATCTGCAACTTCTGGAGTGGCGGTGCGACCAGCCGGTTGTGGAAGAACGAGCGCAGCGCATTGCCGAGGGCCTCGCGCGAGTCTGGCGGCAGCGCACCGAGCTCGTCGAGCATCAGGACAAGCCGCCCGACCTCGGGCCGCGCCAGCGCCTCATTGAGCCGGGCCTTCAGCCGTGGCGCACTGACAATCTGCCCGAGGTCACGCCCAAGCGGCACGACCGTGTCGATCTGCTCGGCCAGATACGCAAACACCTGCTCCGGTCGTGCGCCCTGGATCTCCTGAAAGTCAATCCGGCACAATTTCGTCGGCTGCTCCACCGCGCCCAGGAGTTGGAACAAGAGACTCGTCTTGCCATTCTGACGCCCGCCGTAGATCACCCCGTAGCGCGTCACCTCCTCGCGGCAGAGGCGCAGCAGGCGTGCCAACTCGGCAGCGCGCCCGCGAAACACAGGGCTGCCCGGGCTAAGGGCCGTGGTTGAGAAAAAAGCCATACGCGCCACGCTGCTCCATGAACCGTCCACGTCGGATATGAATCCATTGTAACAGACGAATGCGTGCGTGCGTACGGATCAGCGAGGGAAAGAGGAAAGCTGAAAGAGCAAAGCTGAAAAGGCGTCGACACAGCCTGGGATAACTGTGTCAGCACCTTATGCCGGGTCTCGCCGTCAGAAGCACCCAAGGTTCAGCCCGATCACCGCGGTTCGTTCGGGGTCGCCGCAACGACGGCATCAGCCACGCCGTCGTTATGCCAGCGATCGCGTTTCTCTGCTTCTGGACGAAGGATAGTAGTTTCGTGCGTGCGCGAGATAAATTGACAAATTCGCGGGGGCGGTGTATGCTTTTTCGCATAGATCTTATACACGCCGATATCTGCACGTATCGTTTCGCCACCCCGATTCCGGCGCAAAATGTTTTACATGTTGTGGTGTGACACGGCCCAACGCCGGGCCAGCCTCACCGACGGGTGATCACATGGCGACGATCGATGAGGTTGCACAGGTCGAAAGGGTCTCGCCTGCGACCGTATCAGACGTACTCAACCAGCACCTTTACTTGAGTACGGCGACCCGGGCCAGGGTCGAGTGCGTGACCGCCGCGACGGGTTGCGCGCCAGGATCGTGGGCGCGGTTGCGCGGCCCGCGCCGCTCGTGTATGCCCGGTCTGCTCATCACCTCCTCCTCAGACCACTTCTTTGCCGATCCGCACCTGTTCGCGATCATACGCGGCATTGAGGCGGCGGCCACCTGTCATAGCTACAACCGGCTATTCTCGACCGCGCACGGCACGAGCGGCGGCGCCGCTCGGCTTGATTGCCCGCTCTCGCCCCGGCCATGCTGCTCATCCTACTGTTCGGCACACTTCGCCCATCCGGCTCCCGGCCGGTCGAGGCGGCCTGCGCTTGCCTTGGCGCGATCCTCGCGGGTGACACGATCGCGGCGCGACGGTTCCCGAAAGGAGGTGGTTGAAACATAGAGCGTAAAACACCGAACACGGAGCACCGGGCAGTACTATGGATCGCCTGATGCGCTCGTCACACGTTCTCCCTTCCCACACCGCTGTGGGGAAGTTTGCACTGTTGCACATATGTGAAAGGACACAAGCTCATGCAGCGTATGCAACGCAGATTTTCGTGGATCAGTCTGATCGCGATTCTTACCCTGGCTCTTGCGGCCTGTGGCGGCGGAACTACCGCGCAGCCTACCACCGCCCCAGCGCCTACGGAAGCGCCCGCCCCCACGGAAGCGGCCGCCGCCACGGAAGCGCCCGCCGCCACGGAAGCGCCGGCACCTACGGAAGCGGCTGC
The DNA here is from genome assembly GCF_004762035.2 of Candidatus Chloroploca mongolica. Lineage (GTDB taxonomy): Bacteria > Chloroflexota > Chloroflexia > Chloroflexales > Chloroflexaceae > Chloroploca > Chloroploca mongolica. The sequence goes on along the minus strand of NZ_SIJK02000017.1, from coordinate 76,561 downwards.
CGCCACGGAGGCCCCGGTGGCCATGGACGAGGTCGCCCTTCGCTGGCGCACTCGCCCCGACAACCAGGCCGAGATCGACGTGTATAGCCAGATCTCCAGCGAAATCGACGCCCAACTCGACAACATCAGCCTAACCTACGAGCCCGGCGGATCTGAGACATCGTCGTACCAGGATGTGCTCAAGACCGAATTATCGGCCGGCACTGCCCCCGACGTCTTCTGGATCCCCGGCACCGACATCGCCGACTTCGCCACTCGCGGCCTTATCCTCGATCTCCGCGACCTGGCCGATGCCGACTATAACGACAGCGACTTCTATCCTGGCCCGATGTTCCACTTAACCTTCAATCCCGAGACCGGCATGACCGGCGAGACGCTCTGGGGCCTGCCCCGCGACGTCTCGACCTTCGCGCTCTACCTCAACAACGACCTGATCGAGCAGGCCGGCGCCGAGGATCCGCGCGTGCTGGCGGCTAACGGCGAGTGGACCTGGGACAAGTTCCTTGAGACGGCCATAGCGGTCAACAACCTGGGCGGCGACGTCAAGGGCTTTGGTATGAACGCATGGTGGGCCAACCCCGGTCTGTTCATCAACTCGGCCGGCGGCGGCTTCTTCAACGAGGATCGCACCGCCTGTGCGCTCGATAGCGATGCATCGGTGGCGGGCATGGAGTTCGCCTCGCGGCTCTACAACGAATTCGGCGTGGCCGTGCCCTACGGCGAAGACTCCGAGCCACCCTTCCTAGCCGGCAATGTCGGCATGTTCCTCAACGGCCGCTGGGCCACACCCGGCACCCGCGCAAGCGCCGAGTTCGACTGGGACGTTGTCGACGTGCCGATCGGCCCCGGCGGCGCTCGCAGCTGGCTCTTCTGGGGCGCCTATGTGGTCAATGCCAACACCGCGCATCCCGAGGAGGCCTGGCAGCTCGTTCGCGCCCTGACCACTGCCGAGACCCAGAGCAAGATCGCCGAGTTGGGCGCCAACATTCCTTCGCGTGTCTCCGATGCGGCGATCCAGGCCTTCCTGACCTACACCCCACCGGCCAATAATCAGGCGTTCATCAACAACCTCGCGAACGACCCGGCCATTGAAGGCCCACTATGGGCCGGCTCGTGGCCTGAGTTCGACGCCGCCACAGGCTCGAAATTTACCGCATTGCTCAATGGCGACCTGACTCTCGAGGACTACCAGGCTACCGTCTGTGAGGAGGCTAACCAGGCCTTTGATCAGTAGCGGTTCATGCGTGAGGGGTCGCAAGGTGAGCCCGGCTCACCTTGCGACCCCATAAAAGGGAAGCCCATGGCAACCACGACCGCACGGAAGCCGGCCACAACGGCCGGCGCGGCCCTTGTGATCAGGCTTGGCGCGGCCTGGCACGCCCTGCTCGCTTTCGGACTCGTCGCCGCGGCCTGGGCGCTGCTTCAGGCCCGCTGGGTGCAGCGCGACGGCCTGCGCCTCTATGTTGCGGGCCTGATCTTGCTCGGCGCGGTCGCCAGTGTTATCGCGCTCGTACTGCTGCTCCGTCGCGACGGGCGGGGCCGTGCGATCAGCCTTGGCCTCAACTATATTTTTGGGGTCGGGTCATTGCTCAGCCTGCTCGGCGTGCTGGGCCTCTACATCAGCCTTGACGAAGTCGCCGCAAGTTTCAACCGCTGGGTCTGGCTCCTGCTCGGGGTGCTGGTGGGCTTTCTGATCGGGTCCGTCGGCGATCGCTTCACCCACGCGCCGACAACACAGGCTGCCTTCCACCGTGCCGGCGGCTGGGTCATGGGTGCCAGCGCGATCATCCTGCTGCTGGCGATGGGGCTGATCCAGGGCGTGATCGGGCTGCTCAGCGGGCTCGGCAACCCATTGGCGCTGGTGCTCCTTTCGGCCACGGTGCTCTTCGGCCTGTTCTTCTGGCTGATGCTGCGGCCACAGATTGCCGTCGCTTTCGGGGCAGGTGAGCGCGATGCCGAGGCAGTCAGCGGCTTCCTGTTCATCGCGCCGAACCTGCTTGGCTTCATGCTCTTCTTCGCCGGGCCGCTGCTCTTCTCGCTCTACCTCAGCTTCACCAACTCCGACTCGTTTACGGCCGAGTTCGTAGGCCTGCGCAACTATATCGAGATCTTCAGCCTACAGTTTGCCCAGGTGCCGCCCGGTCAGCGCTCGGGTGCGGTCTTGAGCAGCGGCTATATCGAGCTCGTGCGCCTGGGTGACTTTGTGGTCGGGGCGAAGGATCGTATCTTCTGGATCGCACTCTGGAATACGATCGTCTACTGCTTCTGGGTGACCATGCTGAGCGTCGTACCGGCCCTGCTGGTGGCCACGATCCTCAACAGCAAGATCCCCGGGATGCAGTTCTTCCGTGCGATCTATTTCATCCCCAGCATCGCCGGCGTGGTCGGCGTCGCGGTGATCTGGAAATGGCTCTACAACTCGAATATCGGCTTCCTGAACTATGGCATCAACCAGGTGCTCGGTCTGTTCAACCGGCTGCCTTTCGTCGAGATTGCGCCCGTCCAGATCGCCTGGTTGGCCAGCCAGCAGACCGCCCTGGCCTCGATTATTATTATGGCGGCATGGCAACTGCTGGGGTTCAACACGATTCTGTTCCTGGCCGGACTCCAGGGCATTCCCGGCGAGATCTACGAGGCCGCGACGATCGACGGGGCGAGCAACCTGCAGCGCTTTCGCTATATGACGCTGCCGCTTCTGGCGCCCACAACCTTCTTCGTTGTGACGACGACCCTGATCACCACCCTCCAGGTCTTCAGTGAGCCGTTCGTGATGACGCCGCCCCCCGGCGGCGGCCCGAACAACTCGACGATGACCGCCGTGCTCTACCTCTACCAGCGCGGCTTCAACCGCTTCGAGCAGGGCTATGCCGCGGCAGTGGCCTGGGTGGTCTTCCTGTTCATCTTCGCCGTCACCCTGGTGCAGTTCCGGCTCCAGCGCCGCTACGGCGACATGTAGGGGAATATCATGAAGCGTGCCCGATCATACCAGACCCAGAAGTGGCTCACCTATATCGGCGCCTACGCCGTGCTGACCATGTTCGGGTTGTTGATCATCTTCCCGTTCATGTTCATGTTTTTTACCTCGTTCAAGGCTTCAGGCGATGTCTTCCGCTCGCCGCCCCGGTTGCTGCCTTACAGCGTTCAGACGGCCAGTGTCAATGGTGAGACGGTGCCGCTCTACTGGGTTGAGACGCCGGAAGGCTTGCGTACGTTGGCCCTGGTCGATCAGGGCGCTCCGCTGGTGATCTTTGCCAGCGTCGATGATCCGAGCCGGACGTTTGAACGAGCCCCTCGTGACGCGAAACCCGTCGGCGGCTTCACTGCTCAGGAGCAGATCACGGTCGACGGAGAGACGAAGCTGCTGTGGGAAATCGAGGAGGGCGGCCAGACCCTGCCGGTTTTCGAGTTGAGTCGTGGGCGCATGGGCGTTTTCGTCGACCCGGACGACCCGCAAGTCACTTTCGACGCGAGCCTTACCGATGCGACACCGGTCGAGCGGATCAATCTGCACATCGAGAATTACCAGCGTGTGCTTGAGTTGCAGAACATCGATCGTAGTTTGACCAATACCATGCTGGTGACGATCCTGGTGGTGATCGGGCAGGTAGTGACCTCGGTGCTGGGCGGCTACGCCTTTGCCCGGTTGCGCTTCCCCGGGCGCGACAGCTTGTTCGTGGTCTACCTGGGGACGATCATGATCCCCTTTGTGGTGTTGATCATCCCCATGTACCAGTTGATGGTGATCGTCGGCTGGGTCGACCGCATCGCGGCCCTGGTGATGCCCTGGATCTTCACTGCCTACGGCACCTTCCTGATGCGCCAGTTCTTCATCAGCATTCCAAAAGATCTGGAGGAGGCGGCGCTGATGGATGGGGCCTCGCGGTTGCGCATTCTCTGGCAGATCTTCGTGCCGCTGGCCGGCCCGGCCATCGCGACCCAGGCCACCTTCACCTTCCTCTATGCCTGGAATAGCTTTGTCTGGCCTTTGATCGTGATCAATACGGGCAACTTCGGCAATCAGGTACTGACCCTCTCGCTGATGGTGCTACAGGGTCGCGCCGCCGAAAGCCCGAATCTGGTAATGGCCGGCACGACTATCGCCGTAAGCGTGCCGCTGCTGATCTTCGTGCTCGCCCAGCGCTATTTTGTCGAGGGCATTGCAACGACCGGGATCAAGTAGAGGCGTCGTGCGTCTGGTATAATGTATTGCGAGGGCCTTCGCGACCCGTAGCCGAGGGCTTCAGCCCGACGGTGCTCCGGTCAGGTGGACTTTGCATGATACTGCTGGCAAACCCCTCCTCAGCGGGCTCCTGCGCTGATGGCGTCTGCGCAAAACCACCTCGTTTGTGCTATGCTTGGTCATACGAGCCGCAGACAGTTGGGTTGCTGCGTAGGGATTGGAGGTTACCGATGTCATTGCATGCCCCCCTGTTCTCCTGTATTCCGAACGAGACCGCACGGGTCGCCCATGCCGCCTTCCCCAAAGGCAATCCCTCTATGCGGATGCGTGACACCCTTGGCCCGATCTCTGCCAATCGCGATGTTGCCGACCTCTTTCCGAGGGACGGCGCACCCGCGCAAGCGCCGGCCCACCTTGCGCTCATCAGCGTGATGCAGTTTGCCGAGAACCTGTCTGACCGCCAGGCCGCCGACGCGGTGCGTGCGCGCATCGACGGGAAGTATGCCCTTGCCCTCGAACTGACTGACCCCGGCTTTGATGCCTCGGTGCTCTGCGACGTTCGCGCCCGCCTGGTCGCCGGAGGCGCGGAACAGCGTCTCTTTGAACAGATGCTCCTGCTGTTCAAAGCGCAGGGACTGGTCAAGGGCAAAGGCCGCCAGCGCACCGATGCCACCCATGTCTTGGCCGCCATGCACGTCCTTCATCGGCTCGAGTGTATCGGCGAAACCGTGCGTCACGCGCTCACTACCCTGGCGACCAGCGCCCCCGCATGGCTCACGTCCTGGGTGCCCGCCGAGTGGTCTACCCGCTATGGACGCCGCATTGACGAATATCGCCTGCCTGAGGCCAAAGCCGACCGCTCTGCCCTGGCAGAGGAATGGGGAACCGATGGTCGCGAGCTTTTGCATCGGCTCTGGGATCCGGCGACTGACCCAGCCCTGCGTGCATTGCCTGCCGTGCAGATCCTCCGCCTGGTCTGGCTCCAGCAGTTGTACGCCGAACCGCCCGCGGCACCGATGCGCTGGCGGGTGGCTGAGGATCTGCCTCCAGCCCCACAATTAATCTGCACGCCCTATGATGTCGATGCCCGCTTCAGCAAGAAGCGCGAAACCAGCTGGGTCGGCTCCAAGGTGCATCTGACCGAAAGCGGTGATGATGATGCGCCCCACCTGTTCACCGATGTGACGACCACGCCGGCGACCACGGCAGACAACACGATGCCTGCCATCATTCAGCAGCAGTTGGAGACGCGCGGCCTCGCACCCACCGAACACCTGGTGGATGCCGGCGATGTGTGTGCCGAGAACCTGCTGACGAGTCAGCAGGCGGACATCGATCTGGTCGGTCCAACCCCGCCCGAACCGGGCTGGCGGGCCAAGGCCAAGGAAGGGTTTGCGGGCTCTTGCTTTGTGCTGGATTGGGACGCGGAGCAGGCGACCTGTCCGCAGGGACAGGTGAGCCGCAGCTGGACGGCGAGTGCGGATCACGAGGGCCGGCCCTCGGTGGCCATCCGCTTTGACAAGTCAACCTGTGCCGCATGTCCGGCACGCACCCCATGCCTGGGAAACGCGCAGGGGCCGCGCTCCTTGCTGGTGCATGAGCGAGCGCACGATGAAGCGCTCCACGGGGCCCGCACGCGCCAGCAGACCGAGGCCTTCAAGACCGTGTATGCCGACCGGGCGGGGATTGAGGGCAGTCTCTCGCAAGGGGTACGGGTCAGTGGGATGCGCCAGTCGCGCTACATCGGCTACCTAAAGACGCGCCTGATGCACTTCCTGGTTGCGGCCGCGCTCAATTTCATACGGGTTGCGGCATGGCTGGCCGAGGTGCCGCAGGCGCGCACGCGCACCTCGGCCTTTGCGCGCTTGGCGCCGGCCGCGACGTGAGCGCGTCTCCCAGGAGGGGTTTGCCAGCAGTATCTTTGCATCAGCCCTGCTGCCCTGCCCTCCCACGGATGGCTCCTTCAAGATGGTATACTATCATTGTATCGTTGTGGTGGTGGGTCGCCCGATGACGGCAACCCACCAGGATCGACCCTATGCCACGGATTGCCGAGTTTGATGGGATCATCATCCTTCTGTACTATGATGACCACCATCCGCCCCATGTTCATGTACGGTATGGCAGCCATCAGGCGTTGATGCAGATCGATCCGGCAAGCATTGCGGCCGGAGCACTTCCACGGCGGGTTGAACAGCAGGTTCTCGCCTGGGCAACCCGCCGCATGGCAGCGCTCCAAGCGAACTGGGATCGTGCGCAACGCCATCAGCCGCTCGAATGGATTGATCCATAGGAGGAAGGGAATCGTGATGCAACTTATGGACATTGTGGCGGCCGAGCCGCTTGAGGGCTTTCACGTCCGCCTGACCTTCACTGACCACACCACCCGCGAGGTGGATTTGTGGCCGTATATTCACCGTGGCCCGATCTTCGCGCCCGTTCGTGACGATGTTGCCTTCTTCCGCCAGATGGAGATTCGCGACGGCACGATTGCCTGGCCCAACGGGGCCGATATCGACCCGAATGTGCTCTATTACCCTGAGTTGCACCCGGCGGCGTGGGCGCACGAGCAGACTCCGTCGCCCTGACGGGGTTGTTTGCCTCTGCGTGCCCGTGCTGAAGACCCTGACGGAATTGCTGACGCGCCGTCGGGGTTTTGCGTGGCTTCCATATCCGCATGCCCATGCTGGCCCTGCCTGCGGCCTGTCGCCGCTACCGCGAAGTGCTCGTGGTCGGCATTAGGGCAATGGCATCTTCGGTTGGTGCGGGTCGCGAGACCGGTGGATCGCCCCTCGCCGCCGCCCCCGTCGGCGTAAACGCCTCGGCGACGCAGGGCCAAGCCGACCTTCGTCGGCTCGATCAGGCCACGCAGGTGGCCTTCGCTCCCCACGAGCCGAGCCGTTCACGGCCACGGCAAGAAGATGCAATCGCCCTATGGTCGGCATCGTGCGATCAGGCTGGCGCAGCGGCGCGGAACTGAAGGAACGTGCCCGCCTAGCTGACCGGCGACGTGCTAGAGCTGACGCAGCAGGACGCCCCGCGCTATACCATCTCATTGATCGCCCGTCGCCAGAGGTTGCGGATGGAGATGATCGGGAGGCTGAACATGAGGACTCCGAAGCGGTACGCTTCACTCCTGGCCTTACGCATCAGCAAGCAGCAGATCGGCTAAGTCGTAACAATGGTAGCGTGCGTACAGGTTGGTGCGTTTGCGCATCAGGTGTAGGTTGAGCAGCCGTGCCGCATACTGGACACCAGGATCGGCGATGAGCCGCTCAAGCTGATCGAGGCCATCAACCCTCAACCGCAGTTGATCGTGGCCTGCTGCCTCATAGTTCGACGGCTCAAAACTCGCCTCGGGATGGGCCGCCTCGAATTGCTCAGGCTGGGCGTACATCTCGGCAAACCCCTCCATTGAGACGTTCAGAAATGCCCAGAGCAGCCTCGGATCTTCCTTGAAATACCCCACGACAAACATCTCCATCACATTGATGTTGAAGCAAGCCAGGCGCGGCGAGGTGCTGATGTTCGTCGAAGGCAGACAACTGATACTCCAGTAGGCGGGTTCGGTCGCGGCAGGACGGGGAATACAGTGCGTAAGATACGTGCGCCAACAGGCGATCAGCCGGTCGGCGTCGGGGCGTTGCTGCAGCCGCTTGAGTTTGCTCGCCTGTTTCATGCGCTGTTCAGGACTCACCGGCGGGCGCACGCCATGATCGAGATCAAGCGGGCTGGCAAGCCACCGTTGCTGCGCATCGGGGGTGATCAGGTCGTCAAACGGCGAGGATTGGTGCGTAATGCTGGCATGCACGATATTGAGCAACGGAAAGCCTTGGAGTTCGAGAATCTGGATTGTCTCTTGTTCGCGGAGATCAAGCTCGGCTTGGTTGGCACGCAACTTGAGCAGGCTCACAGCATGGAGATCGGGATAGATCCGGCGGTGCGCAGCGAGGCGTGCAGGCAAATTGACCGATTGACCGACATAGTAGCGGTCGTCAGCCAAATGCAAGACATATATGCCACTCTTCCAAGCTGGAACAACGGCGGTCATTGGTGGGTGGAAGCCCAAGGCGGCGAGGATTTCATCAAGGCCCTGGACTGCGAAGGCCGCAGTGCAGCGCCGGATCGCAGCCGCCCATTCGGGCCAGTGCGTATCGGCATCAATGATGCCGAGCTCACCGAGCAAGACTGGCTCATCAGGGAGGCACAACTCCCACAGATTATCCTCAGTGATCGGCCCCTCGACCAGCAGGGTAACGTCGTCCTGATCCACCGGATCAGTCCAGACCGCGACCGCCCAGGGGTAATTGTCGAGCGTCGGTAACGGAATGCTCAGGTTGCCATGCTCATCAACATCAATCGCCACCGGCGCGGCAACGCGATACACACCTTGATTAAGCGGATCATAGATCAGGCCAGCAAACGTCCAGTAACCCTCACCGGATTCATCGGCCTCCAGGAACGCATAAGCTTCACTCGGATCCAAATTGCGATAGATGTGTGTCATGCAGTTTGCTCGTTAGGTGAGGTTTCAGGGGTCACGGGTCAGGGGTCAGCCCGGGCGTATCAGAACACGGTGTTCATCGTCAAACTGTAACGTTGCCTTGAAACCCGCCTTCCAGCACACAGGATTCAGGACTCAGAACCGGGCAGGGCAGCATAACTGGCGATCCGCAACCCCACACTGACGCCGCGGACGCGCGGGAACCCGTCGTCGTTCCGCTCGACACCGAGCAGGAGGCGATTACACGTTCGCTGGCTGGTCTACCAAAGCCGTATGATGGAGCAGGGGTGATATGTTACGCCAGCAGCAGATCGATAACACTTGCCCCCACGACAAGACCGTCAATATGCTGAAAATGCCCGTCAAAGCTGAAGAGCGCACAGCCAGTTTGCAACGCCGACGCAGCAATCCACATGTCGTTGGTCGGGATGGGCTTGCCTTTCTGCTTCAGAATGCGGTAGATACGAGCATAGTACTGGGCCGTGAGATCATCAATCGGACGGATACTGACGCGTGGCGAAGCGAGGAACTGCTGCAACTCAGCACGATTTTGCGCCTCGCGAGAACCTATCGCAAACCCAGCCAGTAATTCTCCAATGACGATGCTACTCAGCGTGAGGACTGGCGCACGCTGGATGATCTCCAATGCCTCGGCCTGTCCAAGCTTGAATGCCGTGTAGGCATTCGTATCCAACATGACGGTGATCACTGCCATAGGGTCGGATCCAGTTGATTCATGTCGTCAAGCGCCTGCTGAAACACCACAGCATCAGCAGTACTCCACGTTCCAGCCAGGTCATCAAGGTCGTGGTAGCGTTGGGCGGTACCTTGGTGCCGTGCTACTTCCATCCCTTGCACCAAAAGCCACCGCACAATGGCTTCGACTGATTGTCCAGTGCGTTGTGCCTCACCTTCGATCCATTCCGTCACCGCCTGGTCGAGGTGGGTAATGGTTACTGATTGATCGATCATCTGGCTCCTCACATGCGTTAGCCGAAAAACCGTTCGCCAAAAGGTAATCAGGTTCTCTTCATTCTAGCATACCGCCTGGCAGGTTCGCAGACGACGCGGAGTGCCCTGATGCGGAGGTTATGACCTGGCGGGCCGGGTTCTACCAGCGCTTGCTCGAAGAAGAACGCCGCGAGTGGGACGCGCTCAAGCAGCGCGAGCAGGCGCGCCGGAAGGGCGCAGCGCGCTGCGCCCCAACCGCCCGCGGTGCCCCAACCGCACGCCAGGCCCAGCGCGTCGCGGCGGCCAACGGCGACGCGCGCACGACCCAGACCTTCGGGCCGGGCGTGAGCGCGCGCACCATCCGTCGTGATCAGCTGTTCCGCTGTGGAACGGCGCATCGTGAAGCGCGCAATGGCGGTGACTATACCCCGCTCTGGCATTTCGACGGCGTCTTCTGCCCCGATTGTGGGCGGCGGGCGCGCACCCGGGATGGCATGCCCCACACCCGTGACTCGCTCCGGCGGGCGGGGATGGTGGCTTGTCCGTTCTGTGGCGGCACGCTCGGCCAGCTTGACCGCACGCAGGATAATGTCGGCGACCGCGACCTGCCCATCTTCACCGACCCGGCCTTCCTGCACGGCCACGCGACCATGAGCGTCGCGGGCGAACCGCGCCGGGTCATTCCCTGGGGCCAGCGGCCCACCTCGAACCCGCGCATTGCGCTGGGGGATTTCATCGTGACCCGCGGCTACGCTCGCCGCACTGACCTCACCATCACCGACGAGTTCCACGGCATGAAGGGGCTCACCTCGGCGCGGGGCCGCATCTGGGGCCGCCTGATCACGCACGCCCACCGCTCGCTCGGCCTGACCGGCAGTCCCTACGGCGGCAAAGCCAGCACGGCCTACTGGCTGCTGCAACGCATGGCCAATCCCTTCGTCCGGGCCGCGTTCGCCTGGAAGGAGGAAAAAGAGTTCGTCGAGCGGCTGGGCATCATCGACACAATCACCTCGCAGGTGGTGGAGGAGGACGCCCAGGCCTTCAGTGGCAAAGCCGGACGCGTCACGGTGCGCGTCGAGGAGCGCAACGGCATCACGGCCGAACTGGCGGCGATCATGCAGAGCCAGTTCCTCTTCATTCTGTTGCGCCAGATGGGCTTTCTGCTGCCGGACTACCACGAGGGCGTGGTCTTCTTTGACCTGCCCGCCGGGCTAGCCGACGCGTATGCCACCCTGGTGCAGCGCGGCAAGGCCATCATCACCGCCCCAGGGGGCAACGACGCGCTCAGCAGCTATCTCCAGGCCACCCTGACCTACCCGATGGCCCCGTGGAAGCCGGTCACGGTGCAGAGCAACCACACCGGCGACGCCTATCGCCCACCAGCGCTGCCCGCCGCGACCATCCTGCCCCACCACCGCTGGTTGGCGGAGCATGCCGCCACGCAGGCCCGCGCCGGGCGGGGCATGCTCGTCTTTGCGGAACATACGAACAAATTGGACGTGCTGGCCGACCTGCAGGCGAAGATCCAGGATCTGGCGCTCGCCGAGCACGGCACGCCGGTGAAGGTCGCCATCCTGCGCAGCACCACGGTCAAACCGGGGGCGCGGGGAGCCTGGTTCGCCGCCCGCGCGCAGGACGGCACCCATGTGGTGCTCTGTCATCCTGGCCTGGTCGAGACCGGGATGAACCTGATCGCCTGGCCGGAAATTGTCTTTGCCGAGCCGACCTACAGCCTCTACCGGGCGATGCAAGCACGCAAGCGCGCCTTACGACCGACGCAGACCCGCGCCTGCCACGTGACCTGGCTCGGCTACGACGACACGATGATCGCGCAAGCGCTCGACATCATCGGCAGCAAGGCCACGGCCGCCACGCTGCTCAACGGCGACGACCTCAGTTCGGGCCTCTTGCAGATTGATCCTGGCATGTCCCTGCTGCAAGAGCTTGCCAAGCGGGTGATGAACGACGACACCGTCACGACGCGCACGACGATTGCCACCCGGCTCGCCACGGCGGGGGCCACGCTCAAGCAGGCGCTGGACGTCGGTGCCCGCGATCTCGTCGGCGTCAGCGCCGATCAGGTCGCCCCGCCCGATCCCACCCGGCGGCTCGTGCTGCCGCCGCACGTGGTCGCGGCGCGGTCGGCACCACCCGTCCTGTCTCGCCTCACGGACGAGGCCACGGAACCATCCGTCCTGCCCTGCCTCACGGACGAAGCGACGGCCCCGAGCGCCCACGACGGCCAGGTCATGACCTGGCATGAAGTGCTCGTGCGGCGCACGAAGGGCCAGCGCAGTTCGACCACCGACGACCCGCCCACCGTCCAGTTCGCCTTCCTGTAGCCGACGATCTGCCCACCGTCTCGTTCGCCCTCGTTCGCCTTCCTGTAGCCGACACATCGCCCACCGTCCAGTTCGCCTTCCTCTCAGGGCGATTGCATCATACGAAACCGGATAAAAATACGCGCTCTTTGGCAGCATGGGCATGCAACCAGCGGCGCACACGGCGGCGCCCGGCAACAACGAGGCACCCGCAAGGGGTGCCCCTACAGGGCCGGGGGCCGGGCTCGGTGTACGGGCACCCCTTGCGGGTGCCCTGGTGGGGTGCATGCACGGAAGATGCAATCGCCCTGGCCTTCCTCTGAACCGCTGACCCGCTCCCGCCGCCCAGTCTGGCCCACGCCGGCTGGGCGGGGGCGGGTCTCCATGATCATGAAAGGAACCCCCCATGAATCTCGTCATCCAGCAGGAGAATCTCAAGCACGCGCTCGTCCACGTCAGCCGCGCCGTCCCGGGCAAAGCCGTCATCCCGGTTCTGAGCAACGTGCTGCTGACGACCGACCAGGGCCGCTTGCGCCTCAGCGCGACCGATCTCAACCTGGCCATCACCGTCTGGGTTGGGGCGCAGATCACCCAGGACGGCAGCGTCCTGCTGCCCGCCGGGCTCTTCGCCGACCTGGTCGCGGGCCTGCCCAACGACGCCGTGACGCTCGCGGTCAACCCCGATCACCACCTCGTCACCGTGACCGCTGGCCGCTTCAGCACGGAGCTCAACGGGATCGCCGCCGAGGAGTTCCCGACCGTGCCGGTGACGCCGCCAGACGGTGCCCCGCAGGTCACCTTCACCGCCGCGACGCTCAAAGCCGCCATCCACCAGGTTGCCTGTGCCGCCGCCACCACCGACACCCGCCCCGTGCTCGCGGGCGTCGCGGTGCGCCTGCAGGACGCGGTGGCAACACTGACCGCCGCCGACGGCATTCGCCTTGCCGTGAAGCAGATCGCGCTGCCCGAACCCGTCGCGACGCCGCAGGAGGTCATCATTCCTGCCCCAGCCCTGCGCGAACTCGGCGGGTTGCTCAGCGACACCACCGCGCCGGTCAGCATGAGCCTGGTGCCTCCCGCCACGGGCAGCTCTGCCGCGACCCAGGCCATCTTCACCACCGATCATTTCACCCTCACCACGCGCCTGATCGACGGCCAGTTCCCCGATGTCGCCCGCATCCTGCCCAAAGGCTGCACCACCCGTGCCATCCTCGAGGTGCGCGAACTGAACCGGGCCGTGAAGCTCGCCGCGCTGATCGCCCGCGTGAGCCAGAACGTCGTCAAGCTCAGCGTCAGCGTCGACGCCGCGACCCATGCTGGCACAGTCATGCTCAGCGCGAACGCCGCCGGCATCGGCGCGAACACCGGCGCCGTCGAAGGCCAGGTCACCGGCGAAGGCGGCCAGATCGCCCTCAACGTCACCTACCTCGGCGACGCGCTGGCGGTCATCGGCACGCCCCAAGTCGCCTTCGAAATGGTCACCGCCCAAGCCCCCGGCGTCCTGCGTCCCGTCGGCCAGAACGGCTACGTCCACCTGATCATGCCGATGGCCCTGCGCTGACAAGCGCCACCCACCACGCCGCCCACCGACGGACAGCCGAAGCACGTGGCCCCTCACCCATCGCACCCTCACCCCCTCTCACGTGCATCGGCCCACAGCCACACCAGCGGACACACCGCCTACTGCGACCACCCACCGACGTACGGCCGCAGTACGTGACCCCTCACCCATCGCAACCTCACCCCCCCTCACGTGCGTCGGCCCACGGCTGCACCAGCGGACACACTGACGCTCACCGCGCACCGCCTGGCACAGCCTTCGCTGCACCAGGCGGTGTTTGTCTCACGAAGAACCTGAAATCCCACGCACCCCCTGGCACGGCCTCGCTGCACCAGGGGGTCTTTGCATGACGAAGAAGAAGAGGACGAGACGATGCGCTATACGCAAACAACGCTGCTCGACCCCAGCCCGGAACTGCCGGTCGAGCCGATCGCCACCCCCACCCGCACCTGCCGCTGCCGCCAACCCGGCGTGCCGCCCCTGGCCAACGGGGCCGTGCGTGAAGCCCTGGCCCCCTACATCGACCTGTCCCGGCTGCGCCACCTGGCCGCGCACCACGGCGATCTGCAGGAGGCGCTGATCACCGGCGCGGTGCCGGAGGACGTGCAGGCCATGATCACCTTTGTCGCCGAGATCCTACGCCCAGACACCCGCGACCAGGTCAAAACCCCCACCGACGCCGCCGCCTTCCTGATGGTGCGCATGGGCCTGCTCGACCAGGAAGAACTCTGGACGATGATCCTCAACACCAAGAACCACGTCCTCAAAATCCACCGCGTCTACCAGGGCAGCCTCAACGCATCAATGGTGCGCATCGGCGAGGTGTTTCGCGAAGCACTCAGGTTCAACGCCGCCGCGATGATTGTCGCCCACAACCATCCCAGCGGGATCGTCAATCCCTCCCCCGAAGACATCCTCGTGACGAGGCAAATCGTCGCGGCTGGCAAGCTACTTGATGTGGACATTCTGGACCGTGCGCCGTGCAAGTGCGCGTAGCAATACGCGCATGAAGTGTGTGTAGCAATGCTCTGAAAGGAGACAGGTTCCTACCAAGCCTGAGCCTGACCAGGCAGGCGACGGGAGCGATACCCCCCCGTGGTCTGAAGCCCTGGGAACACGCGGAAACGGGCGGCAATCCAGCCCGACCCCTGACCGCAAGGCTGAGTGTGGACATGACGAACGCAAGTGAACGCTCAGTAGAACCGCCTCCATACGTCACCTCACCCCAAATGCTGGAGCTATGGGTGAGAGACAGCCTACCCAACGCTTGGTCGAGCGACAGGGATGGCCCTTTGGTCCAGGGGCGCGGTCTGACTGGTAGGCACGTCAGACCGAGGTTGTCGAGCCTGCAAGGAGCAGGTACAGGCGGATAGAGCGCGTCTACCTCCACGCGATGACGGTTACACACGCAACACGGGAAGGCGTGGGAGCTACCCGCAAGGGTTCGGCAGGTATGCGGCTTACATACTCCCACGCTGGCGGAGCCGCCGTAGTAGTCCGAGCCGGGGAAAGCCCGGTACATGGCGAAGGGCGGCAGGTTATACGGCCACTGTTGCCATTAGGAGATTCACATGAATATGCCGACGGAATTGTGTCGGATGCAGGTCTCCGAACTCCAACGGAGGCTGGCGAAGAAGGCAACCGATATGCCCGAACATCGGTTCACGAAGCTGTATGACCTCCTCACCTGGGAGCCGTTGATGGCATGGGCCTTTGACAAGCTCATGACAAACGTCGGCTCGCGCACCGCTGGCATCGACGGAATGGGCAAGAGGACAGCTCAAGAGAAGCGCGACCTTATCATCGCGGAACTCCGAGGCCAACTCAAAGCCGGAACGTACCAACACCAGCCGGTACGCCGGGTGTATATCCCGAAAGCAAACGGGAAACGACGCCCGCTAGGCATTCCAACGCTGATAGACCGATTGGTTCAACTGATGGTGAAAGCCATCCTCGAACCTATTTTCGAGAGCGACTTCCGACCGGAAAGCCACGGTTTTCGCCCCCAACGGAGCTGTCACACCGCCATGGCCCACCTGCATTTGATGACGGCCCCAAGCCAAAAGAAGATGTACTGGGTCATCGAAGGAGACATCACCGGCTGCTTCGACCACATTCAGCATAAAACCCTGATGCGCTTGCTCCGGCGGCGCATCTGGGACAACAAGCTGCTTGGGGTCATCTGGCAGATGCTCCGGGCCGGGGTCATGGAAGGCGAGTTGTTCAAGAAAACCTCAGCAGGCACACCGCAAGGCGGCATCATCTCGCCGCTCCTTGCGAACGTCTACCTCCATGAGATAGACGCGTGGTTCCACCAGAACTACACGGGCCTAAACTACAACGAGAAGAACAAACGACGGAAACGCAAAGAGGGGAACGCCTTCTACGTGCGCTACGCCGACGACTTCGTTGTGGCGTGGAATGGGACGAAGGAAGGGGCGGAGCGGATAAAAGCCGAACTGTCTACCTTCCTTCGCGACCACCTGGGGTTAGAACTATCAGCGGAAAAGACGCGCATCACGCACGTCACCGAAGGGTACGACTTTCTTGGCTTTACGGTGAAACGGTATAGCAGCCGCAGACGCGGCAGAAGCGACTTGATCATCAGGCCAAGCGAGAAGAGCGTGATGAAGCTCAAAGCCAAGATCAAGGCCATGACCAAGCGAGGAACCACCCTCGATGCGGTCAGGGACAAGATCAAGGCGATGAACTACCTTCTGAAAGGCTGGGCAAACTACTTTAGGCATCAAGCCTCAAGTAGCACCTTCGACTATATAGGCAACTACGCCTTCAGACGAATGGAAATCTGGCTCAAGAAGAAAACGCGCCAACGGATACGAGCAGTCTACAGGCAGTACTACCGCAAACCCGACACCTATCACACCTGGGTAGCTGGGGGAATGGCCCTGTATCACCCTGGGGTTCAGATAAAGATAGAACGGATGCGGTATGCGCACCGTCCCAATCCGTACCTGAACGCGACGAACGAAGTGTACCTCACCTATCATCGCGACCCTCTCGCAGGGAAGAAAGAATGGGGAGGAGCACACTTCTACGGCGAAGGATGGACGGAAGTGCGAGACGAAGTGCTCACACGGGACGGGCGGAAGTGCCGGGTCTGCGGCAAAGGCGGGCGAGTAGAAGTGCATCACATCCGGCCACACCAGCCGGGACGACCGCACGAGCTACATAACCTGATTACGCTCTGCGCGACCTGCCATCGACAGGTACGCGACCCACAGAGCGAAGTCAGTCGCCAACTCGCCAGAATAACACCGTAGGACTGGAGAGCCGGATGCGTTGAAAGGCGCACGTCCGGTTCGGAGAGGGGCGTGGGGAAACGTACTCACGGAAACGTGGGCAACGCGCCCTGCGCCTACTCTACACTTGATTCTGGGCAAGGGTCGGTGGCTTTCCATGCGCGACAAAGGCTTTGGCTTCTAAACTGTCGGGTCGCGCGTAACTCCGGAATGGAAGCGCATCACACAGAACGTGCGCAAACCGAGCTTCGGTTTTGGCGCATTGCAACGCCATGCCGCAGCGCAGGAACTGAGCCACGCGGTCACCGACGTGATCGCCAAGGGCAGCGCGGAATCTCCGTATTCGCGAGTTACGTGAGACGGGATCTCCGTATTCGCACGTTCCGTGAGACGGGATCGCCGTATTCGCACGTTCCGTGAGACGGGATCGCCGTATTCGCACGTTCCGTGAGACGGGATCGGCCTCGATGACCTCATCTCTGCCCAAACGTGCCGATCTCAGCCAGTTTTTGCCCACCTGGGGCGATTCTCTGCGGACGTTGTAGAAGATCCAACTCACCGACAAGCAATCCAACGACGCGGCGGCCACCCGGCCACCGCGTCGTTTTTTGTTGGTCACCGACTGGTCACACGGCGGGCTTGCTGGTATACTACAGGACATGTGTTCGTTTATGTACAAACCCAACCAGAAAGCCAGGTGCGCTATGGCTGACCCCCACATCTCTCTTGGTCGTCGTGAGCATCGCCTGAGCGATGTTGCTGCGGAATACCTTGTTCTGGCTCAGGAAGACGAGCAGGTTGGCCTGCTGCTGATCCGCCAGGGGCAGTACCGTCACGGGATCTCCTTCCTGGTTCAGGCGATGGAGAAGTACGTGCGGAGCACCATCTTCGGCCTGGTCAACCCAAACACTGAGTACTTCCGCCAGCGCACGCTGACGCACAACCTTGATGATCTCCTGGCGTTTCTGCGGGAGATCGTCTGTAGCAATACCGAACTGCGTGAACAGGTACGGCTGCAGATGCAGGATCATGTGCTTGGCGGAATCAAGTTCGGCGCCTTGCACAACAATCTGCGCTATCCGCACTTCGATGAGCGGCGCGGCTCATACTTCGTACTCCAGGTTGAGCGCAACGATGCGGATACGGTTTATGCTCGGCTGCAAACGCTGAAGCAGTTTCTGAAGGACATGCATCAATTGGGACATTGATGTAGAGCTTGTATAGGAGCAGCCAAGCAGCGGCTCAAATTTGAGGTAAATCTGCTTAGTTGCAAAGTGACTTGCCTTTACCTTTCCAGAAGCGGCCACACATGCCGTTGCTCAAACTGAGCCAGCTTCCAGAGCGGTTTGAGCATTTTCCAGGCATTGTTCAAGCTGGACTGCGGCACATTCATCTCTGCATCATCTAAAAGCGCAGAGAAGGAGCGCATTGCCCGGTCGAGTAGGCGCGGTGAGACTGTAGGCACCTGGTCGAGGTCGTCGGCGATCATCTCGCCTCTGCGAAAGTAGTCATTCAATCGCACGTTGGGATCACCGATTTGTGCAGCAGTGTGAGAGTCGGGCGTGATGCTCGCCATATTGCTCGTGACATAGTGGAGATCCAGGTGCGAATGATCGGCATTTCGTCCAAGGTCCAATAGCATTCTAAAGGGTGCCCTTACGACAGCGGCTTGGAGCGTCCGGGCAGAGTAACGGGTTAGCCAGCGCTGAATGTCCTCAATGTAGGCCACTAGCTGACGTGTGTTGTCAAGCGTTCCTTGGGGAGGATAGGCATGCTTATTTAGGGGGTGACGGATGGGGCTTCGTACGCACCTTCCCAATGGCTGCTCGCCCTGCGTGCGGCATCGTTGCGCGACTTCAGGGAGCAACTGCTCGGTTAGCCAGTTATCGGTATACTGAACGCTCCATTGACCATTTGGGCCGATGTTCTGTTGCCAATCTATCTCCTGAGTGTCCAATGAGGGAAGCGGTCGACCGTCAGGCAGCACGTAGACAAGGTGCTTTAACTCGAACCCGACAGGGGAGCCAAAGCCGAGGGTGCCTATTGCGCCGATCCAGGCATGATCGCCGCGCTCGTGACCGAGGCGAAATCCAGGCATCCAGAACTCGAACCGGCTCCACTCGGGATTCCTTCCCTCACGGCGCCAATCATGATCGTCCGCGAATTGACGCACTTGTTTCCAGAATGGCACGTGGACCGAGGTCAGGTAGAAGGCAGGATCACCCTCGCAACTGGCTATCGGGAACGTCCAGGACTCGAGGATGTCTTCCGCCTGCATCATGGCAGCGCGATATGCTCCAGCGAAACGGTCGATGCAGGAGCAAAGATCCTGTGCTTCCTGATCCGAAAGCCGCGTCTCAGTATTTGCCAGACGAACCAGATATGTCTCTTCTGTCTCACGCTCGATGAAGTGGCGAGTATCCCAGGCAGGTGCGGATCCGATGCCGACCATGAGCATGCTCAGGATCGCGGCGTGATCAAGCTGAATTCGCAGACCACGCCGCAGGATATGGCTGAAGGTAATCTCACACGAGCCGCCGCCAAGACACATCGGTAACTCGCCCTCGATCTGAGCCTTCGGGCGCCTAATCCGTAGTGCTGCGCCTTCCCATGCCTCCGCCTCGGGAAAGTCGCCCTGCGCAAGGATACCCTGGATATCGGGATAAGCACGCAGCGCTTGCTCAAGCCTGATATAGCGCTCGTGGGATAGGTCGTTCAATTGCTGGTGCTGGGCAAGGACTACGTCGAAACGAAGAAGTTCGGTCAGCCGCTGCGCACCATCTGCTGTCGCGAAATCCTGATGCAGCAGGTCAAAGACCTCTTCATCAGAATCAAAACGACGCCGGCGATAGACGATTAAACGCAGTCCGTTCGTAATTACCAGCAGCAGTGGACGAAGCCGTTCGCCATAGGATTGGGCTTGTGCAATTGCCTCTTCGAGATTTATCTCATCGGCTCGCTTCGCCTCGACAATAACCAGTGCAGCCCCAGCAGTCTGTCGATGTGCATCCGCCTCTGCAAAGTAGACCTGGTCAACCTCGTGTTTGCGGCCCTTACGACCTGCATATAGCTCAACCGGGTACTTTCCACGCCGGTGGCTTTCGTGGTAGCCAAGCATCCGAAATAGTGGCAAGACGAATTTCGTCTCCACATCATCTTCGTTGTGGAGCTCCGATACATCATAGCGTTCCAGCCAATCCTGGAGGGTCTTGTAATCCTCACCCATGGCCTGATCGTTCACCCCTTACGCAGATAAATCACCCGACACTGCTTCGCTCGGCGCTGGCTCTGGCTTGGTTCGGGTGGATGGAAGATATCGAGGCCACGACCAAGCACGATCCGCCAGTCAGCGGTTTCGATCTGGCGATCGTGGAGCGTTGGGTCAAAGGTGTAGGTTAGGGTGACACCGCGTGTGGCTAGCTTCCGTTTGAGGTCGTCAAGCCGCTGCCGTACCTCGGCTTCGCCAGAGTAGCTGTACTGCCCGTTCTCATCGTACATGGTGACCAGTTCCACCCTACACCCGCTGGGGACAGCTACCTCGCGCAAGAGTGTAGCGAGATTGCGTATCTGGTACGCCTGACGAATATATGGATCGATAATGCGCAGCCAGGTCACGTCGGCGAGGTATGCGCCAAAGATCTGTTCGTACGTGACGCCAGCCTCGCCGTCGGCGATCTCACGAACGCGATAGCCATCCGCTTTCGGCGCTTGCAGTGTTTCCAGCGTGATTGGTGTGCCGGTCTGAAGACGTGAGCGGACAAACTGCGCCGCAGCTTCGATAACGGTCGGCTCGTTGTGGTAGACGAGGTGCTGGTGGTTGAAGTGCGGGGATAGGTCAGGCAATGCTTCCAGGCTTGCGAGCGCGATCCCCACTGCGTCGCCCCCATGGGCAACAAGGTTCCAGGTGCCGGACGCCGCCGGTTCGATCGCAATCAGTTTGACCCCGGCGTTGAGCAGATCCATCAGCGCCTTGACGGCCATGAAGTTCGCTTCATTCAGTTCGTCCAACTGAGGGACAGCGACGAGTCCAAGCTGCACGATCCGCTCAGGGTTTTCGGTGGCGTAGGTGCACAGGAAGGTCACCCACGCAGTGGCTTGAAGCACCTCCTCGGCCGTGACCCGCCCACAGATGGCGGAGAGGTCGCCGCCGCTGCTGCGCAACATCCGCTGCAGCCAGCGTGATGCGTTCGTCCCACAGTAGCGCTGCGCACCCTGGCCGAATGCGGCGAGGCGGATCCGTTCCTGCGGGCTGTTGATCGCGATCAGGTGATCGAGGTAGCCGCTGATCAGCCGCTTGTCGAGCAGCTTGTGCTCGAACTGGTTGCGATAGGAGCGCAGACATTTGTAGCACGATTTCTCGCACTGGCATCCATCGAGGAGGGCCCGTGCGACGCCCAGTACCTCGCCGAAACTTGTCGCCACCTTGCGCACATAGCCCGCCCCACCGGGCACATTGTCGTAGATCACCAGGTCCTGGCGCAGCTGACCGTTTGCAAGGATCGTGCGCGTGAAGCCAGCGATCTCGCCTTCCTCGGCCTGCACGACTGAGTTGGCAGCCTCGATGATCGCTGCTTTGAGGCTGGCGTACAGCTCCTCTGAGTGTTCCGGTATACCCTCGAAGCGCAGGATAAGTACGTCGGTACGGAAGCGATGCCCCAGATGAAAGTACTGTCCGTTCCCTCCACAGACTTGTCGGCGATTGTGGAGCAGTTTGTGCTCCTCGAAGGGATTCTTGTTGGTTGGCGCATGCCAGTAGCCGCAGGAGCGGCAGATCATGAACCCCTGGCCATCCTCGCGCGCGAGACCGGTGTTGAGCGCCAGGAGTTCTCCCTGGCGGGCGTAGGTTAGTGCCGCGCCAGCGATCGCCCGTGTCTCATGATCCGGCGTCATCTCTAGGAGAAAGGTGCGCCCGCCATAGAACGCACGCTCGCGGTATTCCTCGTCCGATCCGATCGCCTCGGCACGCTCAGCAACAAACGATGCCGCGAAGAGGAGGTTGTTGCTCTGTGGACTGAGCATCTCTTTGCAGTGCGGGCAGTGGGTTGCGCCGAGCTCGAACGTCACGTAGTCACAGGTTTCACAGCGCTTGTAGCTCAAGCCCAGGTCAGGTGTTGGCGAGCGGTGAAAGTCCAGGCCGATCACCTGGTACTTGCGCTTGTCCATGTAGATCTTGTTGCCCGGCGCATACTCGGTCAGCGCAACATCCAGGCTGCGCATCACCGGGCGCTTGACTTCGTCCTTCGCGATCAGGCGCGCCGCATCGGCAGGGAAGGCGTACGAGGGGAGGAAGCCCTGGTCAGACAGATAGGAGAGCGGGTAGCGCCCATCGGTCTGGTCGAGCAGCTTGTAGAGATGCTGCTCCCGCTCGCTTAGCTGTGCCGCCAGTCGCGGGTTGCGCCGTCCCTCGCGAACCTTCTCGGTGTTTACGGCGACAACTTCCTGAAAGATTGCTTCGCGCTCGGTCAACCAGGGCTGGAAGGTCGCCAGCAGGTTGGCATAGAAGCCATCGACGATCCGGCGCACCTCCGCTTCGTGTAACCAGGCCAGCGCCTGCTGCTTGCCTGGCTCGTGGCGATCTTTGTTGAACGCCTTCAGAATGGCATCGACGATCGTGGCGCGCCGAAATTGTACTTCCTGCTCAACCTCGGGCAGCGCAAATGCGCTCGTCTCGTCCTCTGGAAAGTGCTCACCAAGCTTCCGTTTGAACTGGAAATCTAATTTCTCCAGGATCAGCGCGTTGATCTGCCGACGGAGGATGCGCTCGTTCTCGATGGTGAAGTCCGGCGGATCGACTGCTCCAGCGATCATATCAGTCGGTCGGTCGAAGAAGTAGGTGTCATGCGCCCGGTCGAGCGCAAAGGCGTTGATCAGCGCGACACGCTCTTTGCGCCCGGCCCGGCCGCTGCGCTGGGCGTAGTTCGCTGGCCCTGGTGGGATGTTACGCATAAAGACGCTGGGCAGGTCGCCGATGTCAACCCCCATCTCCATCGTCGGCGTGCAGACCAGCACATCGACCTCGCCCTGCTTGAAGCCGCGCTCGACCTCCATGCGTCGTGAGCCTGGCAACTGGGCCGAGTGCTCCTCAGAGACCATGCGGAAGGGTTCGCGGAACATGTAGGTGTCAACGTAGTAGTTGGCCTGTGGGTCGGGTTGGAATAGCTCTAGCCGGCCTTCACAGCGCCAGCGGGCACACATGTTGCGCACGTTGTGACTGGTCACGGTGTTACAGCGGTTGCAGCGGTAGAGATCGTCAGGCATGGTCAGCATGATCCGGGCGTGGTTGACCATGCTGGCCCGGATCGATGCCTTGCCGTCGCCAATATCAACCTGCACCAGGAAGCCTTCATCGTGGAGAAAGGTTGTGAGATCCATGAGCGCCTGTGGCGCCTTCTCTGGCCCCACCAGCTTACCGACAAAGTTCATCAGTGAGGTCTGGCCACCGGAGATCGAGGTAAAGCCCAGGGTGCGGTACGGTAGAGCAGGAACCTTCGAGCGGGTCAGGGTGAAGCCAACCGGCAGGCTGGCCCGGCCAAACAGATGCTCCTGACCCTTCTCGAGCGGGCGCAACAGCATCGGGTGGGACAATGCCCGCTTTAGCCGCATCTCATTCAGCAGCGTTGCCAGCACATGATAGAGCTCGTCGCCAGTGAGTCGCCACTTGCTCTGGAGCGCTCCGGCACGCTCGGCAACTTCGCGTAAGGTTTGCTCAGCCTGGTAGTATTGAACCCCAAGCAGACCAATTCCCTCCAGACTGACCCGCCGCGAGCCGGGTTTGGCGATCTCGCTCAGCATCAGCATCTGGATCTCACGATACTCGGCCGCCACATCATCTGGGTTTTGGGGGGCACGCATGAGATAGCTCACACGCCCGTCCTCCTCGCGGGTTGCCTTCGAGGCATAGATCGCATACTGCATGCGCTGCTTATAGAGCAACTCCCGTAGCCGGTCGAAGCTGACCGGCCCAGCGCCCGCGCCACGCTCCTGTTGCAACACTTGATAAATCAGTTGGCGGCCAATGAATTGGCCGTGCTTGTGGTTCAGGTAGGCGGCTTGGAAGGCGGTGTCCTGGCGGTTGTCGCTGAAGACGAGCAGTCGGCGCTGTTGCGGCATCAGGTGCTGGAAGATGCTTTCGACCAGAATGTTGATGCTGACCATGGTGGCTGAGCGGAGCGGGGTGACCACCTCGGCACCACCGCCGTAGGTGCCTTCGCAGGCTGGACATTTGAAGATCTTGCCCAGGTAGACGTTGGGGGCGGCAAGCTGGAGCGCTGGATCGGCGCTTCCGACGCAGTCACAACGCGTCGCTTTGCCGCGATAGAGTTTGCCGCAGCCTGGGCAATATTGTACGTCCACCTCCTGGCTGTGACGCTCAGCGCTGCCCTCCTCACTCTCCTCGTCACTCGTCTCGCTATTGTCGTAGAGTCGATAGGTGAAGTGGATCGGAAAATCGTTGCCACGCGACTCATCGGCAAGCAGAAAGGTGTTCGGCAAACGCTCAGCGCGTTGACGATCACGCTTTGTTTTGGCAATCAGCGGCTCCAGATCGAGGTCCGGGTCATCAGCATAGGCACGGTAGAAGTCCTGGCCGCAGTTGCGGCAGACCTCGACCGGTAGGCAGCGCGCCTGGCACCGCTCGCAGCGATCAATATACTCGGTATAGAGGGTTCCACAGCTGTGGTTGGTACAGCGGTAGAAGCCCTGCAAGCCACGCCAGAAAATATGCACCTTGGGCCGGATGAGCGGTTGTCCATTGGTGCGTGCCTTGGCACCCAGCAACAGGTAGGCCTCAACCTCGCGTCGTAGGTAGAGCTCGTCGCAGCCAGCGCGCAAACCTCCCTGGGCATGCGCACGGGGCAGTCCGTCGCGCTGCTCAGCCGGTGTGCTCCCGGTCTGCAAGAAGGTTGTCACTTCGTCCAGCGAGCAAGGCTCGACCAGGATCTGCTCAATCGCCCGGAAGAGCGCATTACCGACCAGTATCCGTCCCAAGAACTCAGCCGCCGCATCGTCGCCCTGGTCGCGTACGGCATCCATCGCCGCGATCACCAATTCGTCGGGCGCGATATGGTCAAGACAGAAGTCGTAGACTCGATCCAGGTCAGAGAGGTCGCGTAGCTTTTGGATATCGGCTTCTTCAATGATTGGCGCTGCGGGCATATAGCCAACGGTATCGCGCTCGACCGGCAGGTACTGCTCGGTGCAGATATGCTCGGTCTGGAACGTTTCGCCAAAGAGCTCGCCGGCAAAACGTGCCACTGGTGCCAGTTCTTCGCCCTTGATTGTGGCGCTGGTGCCAATGCATGTCAGCGCACCGTCGAGCTTATCGACGTGCTCCTTAAGCCGACGGATCAGACATGCCACTTCGATACCGCGTGCGCCGTGATAGGTATGCACCTCGTCAAGCACCAGGAACTGCAGGCGCTGATCGAAAAGCACGCGATCATACTTGCGCAGCAGTAAGAATTCGAGCATGGCATAGTTGGTCATCAGGATATTGGGCAGGCTGGCCGGGTCGCGGATGTCGCGCCGATACCAGATCGCCTCGGCACAGAGTTGCTCTGGGCGCAATTCTTTATCGTTGTGCTGGGCATCGTTCTCGTCCTCAGGCGTATCGCCGGTGTAGCGTGCGAAGGTGACCCCGGTGCCGGCCAGGTACCGCGTAAAACGCTCGTACTGGTCGTTTGCCAGCGCGTTCATCGGGTAGAGAATGAGCGCCTTGATGCCGGGACCGGGGTGCTGGAGACAGTAGTTTAGGATCGGGATAAAGAAAGCCTCGGTTTTTCCCGAGCCGGTGCCGCTGGCAACAATAGTGTTATGTCCGGCCAGGATCTGCTCAACCGCCTGCTGCTGATGACTGAAGAGCGTCCACGCGCCAAAGGGCAAATGCCGTTCACCCTTCTCAGCGCCATATTCACCAGCGGTGAGCAGTGAAGGCTGTAACCCGAGATGCGCCGCCTGTGCGCCCAGCGACTGCTCAGCCAGGCGGTAGGGCCGCTGCAGCGAGAGGTACGGCCCGCGCCAGAGCAGGTTGGCCTGGTCGATCCGCTCGTGCATCTGGCCCCGCAGCCCGCCATCGATCACCGGGAAGGCAGTCTTGATGTAGTTACGGTAGTTGGTCTTGACGCGCTCGACGATGTCAATGGGATGCATAGCCAGCGATCCTTCGTTATTACGCCAGTTGGAACTCGTTGTGCGTGCCATCTCCGTGGGCGTAAAAGTCTTTCAGTACATCATCCGCTCTCCGCCCGCTGCCGTGGGGCTCAAGCCCTCGGCTAGGCAATGCGAAGCCCACCTTCCGCTCTCCGCCCGCTGCCGCCGGGCTCAAGCCCTCGGCTAGGCAATGCGAAGCCCACCTTCGTGGGCTGAAGCGGCTTCATTTCGCAACAACCAGAACGCCCCGGCTCGCGTCGGCCAAGGCCACGTACGTGGCCGGTTGAGCCCGCGCAGGCGGGCTTCGCAATCAGAGCCGAGGGCTTCAGCCCGACGGAGTGAACTGCATCAGACCCTCCCTGCGTTGCATGTGCAGTCTGGATCGATTATACCTTGCTCGATAGCCGGTTGCAAAGATCATATCCGCCCGCTGCCGTGGGGCTCAAGCCCTCGGCTAGGCAATGCGAAGCCCACCTTCG
>NZ_SIJK02000017.1:0-50058 GCF_004762035.2 Candidatus Chloroploca mongolica | reverse complement strand
CGCGTAGGCGGGCTTGGCAATCAGAGCCGAGGGCTTCAGCCCGACGGAGTGAACTACTGTTCGGCATTGGTACGCGTTTCAGCACCCAACATCTCGAATGCAACGAGTGTCGTAGCATCCCGGTGATGCTCCTTCTGGTTGCGTATGTATGCGACGACCGTAGAAACCATGTGCTCGCTTACTGTGAATGCTCCATATGCGCCCTGCCACTTGAAAAATGCACCCGGCGCTAGCTCGTGGGTCATCAGGTGTGAGCTTGCACCCTTCAGCTCGCCAACAAGTTTTGCAATAGTGATCGTTGCGGGAAAGCCTGCCAGCACATGAACATGGTCAGCAATACCACCGATACCCAGAGGTTGGCACCCCAACGCACGACACTTCTCGGCGAGTGCCGCATAAAGCCTCGGTTCAACCTCGGGAGCAATCAAGGGAAGCCGATCCCAGGTTGCCCATACCAGATGCACATAGAGTTGTGTATAGGGAGCCATGGTGTCACTATTTCCAGAGTTTCACTCGTACACCGGGTGCGCCAATCAGATCTGCCATTCAATTGCCGAGGGGTTGATGCCAGGGTCGCCGTCGCGCTCAAGCGCTCGGCTCCTCATTGCGAAGCCCGCCTACGCGGGCTAGATCAGCCCGCGTAGGCGGGCTTCGCAAGCGTTGCCCGCGCCTTCAGGCGCTGGGCCGCCGGGCTAGATCAGCCCGCGCAGGCGGGCTTCGCTTCCGTTGCCCGCGCCTTCAGGCGCTGGGCCGCCGGGCTTCGCAAGCGTTGCCCGCGCCTTATGGTCTTCCAGAAATTAATCCGGTCTAGCCCGCGAAGGCGGGCTTCGCTTCCCCTAGCCGAGGGCTTTAGCCCCACGGCATCGGGCGGATAGCGGATTATTTACTGGAACACCATCAGGCGCTGGGCCGCCGATACCGTTGCGCTCGTTGGTGTACAAACATTTGTGTTATACTATCGACAATCTGATACAAGAAACGCCCCCTCAGTTACGAGGGGGCGTCAGGCCAGTGCTACTCACACTGGCGCTGTTGCCCACTCAGTATATAACGCATCCCCCACCCTGTCAAAGCCGAAAGCGGATTAGATGGAGCGCGTCATCACCTACATCGACGGATTCAACCTGTACTTTGGGCTACGCGAGAGTGGCTTCCGGCGCTACCTCTGGCTCAATCTGGTTCAACTGAGCACGCGACTTGTGCGACCATCCCAAAAACTCGTGTACGCAAAGTATTTCACCGCTCGCATTGCCAACCCGCCCGATAAGCAGCGGCGTCAAGCTATCTACTTGGAGGCTCTGAGTACGCTCAGTGATCTGCAGATCTTCTATGGGAAGTACCAACTCAACCAGCGTAAATGTCGAAGCTGTGGCTATACCGACAGAGTCCCCAGTGAGAAGATGACCGATGTAAATATCGCCGTCGAGTTGCTGAGCGACGCTTTTCAGGACTATTTTGACACCGCTCTGCTGATCTCAGCTGACAGCGATCTCTGTGGCCCTATCGAGGCGGTACTGCGGCTCTTTCCAACCAAACGTGTTGTTGTGGCTTTTCCTCCCAGCCGAAACTCTGCCGAGTTAACGCGAGTTGCCAGTGCCTACTTGCGTATTGGTCGGGCCGCGCTTGCCGGTAGCCAGTTTTCCGACGAAGTTGTGAAGCCCGATGGCTATATCCTGCGACGCCCAACCTCATGGCGCTAATGATCATTTCTTCCCTTCGTAAGGATGCTCGGCCAGAATCAGCGCGACGATCTTGCCCAAGGCTTCGCGTTCGGCCCGCTCCTCAGCGTCAGCCATGCGGTGGAGATCTTCCTCAGCCGCATTGAGCACCGCAAAGAGGTGCTGTGTTTGTGCGCCTGTCAGCTTGATCGTGTTAATGAGGACATGTTCTGGCTGTGCTGGGGGCTCCGCTGGTCGTGGCTCTTGCTTGCTGCCGCGCCGGCGCTTATCCTCAACGGGAAGCTGCAAACGTGTCGCTGGATTGCCGATCGTTATCCCGTTCTGTTGCCATGCATCGTCGCTGCGCAGTTCTTTCAGTACCCGCAGCGCCTGCCGCCCCTGCCAGTGGGTGACTTCCTGCTGCTCTTTGCTCCAGACGACCACACCCCGTCTGCACCAGTCCTCGCGCTGCCACCCTTTCAGCCAGGCCGGAGCCGCCGTCGTGCGCGCAGGCTGTTGCGTCAGGTTGAGCTTGATGCCCCACTCAGGATGGTCATGATTGGGGTTACTGTTCATCGTTGCCGCGGCCCTTTGCATCGATCACCAGGAAGGCCGTCTTGATATAGTTGCGCTCGTTGGTGTTGAGGCGTTTGATGCTGGCGATGGGGTGCATTGATTTTACTCTCCGCGAAGTTTACTCGCTTAGAAAATCAGAAACTACTTCTTGATCTGCAGATGCTAACCCGTAAGATTTTGCTACGAGGCGGTTTAATTCTGCAAGAAGACTTGAGCGTTCCCCTACACCCACTTGAAGATCTCTCACGATTCGCACTAATCCCGACCTCACTTCCCCTGAGTTCGAAGGTAATGGAATGGTATGAACAAAATCAATTTCGACTTGTGGCAGCACACGTCCTTTCTTCATTGTCATTACCTGATAGTAAAATCGTACTGTATCGGAGTTCAAGAATGCACACAGCCATTCCAAGTCATCCAATTCTAATTCTGTTTTTGACTCGCTATAAATTAGTGCATTAGTGTGGTAATATCCCTGCGAATCCACAGCACAAATAAGGTTGTCGCCGGTGCGGCGAATCAAGAGTTTCGGTCTTTCAATAAGCGTTGCTTCATACCCGCCAGAAAAGAGGTTTGCTGGATTAGTATTGATATAATCCCCTCGATAATCAACTTTGAAAGGAGTCACTTGATCACTACCGGTCAAGGCTTTTCGCCAGTAACCACCTTTACCCTCTTTTCCAATAATTCCATCTCTACCTAATTTGGAGCGAATTCCATGATGTAATATCACGAGATCTCCAATAGTGGTGGTAGACCGATCCATCATATTCTCGATAATCAATTTGTGTTCTGGCTTAAAGAACAGGTGAAAGCGGTTTCGAGGGAATTGTTGATAAATGTTTGACTCATAGAAGGAGTAGTCTTGTAGCCTCGAAAGTTGTTCCGGGTCTTCAATCGAGGCCACCTTAACCATTTGTAAACTACTGTCACTTTTTCTTTGAACAATGAAGATCGTTGGAAGACCAACCTCGCCCCCTTCCCAAAAGTTCTTCCGAAAGAGAACAAACCTTTCAATTTCAGATAATTTCAAAATGGACGAACGAATCTTAGAGAAATACGTCCCCGTCAAAAAGCTGTCCGGTACGATATAGCTAATTCTCCCACCTCGATTGGCAAGACGCATGCCTAAATCCATAAACAGCGCGTAATAGCTAATCTTGTACTCAGCACTATTTGAATGCATTGCAAAGTAAAAGTCTTTTTCCTGCTCGCCCAAGCTTCCTGTCCCTCCCAGCCCAAAGCTTACATATGGTGGATTGCCAATTACAATATCAAAACCAACTCCTCTAGTTTGCTCATCAGGCCCAGTTCTGCTAAACCACACCTCCGGAAATTCCAATTCCCAATGAAAAAACCGCTGTTGCGTAGCACTCGCCGAGCGGTTGCCCTGTGATTCTTCTGGCTTAACCAACCAAGCATCATAATCCCGCACCTGCTCACCAAAATAGGTCGCCACCCAGGCGTCGGCGATATTGCGGAAGGGCCGCTTGAGTTCTTCAATCGCAAAATCAGCGGCCTTCTTGCCAGCAATATCTTCTCGGTCATTGGTTTCACGGTGGGCAATGTCGAACACCTTACCGACGATCGTGGGAATCTGGGCTAAGAAACGAGCCTCGAAGAGATTGAGTTGTCCAGGTTGCTGCTTTGCGCCCGGTAGCGTGCCCAGATCCTTGATCCACGCGCCAATCAGTGCGTTGCCACACTTGAGGTGGTGGTCGAGGAATGAGAGCGGGCGTTGCGGATCCATCGTGAAGAGCCAGAGCGAGAGCTTGGCCAGCTCGACGGCCATGGGGTTGAGGTCTACGCCGTAGATGCAGCGCTCGGCGACCATACGCTTGTAGCGGATGAACTCGGCGTCGCTCATTGCGCCGTCGCTGTCACGCCCCTCGCGGATCAGCGCCTGGCCGTAGGCTCGCGCCAGGTATTCGGTGGCCGCCACCAGGAAGTGACCCGAGCCCATCGCCGGGTCGAGTACCTTCAACTCCAGGATCTCGTCGGCAGTCAGTGGCTTCTTTTCGCCCTCGCGGTTCTCGCCGCGCACCAGCGGGCCAAGCGTGTTCTCGACGATGTACTGGACGATGTAATCGGGCGTGTAGTAGGAGCCGGAGGATTTGCGCTTCGAGTCTTTGCCACCAAAAACCAGGAAGTATTGTCCGGGCTCCTTCACCCCGGTGACGCTGCTCCCGCGTGGTCGGCTGGGAAACTCGGGGTTCGCCACACGCGCCTGGCGGTACTCTGCCAACTGCGTGCGTTCAGCACTGCTCAACTCAGATGCGGCAACATACTCCTCATACTTCTGGCTATTCTTCTTGCGCTCGAAGATCACCTGCTCTTCGCGGGCGATATGCGCCGAGTATTCAAGCAGGCCCTCGTAGATCTCGCCCAGGTGGCGCACATCCAGGTCGCGGTAGGTCACTTTCTTGCGCCCCTCGCCGCGCCCCTGTCCGCTCTGGGGCCGGGTGCGGCTCAGCAGGTCGATCGCCCGCGCCAGGTAGTAGTCACCAACAGCAAACGTCTCCAGGAAAGGATGCTGCTCAGGGTCGAACAGGCCGCCATTGTACGCAGGAATCAGGTTACCGAAACCCGCATCGATCAGGCCGAACAATTCACGCAGGCGGATGTCAAGATCGGTCGCACCCTGGCTGAAGAAACGTCGCGGATCGGGGTCATCATGCGTCGAAATGATATCGTCGCGCAGCGCCTCCAAGCTATACGTGTCGCGGTAGAGATCGTCGTGCATCGGCAGCAGATCCCTGCTCTCGGCATAGAACAGGAAGAGCAACCGATAGAGCAGCGTCAACGACTCTTCATAGATCGTGCGCAGCAGTTCATCAGAGTCGAGGTACTGCGCGATCGGCACGGTGTTCTCCTGGTGCTGCTGCCACTGGCGCACTACCTCCGGATTCTGCCGCATCAGGTAGAGGAAGCCGTCGCCCAACTCTTCCAGCGCCTTGAAGACGTTCTGCTTGAGCTCGTCGCCAATCTCTTTGCCGTGACGCGCACTCTCGGCCAGCACACGATCCAGCCGGGTGCGATCCTGGGCGTCGCGCTCAACGAATGATGCCTGCGAAAAGAGGCCAAGCAGATAGCGGAAGGCCAACCGGGCCTGGGGCTGCGTCCACTGGGCGGCGATTGTCTCCAGATCAACTTCCAGGAAACTGCGCGGCCTGTGGGCGCTGGCCTTATGGAGCAGGCGCAGGAGCTTGCCGTTGGTCACCACACCCCAGGCGACATCAGCCTGCACCAGCGTCTGCTGGGCCACCTCCATCGCCGAGAGGCCTTCCAGACCCGCGACATCAGCTTTGCTGTCCAGGCTCTCTCTCCAGGGCAGCACCCAGATTAGGGCGTCCAGCTCCTGGCCGGCGGCTTTACCCTGATACTCCGGCTGAATCGACCCACCTGCCTGGGCCAGCGCAAAGGTCGGCTCAAAGACGGCTTGCTCAGCAATAATGCGCGGGCCTGGCTGGGGCTGCATGCCCAGGGTGGGGAACAGCACCGCCTGGCACCAGTGCGTGATCGTCACCGCCACATCCGTGGCAGGAACCAGGGTCGCCCGACGTAGTTGCAGCTCTTTCTGCACCAGCTTGAGCCGATCTTTAGATTCGTCTTCGGAGAACGCACCAAGCTCTTGGTCAGGCAGCAGCCGCTCCAGATAATAGTCGGAGAGCAAACCATCAGAGTTGCGCAGGTAGGGGTAGAGAAAGAAGCGGTAGGCCGTAGCGCGGCCGGTCGTGCCGGGCTGTGGTTGATCAATCGTGGTCTTGATTGCCACCTCGGCCAGATGCAAGAATGCCGTGCCTGCGAGGTTAAGTGCGTTCTTCACCTTCGCTTTGTTCGGATTCAATGTGGGGTGGCTGACTGCATTGCGCAGATCGCGGCCGATCAGCAAGGCAGAGGAACAGGCATTCTCGCCGGAAAGATCTTGATTCTGGTTGCGCTTCTTCAGCCAGTTTTCGACCGCAATGCGGCCCTCGACGCGCCACTTCTTCTTCTCAGCATCCCAAAACAGATCCTGCTCAGCCTGGTTAACGGCCTCAAGCAGTTTGGTTGGAAAGTTCAGGGCAGCCTGCTGGATGAGCGGATTAACCTTCATCGCGCCAATCCAGTTCGAGAGGGTCAGGTTCTCAGGCTCACCAGCCTGGTGGCTCATCATAAAGACATTGTAGATCGCGAACCAAGCATTGCGAAACTGGTCAATCCCAGCAGGCGCAGTCTCGGCCAGTTCCAGATAGGTGATCGCATTGCTCAGAAAGGTATACCAGCGGCTTGACGGAGCATAGCCATACGACTCCTGCGCTTGGCGGCGACGTTCAAGCAGTTGGTGTGCGCGTGTCGTCATCGGTCACTCCATCTAATGCAAACGCCAGCGGCGTCGTTGCGAACATCATTTTGCTCCAGCCCACGAAGGTGGGCTTCGCATTCCCTAGCCGAGGGCTTGAGCCCGACGGCATCGGGCGCATAGCGGATTATGGACGGGAAAACCATCGGCCGCTCCAGCCCACGAAGGTGGGCTTCGCATTCCCTAGCCGAGGGCTTGCGCCCGACGGCATCGGGCACATAGCGGATTATGGACGGGAAAACCATCGGCCGCCGGGCGTGGTCGTCGGTACATACCGGTGTTCATCAGTCGCCGGACGTGTTTCAGGTCGGGGTCACAATAACCATATTGAGCAATTCTGGAGCCGGGAAGGCCCCAAGTTGCATCCGTTCGATCTCCCGCCGTCGCTCCTCCATACGGTGTGTATGACTCCGCAGTTCATTTTCAACGCGTGTGCGTTGGCCGCGTGTGGGTGCATCATACATCTCTTCGAACAGCGCCGCTTGCAGCCCACCCTGCAACTGATGGAGTCGCCCCTGGAGCAACTCCCGTACCCCTCGATCAAAGCGCTCAAGATCCTCTAGCAGCACCTGGATTTCAAGCTGTCGTGCCTGCTCGACCCGTGTATAATAGATCTGATATTGACTACGAATATAATTCTCAGCCGTTGTGCATAGCTCAGCGAAGCGACTGCGAAGCGCCTCCAGGGTATGCTCACTGAGTTGCGCCTGGGGCATCGTTGGGGCCAGATAGAGCTGGCGCCCCAGGAGAGGCTGCACGATGGCATCGCGATCGACAAACACCGGCTCCAATTCTTCGCGAATAACGCGGCCCTTCTGATCCTCGAAGCGCAGGAGAAAATTGAAGACGATCCCGGGCAATCCCGCATAGTCGGCCACAATGTAGCTGAGCTTGCCGCCCAGATCTGCCGCACGGGTCACGCGGCAGTAATGAACCATTCGCTCGAGCAGCGGGTGGCCGAAGGCCAGGAGATCCGGTGCTTCGTGGCTGACCCAGTCGCGATTGGCGATCTCGCGCTGAAAGGTCAGTCGTTCAAGCTGTTTGGGCACCTTATCGTCCTGGATCACCGACGGCACCCGCAGCCGATAGACGCCTTTATGCGCCGTAGCGTGCAACTTGCGACCATCCTTTTCACCGCTGCCGGCATCACCGTAGACCCGCAGGAAGGTCTCGACAAAAGCCTGCACGTCGGTGTACTGAGGGATGGCCTCACGCGCCGTTGCCATCGCATGCTCAGCACTGTCGATTTCAGCCTGGGCAAACTGGCGCACCCCAGAGAGGAAGTGGGTCTGGCGCAGACTCTGCACAAGCTCATCCAAACGTTGCAGCTCGTGCTCGGTGATCGCCACCGCCTGGGCTTTGTCGATCGAGCGATCGAGCACGCGGAGGATCAGTTCATCGAGCGGCACACGGTCGAGCACGCCCAGCACCTCGGCCATAGTGCCGAGCTGGCGCCGGATCGTCTCGATCCGCTCCTGGAGCGTCTTGAAGATCTCGGCCTCTTTCGAGTCCTTGACCATCAGGTTATAGACCTGCACGGTACGCCGCTGCCCATAGCGATGGATACGGCCGATCCGCTGCTCCAGCCGGTTCGGATTCCAGGGCAACTCATAGTTGACCATGATGTGGCAATGCCGCTGCAGGTTGAGACCCTCAGAGGCCGCATCAGTCGCCAACAGCAGCCGCGTGTCGGGGTCGTTGAACCGCCGCTCGGCATACAGCTTCGAGCCAACCTCCGCGTCGTTCGTGCCGAGCACCATGCCGCCGTGGATCTCAACCATACGCTGCGGCCCGAGGAACCAGAGCCCCGTCAGGTGACGCTTCAGATAGTCAAGTGTATCGCGATACTGAGTAAAGACGATCACCTTCTCGGTCGGATCGTGGGCAAGGAGTTGCTGCAGGAAGCTGGTGAGCCATTGCAGCTTGCTATCCTGGCCGGACGCGATCAGCGCGTCGGCCTGCTGCATCAGCCCGCGCAAGCGCTTCACCTCAGTGGTACGGTCAGCATAGACCACCTGCATCCGGCGGGTCTCCAGGTAGCGCTCGATCATCTCGCGGTCGTCGTCCTCCATAAAACCGCCGCTGCTGTACTCCTTGAGCAACTGCTGGATCTGCGTACGATCGGCGGCGAGCCGGGCGGTCGTGCGCTCCTCAATGACACTCTCGATGCGTCGCGCCAGGGTTTCACGGAGTGCGAAGATGCTCGAAACCATGCGCTGCTGGACCAAGGTCAGCAGGAAACGACCGATATTGCGCTCAGAGGCCGTGATAGCGCGTTTGCGGCTCAGCGTCACCCAGCCCTCACTCGTATAATCGGTGACCGCTTCATAGAGCGCCCGCTCAGCCGGACTGAACTCAATCTCAATCGGGTGTGGCTCACGCTCACGGAACTTCTTCACCAGGTCACCTTGCTCATTCCGCTCGAAAATGGTTTCTTTGCCGCGCCGGATCATGATCTTATCCACCCGCTCACGGGCATCAGGCCGGTCAAGATCTTCGACCTGGGCAAACATAAATGGATCGATGAGATTGAGCAGATTGAAGAAGTGCTCCGGTTTCCCCGAATGAGGGGTCGCCGTCACCAGGAGCAGACTATCGCAGCGCGCCTGAATAGCACGGGCAAACTCAGCACGATTCGAGTCGGTCGACACATAATGCGACTCATCAATGATCACCAGATCCCAGCGTCGCTCAACCTGCATCAACTGGTCGAAGGAGGGGTTGACATTGCGGCGGGCACCACCGGAGCCCTCATACTCCGGCTTGATCCAGTCAATGGAGGTGATGATCGTGTTGCGGGCCAGCCAGGGGTTCAGGTTCTCATCAACCAATTGCCTGACCGCCAGCATCGTATGGCGATTATAGATGGTGAAAGAACGAAAGAAGTGGCGCTGCATCTCCTTCTGCCACTGATCCTGCAGCGCCGCCGGTACCACAATCAGTACCCGGTCACCGCGCTTACGGGCGGCAAGCTCCTGCATAATCAGACCAGCCTCGATCGTCTTGCCCAGACCAACATCATCGGCGATCAGGAAGCGCTGGCGCAGCGACTCCATCACCTGTTTTACCGCCAGCAACTGATATGGTTCAGGGACAATCTTGGAGTTGCTGATACTGAGCAACTTATCGTACTCATAGACCAGTGAAAGGCGCGTTGCGTTGGTCAACAGACGGTAGTGGTCAATGTGATCAATCCGGCTCGCGAAGAGATGATCGGTCGCCGTCGCGATTGGCTCGATCGCGGTCAGGGGATAGAGGAACGGCTGCGGGCGCCCGCCGTTATCGGGGAACATGCGCACCGTCCAGGTACCATCCTGGTTATGGGAGATCTTGATAATCTCCCAGACTTGATTGCGGCAGCGTACTTTGCTCCCGATGTCGAATGGTAGTGTCGTCATAGTGTCGCAGTGCGGCGTAAGATACGAAGAATTCCGGCAGAAATGCGCGAATCCAACGCAAATGCACAGGCTGGCGATCCGCACGCAATACGGATAGATGGCACCCGGCGCAGCTGGAGCGGCTCACCACAGACCGGGCACGCAATCGGTAGTTGCTCGGCCTGCGTGGAGGCAGGCACGGGTGCCAGAGCCTCCATCGGGAGTGAGCCTGCGCATGCAGGGCTCTGCTGACAAATCCACAGGCTGATATCCGGGTAGGGCTGCATCGCGCCCCGACAGACTGGACACTCTGGCATCGACACAGACGGTTGCGCAGCGATAGCACGTACGGTCGCTTCAGGCGAAGCCAACGCACCCGGCTGCAACTCGAGATTGGCGAGCACATCAGCGACAAGTTCCGCTGATTCAAAACGCAGCATCGACTCACGAGACTCGTTGTGCGAGAGAATATTCAGGCTGCCGTGCCAGAGAATATGACCATCAACCACACCCACCTTCTCGTGCATCCCAGGCCGCTCGTGAAACGCAACCCCAAGCTCAACCAGACGGTGCTTCACCCTATCGTAATGCCCAAGCAACAGATCCGGCTGCTCATGCTTTGGACGAGCATAAACCTCCACCATAACCTCGCGTTGTCGTACCACCTGCAACACCGGATAATAAGAAGCAGCCCGATGGGGCGATAGAAAAGGTGACAAGACAACAACATGCTGGAGGGCACAACTCAGATCGGCGCGAAATCGGGCATGAAAATCGCGCTCACAATAATGACGAATAGAGATATGGGCAAAAGTATCGCTCGCTGAGCACTCCATACACAACTGCTTCAACTTAGGTCATCGTACACCTATGAACCGAGGGGAACTCATCCAAGGCTGACTACGCCTATTGTACCATGTGGTACCAGCAAAGCGCAGCAAGGTCTCAGAGGTACATGAGGGCGATGGCATGTTCCGTTAGTGCTTGCCGTCAGGTTCACGGATCGCTCTCATCCGCCCATACCGCGTCGGCGTGAACGCCTCGGCTCTGGCATGCGAAGCCGGCCTTCGCCGGCTGGATCAGGCCACGAAGGTGGCCTTCGCAAACCACGAGCCGAGCCGTTCACGGCGACGGCAGCAGCTGCCATCGCCCGACGGGGTGCATGAGGGCCAGCTTCCGTTGGTGCGTGCCGTCAGGTTCACGGATCGCTCTCATCCGCCCATACCGCGTCGGCGTGAACGCCTCGGCTCTGGCATGCGAAGCCGGCCTTCGCCGGCTGGATCAGGCCACGAAGGTGGCCTTCGCAAACCACGAGCCGAGCCGTTCACGGCGACGGCAGCAGCTGCCATCGCCCTCGTCGTGGAACGGAGCAATGGCATCATACGATGCCGTGTCACGGTGCGCCACTTGTGAACGTGGAAAAGAGGTGTCGCTGTGTGCTCACCTACATTCATTGCTACGGATGGCGCTAGCTGGCTACGCATCATGAATAGATGGCGGGGAGACGCAGCGCAGCGTGGGGCGCGATCGTCCATGTGCAGGCGCTCCTGCGCCGTTGCACGACGCAGCCGCTCGATGCACAACGCCGCGATCACCGCATCGATGACATCCCGCCGTTGAACAACTCTACCCCCCAAACGGGTCATCCCCTGCGTCAGCATTGCCATACCAACTGTAGGCCAGCCGCCGGGCCGGGTCGCTGAAACGCACCGCGGCGGGGTCGAAGCGGGCCGGGTCATACCCCTGCGGCAACCAGGCGCGGAGATCGTCGTCCAGCGTGTCATCGGCGAGGTCACGGAGAATCTCTGCAAAGCGATACATTTCTGCACAATCCTCGGGTGGACAGGCTCGCTCGCCCCCAACGCAGCGCGGATACCTGGCGGTGAAATCACGGCGGAGCACGTCGACCAGCCGGACGGTGTGCTGCCAGTTGTCGCCGAAGTCGTACTCATACCGGGCCGTGTCGTTGCGGAGGGTGAACATCGACGCAACCTGAGACGCCCAACTCGGCGGGTCGTCGCAATCCTGGCTCAGGTTATGAATGCCAAAAACCCGTTCCTGCTTGGTGCGTGGATGGGGGATGGTGAAACGGTGCAAATGATAGTCGAGCCAGCCCATCGCATCCTGAATCGCCACGTGCAGATCCCAGAAGGTAGCGTCGCCGGGCACCTCAATGTCACGCCAGATCAGCGGCTCTGATCGTTGAAGCTCAAGGCGAAAGCGGAGCACCAGCGCCTGGGTCGGGATCAGCAACTCGCGCCCGCCACGCTGCAGTTTCGAGCGTCCATCGGTGGTCGTCATCATTGCTCCTGTCGTTTGGGAACACGCAGATTATGCTGTTGCCACCCATGATACCTCATGCCCACGCCGACCGCCGCAGCGAGGGCAGTGTTCCAGCAGTCCGCCGTGCTCCCAGGCCCCACAACTCCCTCCATCGTTCCAGCGAACTGGCCTCGTCGCCGAGCCACCCTACCGTGCACAGAAGCTCACGCGAAGGCGCGAAGCGTTCGCGCACCTCCGCGAAAACCTTTACGCCTTTACGCCTTTACGCCTTTACGCCTTTGCGCCTTTACGCCTTTACGCCTTTGCGCCTTTGCGCCTTTGCGTCAAAAGAACCGCCTTCGTTGCACGGTCGTGCGCCGAGCTATGCGTGCCCGTTATGATGCCGCGCCCCCAGCCCGCAGCTGAAGGAGCAGGTGGCGCGGCAGCTCTGGCGTCTGGTGCAACGCGAGACTGGTGACGTGGCGCTCGCAGACCGCGCCGGCGTCGCCATACCGATAGATCCACAGCCCGCGTGGCGCGGCGATGACAAACGACGCGAGGGCCAGGCTGTGCGCATAGGTTGCGGCCTGCCTGACGGCCTGCTGGAGATCCTGAGCATGCCTGATCTGCCGTTTGCTCTCGATCAGGGTCACGGGCGGACGCGAGGGGTGGTCGTACACGAGCAGATCGATCCGGCCCCGCTGCGCGGTGGGGTGGCTCGGCAGCGCACACGGCACCTGGCGCTCGACGGTGAACCCCCACTGGGCGAGCAACGGGATGATCACCGCCGTTTCAAACCGCTCCTCACACGGGCTCCAGCGCGTGTCGCCGCTCACCGCACCGTGGCATACCTCGTCGGCAAGCACCTGAACCAACCCCTCCGGGATGAACCCGACGACCTGACCCTGGCGCTCACCGTGGTGGAACACCCCCAGCGTTGGGGAGGCCACGATGCCATACTGCTCGGCGAGCAACGGGGCATCGTCAAGCACCACCGTTGCGACCCGGAGCTGTCCCTGGAACGCGACCGCGATGCGCGTCAGGATTGGCAGCAAAGCGCGACGGGCAGGACAGGTGCGCACGCCAAAGCAGACGAGCACCGGACAATCGGCTCGGAGGATCTGCCGGGCAAAGGTCGCTTCGGTCGTCGCAACCAGCGTCGTGCCCATCAACTCCTCCCAACGCGCCGGACGTTACCCGTCCACGCCATATTTCGCGGCCAGTCGGCGCACCGTGGTGATGGCGCTGCCCACCACCACTCAACCGCAGATTACGTCTGCAACGTCACCCGCTCATTCGCAATCTTCGCCCGCTCAACATAGCGACGCGAGGGAAAGATGAAAGATAAAAGATGAAAGATGAAAGCCAGAGCGATCACTGATTTGTGAAGCGCTTGATGCTGGCGACGAAGAGACCGATCAGTTCATCGGTTTCTTTCAGGAGTTCGTCACAGCTTTCAACATCACAATACGTGCGCAGCTTGAGCAGCGCAAGCCAGGCGTGAGACTCTTGCAACTCTTGCAGACAGAGGCCCTGCTTCGCGATCTTCTCGGCAACACTTCGTGCCCGCGTGCTTTCGGCGTGATTCGCCATCACTGACGTCGCTGAGCGCCCCAACTGATTCGCAAGAATGGAGGCCGATCGTGCATTGGGCAATCTATCCACCACATCAAGGATCTTGTTTGCATACACAAGCGTTCGGCGCTGCACATCGACATCCCACTGTTGCATTGGTCCTCCTTTTCATCTTTCATCTTTCCGCTTTCAGTTTTCCCTGGCCGTGATCGAGCAGCAGGCACATCAGCAGCGCATCGCGGCGACCCTGCGGCGTGGTGGTGGGCTGTTCCTTGAGCGCCCGGGCGTGGGCAAGCGAGAGCCTGACCGCCTGGGCTTTCTTCGTGCTGCGCCGGATCTTGGCCCGCTCGGCGTCGAGATTGCGCCCCTGCTTGCGCCCGTAGCCCTTCACCGCCGCAATCAGCGTCGCCTGCTCAGCCGCGAGCGCCCCGGCCTGCGCGGCGAGGCGCGTGTAGGATTTAATTGTCGCTAGAGTACGATTGAGCGTCGCCAGCGCAAAGCCCTCGCGCAGCATCCAGCGCTTGAAGCCCTCGACCAGGCCCCAGGTGAACCCGGCCCAGGCCGCTGGTTCGACGGCCAATCCCCCAACGCTCACGCCGACATCAGCGAGGTAGAGCGCACAACGAGCGAGATCCTGATCGTGAGCAGTGCGTGTGCGGGCCGCGAGTTGCTGGCGGTACTCGGCGAACAGCGCCGACGATGCAGCGCGGTCAGCAGCGGCCGCGGCCTGGCTGAGTGCGCTGGGCATTGCCGGACTGGGCACGAGCGCCGTGTGCGGCGCCTCATGGTCAGACGGGTGATCCCTATGGTCGCACGGTGCGACCTGATGCGAGGCCACCGCCTCATGGTCAGACGGGCGATCCGTATGGTCGCACGGTGCGACCTGATGCGAGGCCACTGCCTCATGGTCAGACGGGCGATCATCGATGCCGGGCGCCTTGTCCATACCCCTCTCCACGCGGTTACGACTAGAACATGTGTCAGTAGTATACACGATGATGGGGAGGGTGAATAGACTCGTATAAGGAAAGTTTATGCGAGTCTATGTTGAGAACCGCACCTATGTACCGAAAGCATTATGAGAAAGTTCCAAGGTTTTGTCGGGCACGCCGACGATCGCGGCAACGACCCGTTCATCGAGTGGCTTGACCCATAATCCCTCTTCGTACAGAAGTTGATCCAGTTCGGTGGTCTCTGGCGGGTGTTTCTCGAGATACTCCCGCAGGTCGCGCAAGAGGATGATCTTACGGCGGCTAGATCGGGCGACTTCTGCCCAGGCAGGCCGAATAAGGTAAAGCCAGCGGTCGGCAAGGATGCCCAGATCCGGCGTGATCCGCCGCCCATCGCTGGCGTGCCGTTCGCCTCGGTTGTTCAGCAGATCAAGGAGCGTATCAACCACCTCAGTGCGGCCTGTCAATGCATCGTCGAGTTCGGATGTCTCGTCAGCCTTGCTGCGGCGTCGCTGAGGCTTGGGGCGATATTTCGGCAGAATTACGCGCATCTCGGCAAGCGCACGCTGCTTCTTCCGCGGCAGAAGCAACTCATCGTGCGTATTCAATTGCTCCAGGTAAGCCTTCAGTTGCTCAGCAGCCGCGTGGTCGAATGAGCGTTGGGGCGTATGTGGCCCGAGCCACGAGCGTAGCTGTTCGCATATCTCCTCTAGGCCCGTCTGTGGCACTGCAGCGTCCGAGCTCATCAGTACGAAGCGCGGTGCCCCAGTATCTGATCCAGCGAGGCAAAGAAAGACCCACGCCTTTTCTGCCCGTACCGCCGCCACCGACGAGACAACGCGTGCTTGCCCACGACGATAGTGCTCGTAGGTAGCAGCAGCAACTAGCGCCTGGTTGCCGATGACGAGCGAACGTACTGGCGAGAACGCATCTGGGATCGCATCCAAGATGTGTTCGCGCTGATCGCGATCACGAACAAGGTTCTCTGGAGTAATCGGGATGGATGGTGACGTATCGTCGGCTTCGCTATCCTCCTCGCCGAGATCAGCAAGGGTTACATCATCTGGCAGCACAACATTGCCGCCGAGCAGGGTTTCGACCATGCGGTAGCGCCGATAGATCAACTCCTCGCCGCTCGTTGGCGCAAATGCCGGGCTGTCTTGCGGAAGCCAGGATTCCACTTCACGGTGATCACTGTCCATACGATTGAGGCGCCCATCGCGTTGTTCGAGACGACGCACCACGGTAGGGAGATCGAGATGGACTATTGCAGATGCCGCCTGAAGGTTGATACTCTCGGACATCGCGTCGGTGCATAGCGCGACAATCTGTGAAGCCTGTGAACCAAGTTTGAATTCTTGCATAACCTTCTGGCAATCTTGAGGCCGTTCAGAGGTGGCTATCCTGATCTGAATGCGCTCATGTGCCAGCCGCCGTGCGATCCCATGCAAGGTAATAGGTCGGGCATCGAACGCAATGAGCAGATGGTGGTGTTCAATCAAATTGGCAATGAGACGAGCTTTACTCGTTTCTCGCTGATCAGAGATCTTGCGGATAATTTTACCAATGATATCGTAGATTTCGGCATCACGTTCACAAGCGTTACGATGAATTTCCGGATCGGTAAGCATGGCAGGCAGATCCGTGATGGCGAGTTGGTTAATCGGTAATGTCCCGCCAAGCTGCCGAACCCGCTCAAACAGGTTGCCGGTTTCTGCGGCATGTTTCAGTGGTACCGGCTCTCCATAGTGTTCGATCCAAGCTGCGCGGGTACCAAAGAGGTGTTCCAGGGCAGCCAGCCGGGACGAGCGCAAGGCAGCCAGTACGTGATAGCCTGCCAGCGCTTTGGCACCTTGCAGCATCCCGTTAAGCCAAACGAGATCCGGTTCTGCATGATTACGCCAGCGTGGCGAGTCAGGCACACGCAATACTTTATGCACAAACGCCATCCCGTTCAACTGCGCGAGGGCATTGCGTACTGCTTGAATCAGGCGTTGATCCTGGTCGGTTTCGTTGGTTGGATAATACTGCGCCCGAGTCTTTGGATAGCGGCACGGATTACCCAACCTATTCCGATACGCCTCTGGCTCGTGATCAATCAGCGCGTTAAACTGCCGCTTGGTACGCCGCAGCATAAACTGCCGAATGGCGCGCTGCAAGAGCACGATGTCGTCCGGACTCATTGGCAACGCCGCCGTGGTCTTGGGTTTCCCTCCCCTTGATGGGCGTACCTGTGCGGCCTGAAGTACCAGTTCGATGATGTGATCATCAAAGTTGTCCGGCCCCAGGAGGTTGATGATCGTCAGGAGATCGGAGAGTTCACGGTTCAGCGGCGTTGCCGTCAACAGCAGAGTGTGCTCAGGCGCACAGCGGAGGAGCGCACGCGATCGGTTGGAGGTCGTGTTGAGAAAGTTATGCGCCTCATCGATCGCCAGCACCTGCGCGCGCTGAAGCACGTCTTGGCGCGTCTGGCGCTGTTCGCCTGGCGTGCGGCTCAGCAATGAGTGAGGATAGCGCTCGCTTGGCAGGTTTATCGATGTGGTATCGCGTTCCCAATCGGTCAGCACCCGTGGTGGCGCGACAATAACGGGGATATGGTTGCGAACCCGTCCACGTTCCCAGAGCCGGTTCGTCATCGCACGCAGAATCTCGGCGCCGAGGCGGGTCTTGCCGGAACCGGTCGCATCAGCCACCAGCACACTGCCAACCTGATCGACCAACCAGATGGCCTGAACCACCCCCTGTTCCTGGGCAGGCCAGAGCTGCGGCGCGTTCACGAGCGGATCCACCAGCGTGTAGCGGCGCGCCCAGAGCCCATCCAGCACTTCGGCACAAGCGCGTGCCAGCGACTCCTGCCAGCTAACGGCACGTAGGAGTCGTTT
This sequence comes from Candidatus Chloroploca mongolica, assembly GCF_004762035.2. Classification (GTDB taxonomy): domain Bacteria; phylum Chloroflexota; class Chloroflexia; order Chloroflexales; family Chloroflexaceae; genus Chloroploca; species Chloroploca mongolica. Next base: position 32,436 of record NZ_SIJK02000017.1, on the reverse strand, counting down.
TAGGAGCGCAATGAGTTGTTCTCGGTAATCGCGACCAGTTGCCCAGATTTGTTCGGCAAGCGTGCAAGCCTCAGTGAAACGTTCCCCGTCGAAGACCTCGTGGCGTTCGTTGGCTTCGAACTGCGTGTACATGCCGTTGTTGCTCAGGTTACTCGATCCCAGTGTGATTGCGTGGTCGGCCTGATAGATCTTGGCATGAACTGGTCGCTCGAGATTGCCGGAGATGCGAACCTCGATTGAATCAGTTTGGAGAAAATCGATTGCTGCTAGAATCGCCAAGCTCTGATAGACTGAGACCCCTTGGGCAAGCCAGTAGTCTTCCAGTTCCCGCGCAAAGGACTGTCGGCCCGGTACACGGTAGGTTGATCGCCCCTGGACAAGCGGCTCATGGCCTAGGAGTAAGCGCACGTGCATTGCGCCTGATTGACTACGATAATGGGCAAGAAGATTGATCACGAATGACAGCGATGTGTAACCAGTAATGATCAACGGGCGGCGTGAGGTACGAAGCTCTTCCAAAACGCACGATCCCACGGTCTGACCAGTGCGCGGATTGTTATAGGGGAAGCGCTCGTGGGGCGGCCACGCGGGGTCAGCAGTGCGCCGGCGCGAACGGCGCGGAGCAGGCACCTCGGGTACCGGTGCTTGCTCCGCGACCTGATCAGTGCTGAAGAGCGAAAGCTGACCTCCAGGGTTCTCCGGTTCAGGTGAAGGATCACTCATTGGGACACCTATGGCCGTGGCCAGATCGTGATCGCCTCAGTCAGGAGCCGCTCGCCGCGCTCACGGATTTGCGCCTCGCCCCAGGTGTCAATCCCGTGCTTGATGAAGTACTTGCTCAGCATCAGGGTACTCTGGGTATCGAAGGCCTGACGCTTCTGCAAAAAGGGACGATTGCCAAGCCCGGAGTTCATCGGCGAGGTCACCAGAGTCAGATTGCCGATGGTATGCTTCAGCGCCTCGCGGGTCATAACGATCGCCAGGCGGGTCTCTTCGTCAGCGTCTGCCGGAAGCGGCAACGGCCAGTCATCCTCACTCGGGCTCTGCGGCAGAATATGCTCAATGGTGTAGGGCGTGGTGGAAGGTGGGCGCTGATGCTCCTGCTTCGGCCCGTACTGCTGCCACTCCAACGCCTCAAGGATCATCACAATCCGCGATTGACGGAGATTCTGATAGACCGGGCTAGTCAGCCAGCGTTCGCGCAGCAGATCATCGCTGGGCCACTCCGCGGTCGGCCCTGTCATGTTTAAGAGATGCTGTTGAACCACACCGCGTGAGATGGGGCCGGCTTTTCGGAGATCGGTAAGCAATTTGACGAAAATGCGGTTGTAACTCTTTGTGGTCAGACCACAGATCAGGCGGCGGACGAGGTAGGACTCCAGGTCGGTCAGGAGGCCGTCTATCTCGGCGGTGGTCTCTTGCTCGCGTTCTACAAAGAGGAAGAGCACGAGCGGGTAGATCGTGCTGACGTCCATAATGCGCAGCCGCCGCCCGAAGGTTGCCAGCCGATCATCGTCGCGCTGCTCAAACAGGCGGTGGTAGAAGGCGCTATAGACCTGGATCTCCTGCAACGCCTGCTCGACATCGCGCGGTTGCGCGCCCTCGCTCGTATCCCACCACTCGCAGAACGAGCGGTAGAGATGTTGCAACTGGATATCATCCTCGGGACGCTTCAGCTTGCTGGTCAAAAAGTGAAAGAGGAACAACTCGAAGCGGGGATTGACCAGGCGGCCCTGGCGCACATGCTCTTTCCAGAATGCCGCCGTGGCAGTCTCATCATAGTGCCGCCAATAGGTGTCGTAGAGATCTTTGACCTTTGCCTGCGAACCGTGGCGTCGCGTAGCCTCGAGGAATACGTAGTTCCGCACCAAGTCGCCCGGCCAGAGCTTGACTCCCCGCGCGTTGAGCGTTTCAAAAATGACCTGGGGATCGTCGTCGTGATCGAGATCGATCCGCACAAGCTCGAGCTGCTGAGTGATCGCACGGACCAGTGACTCGACCCGGCGAGCTATGGTCTCGGCGTCTGCCACGATGGTCGCACTGTCATCCAGTTCATCGTCAGCAGTCTCGGCGAACTGCCGGATCACGTCATAGAAAAAGTGGTAAGCGGCAATCAGCTTCGGCTGCGGATCATCGCGGCGAGCATATTTGCGGCGGATCGGCGGGCGCCGGCGCAGCAACTCCTCGGGCGACTGGCACTCGAAGACGTCCACGAAGTCGGCCCGATCGCGTGTTGTGGGGAGCACCTTCAGCTGCTCATACTCCGACCCGGAGAGTGGCGGATTTGCGGTCATGCCATTTAGGAGCGTCAGACTGCGGCCCAAGTTTTTCTGCTTGCTGTAATCACGGAGTGCGATCATGAGAACCTGCAGCGTGGTGAGGCGCTGTTGTCCGTCGATGACCTCGTAGGCCTGATACTCAAGACCATTAGGCGCGATTGCCCGCAGCACAACCGCTCCCATAAAATGCTTCCGCAGCTGGCGCCCGCCTGGCGTGATGTTGAGCACCTCCCGTGCCTTCTGGGTAATGTCATCCCACAAAGGCTCCCACTGGTCGCGCGCATCCCACACATACTGGCGCTGGAAGATGGGGATCAGGTGGCGGCACTGCATGGTGAAGAGTTGCTGGATGGTGACTTTGTGAGGGTTCATCAGTATACACGCTTTCCTTTATCGAGTGCCTTCAGGATGCGAGTTGGTCTCACCAGAGCCATTCTGTGATGGCGGAGCAGCCGCAGATGACGCTGAAGGGGCAGCATTCGATGCTTCCGCCTGTTGTCTGGCAATGATGGGGATTAACATCAGGCGCAGTACAAGCCACCAGAAATAGATTGACTGGGCTGAGTAAAAGCCGCTATGTTCGATGAGCCCATGGGCCGCAGTGTTCCTTAAGTTGGCACCAAAGCGTTCAACGAGCAACCCTTTGAGATCGAAGACAACATCCTCGCCGAAGATGGATGCCATTTCGGGAAGGTAGAGCAGCCGGTTTAGATCCAACTCATCCTGAATCCCCTGATCATTCAATCTTGAGACAACAACGCCACGTTCGTGCAGGATCCAGCGAATCGAGTGCTCAAACTGAGGAAACAACAGGTGAGTCGCAACAAGAAAGTCTCCCTGGAGACCGGCATATAAACCGCGCGCATAGATCCATTCGCGCCCAGGTGGAACAAAGGAGCTGTAGCTCGCCAGCTCGAAGAAATCGTGCGGCCGAAGAGGATGCTCCTGCCAGATCTGCTGCCGATCTGGTTCGATACCAGCAGCCACAAAGATCTCCCGATGAAGTACGGCATGCCGAAGCATTTCAGCCCGCAAAAGCTCTTCGAGGTTTTCATCATCATTTGGAGACCTGGCGCCCCGTTGCCCGATTGTCTTTCCGGCTGCATTTAACATTCGGGCCGGGAAGATATACAGCAGAGGATGCGCATCTATTTGATGCTGAACTTCCGCCCGCAGCTTGTCAACGTTTGGCGCACCGCCCATCTTCACCAGGGCGACAAGTGCTTCGAACGCTGATTTGCCCCTGACTCGACCTCGCGCCTGTTCGATTGCATCAGATAAATCAATCGATTGCTCGGATGCTTGCATCGAGGCAACAGATACCTGCTGGTGTCCGAGCATGGCTCGGTGGATCTCGTCCACTCGCTCACCCATGCCTCCAATGCGGCGCAAAGCGGTGATTGTCCCTTGCAGGTGGATTGCAGCAAGGCCGTGATCAGGCGGATCGCGATGCAATACTTCATCAGCCTCAAGCGCATGAGTCTCAGCCGCATTGATCTGGGCATTGCGGGCTTGAGACTCATCGTTCCGACGCCGATGCCACTGAGCAGCGATCTGCCAGTAGTTACGCGCGCGATGCCAATGGCGTTCCTGCTCTGCTTTCTGGGCTGCCTTTTCTGCTAATGCGGCATAGCGATTAGGGTCGCCGTGCCGCTGCTCTAGCAAGAGCTCCATTAAGCGCGCTGATAGGAATAGCGGATCTTCTCCGTTGTAACGCCCCAATATTTCTTCAATGGTCTCTAGGATCCGAAGCCGTGGAGCCTGGTTGCGGCCCAACAAAGAGCCGATCTGTAGCGCTCGTTCGATCCTGTGCATACATGCTGGCCAGTGGAGTGGATCTTCTAGCACAGCAGCTGCAGCAAGATAGGCGTTCACTGCTAGCTCAGCTCGGCGATAATCACGACGACATATCCACAGAAGATCACTAACACGAGCCTGCAATTCAGGATCGGCGATGTCATCTACGAGCAGGTCGAGTACAGCTAAGTGGGTATCGTTAAGATCATCGACTGACGCAGTGCGCCCTGTGGGTATCACAAAGAACGGATGAAATGGCTGGTCACTATCATCAAGTTTGAGATGGAATGATGTAATGGCTCCCAAGAGCACGAAGAAGCCACTTACCTCAAGGTTTCCAGCTGCTTCTAGCCCTTTGGCATGCTCGAAAAACTGCGAGCTATAATCACTACATTCACGCGCAATACTGTCACTAATTATATCTTCCCATGCCAGTTGCTCGATGCTGTCCAAAGTTAGACTGATTTCAGGTATGGACATTGTTCCGACCCTCACTCCTTCTTCTGCGACGTCTCGATTTCAGATAAGACAGTGAGTGCTACGTGATTTCAGTGCCGCTTTACAGTTTCTCTGGTGCGTCTTCGTCGGCTCGTGTCTTTGCCAACGACACCTCGCATCTGGTGAAACGGCTATCGTGTTTGTCAGGCCGCACGCGAGTAGATGCTCTTTCCCTGGCCGAGGTACGACTCGTAGACATGTTGGTAGACCACCTGGCACTTTTGCTCGTACAGCTCCTTGCTATAGAGATCCGGCAACTGATCTAACATATCTTCGATTGTGACCCGGACGGCGGCGCGGGCCTGCTGTTTCTTGCGCCAGTCGAGCACCAGTTTCTCGCGCTTCAGGGTGGTTAACAGGTCGCGCGCGACTTGCTTGATCTGGTCAGCCTCGGCCTTTGTGGGCGTTACCTCGGGCCTCGTCAGCAGATCGAACAGGGCAAGCTCTTCCTCCTCAAGCTGCTCGGCGATCGCACGCTGCTCTTCAGCATTCAGATTCGCCGCAAAGGTGACCAGTTCTGCAAAGAAGCCCTCGACGTTCGCGGCACCGGCATTGTATTCATTCACCAGGCGCTGGAATTGCTCAAGGTAGTTCATACGCGTCTTGTTGAGCCGCACCATACGCGTCAGCTTACGGCTGATTGTGCTGCGCAGTTGCTCGGCCTCGGTTCGCTTGCGACCGGTCTCAAACTTCTGACGTAGCGCGCCGAAGTCGATAGCGCTGAGATCGATCGGCTGCGCCGAGTCTGCTTGTGCTACGTCTTCGCCCAGACGGCGGTAGGGCTGGTCACGAATGGTGTATTGCACTTTCGGTAGGACTGAGTCATCGAGCAACTCGCCAACCTGATCCATGACATTCTCAATGTCTGCTGGCGCTGCCAGAGCGCGGATGCGGTGAGCGATGACGGTGAGCGCAGCGTGGGTTGGCTGAAACTCGGCGGCGCTCTGATCGGGCAGGATCGCACGAAAGAGCCGATCGACCGTGTTGGCGTGATTCAGGAACTGCTGTTTCTGGTCGTCGTTGACGATGATTGCTTCGACGGCATCGCTGACCAAGGCAATCCGCTGGAAGGCGTTATCGGCAGCAGCGATGATGTTCAGGTCTACCCCTCGCGCGGCGCAGAAGGCGGTCGCTTCGTCAAGAACCTGGCGCAATTCGGCACGTTGCGCTGCTTTGTCACGTACTGGCATGTCGCCTGGTGCAATGCCGCCGCCTGAGCCGGAGCCATAGATGACCAGTGCCTGCTGGAGTGAGCGGAAGACGCCAATGTAGTCGACGATCAGGCCGTTCTGCTTGTCCTTGAAGACGCGATTGGCGCGGGCAATGGTCTGCATCAGGGTGTGGTTCCGCATCGGCTTGTCGAGGTAGATCGTCGAGCAGGACGGCACGTCGAAGCCGGTCATCCACATCGCGCAGACGAAAACGATCCGGAACGAGTCGTTCGGGTCTTTGAATTTTGTGTCGAGGTCTTCGTTGACGATGCGCTTGCGGTGAGATGCGATTTCCATGCCTCGTTTGGCGAAGATGTCGATTTCGTTCTGCGACGGCGAGATAACCACCGCCATGTCGGTGGTCTGCATAAAGGCGATGGCCTTCTCAAGCTCGTCGCTCTCGTCGCTGATCGCCTCACTCAGACGGCTCTGAAGGTCGGCGATGGAGCTCTGCCAGTACTTGTACACCTTGTCGTACATACGCACTGCGGTCAACTTATCGATGGCGACAACCATAGCCTTGCCGCGATAGCCACGCCCCATGAAGTGGGCAACAATATCGCGGGCGACCGTTTCCAGACGCTCGTCGCGGGTAATCACCTGGTACTCGTGCCGGAACTCCTGCTCGAGCCGCTGTTCTTGCGCCTCGTCAAGCATCGCGGCGTCAAGAAGATCGCCCATATCCTCATTCAGGTGCTCATTGACAATCTGCACCTCAGGGATGCGGTTTTCGTAGTACAGCGGCACGGTCGCACGATCCTCGACCGACTGGCGGAAGTTGTAGATGCTGACATAGTCGCCAAATACCTCACGCGTCTTTTCCTCGCCGACGATCAGTGGGGTGCCGGTGAAGCCGATAAATGCTGCGCGTGGCAGTGCCTGGCGCATATTCTGGGCGAAGATGTCGTACTGGCTGCGGTGGGCTTCGTCGGTCATCACGATGATGTCGCTACGTTCGGAGAGTTGGGGGTAGGGCTCGCCGCCTTCGGTACGGAATTTCTGGATGAGGGTGAAGAGGTAGCGGTGATCCTCGCGCAATAACTGCCGTAGATGCACACCATCGCCAGCGCGAACGGACTCCTCTGGCTCAGTTACCGCCCCCACGCGAGCGAAGTTCTTGTAGATCTGCTCATCCAGGTCGAGCCGGTCGGTTACCACCAGAAAAGTCCAGTTGCCCGGGAGGGCGCGCAGGATCTTTTGCGCGAAGAAGACCATCGAGTAGCTCTTGCCGCTCCCCTGGGTATGCCAGAAGACGCCGAGCCGGCCCTGGTTGGCCCCGAGATCGCGCACTGCCGCAATGGCATTATTGACGCCGAGGTACTGGTGGTTCCGGGCGATCAGTTTGACCAGGCCGCCGCGGGTCTCTTCGAAGAGCGTGAAGTTCTCAACCAGGTCGAGCAACCGCTCAGGCGCACAGGTAGCCCGCACGGTCGTGTCGAGGCTGACGACGCCCTTTTCGCCTTCACTATTGATGCGCTTCCACTCGCTAAAGTGATTCCATTCGGCGGTCATACTGCCGACGCGACTCTCGACACCGTTGGAGAGGATGATCAGCGCATTCGGCCAGAATAGCTGCGGAATAGTCGTCTTGTAGTCGCGCAGATTGTTGTCGTAGGCAGCCTGCACATGCTTGTGATGGGCCTTGAGCTCGAGCAAGACCAGTGGCAGGCCATTAACAAAGCCGACCAGGTCGGCGCGTTTCTTGCCATACTCCCCACTCACCCAAAACTGTGAGACGAGCAAGAAATCGTTCTGGTCGGCCTGCTGCCAATCGATCCCGCGCACCCGCTCGATGCGCTCTTCGCCCTCGTCGCTCTGCAACGTGACCAGCACGCCGTCCTTCAGCAGCCGGTAGATCTCCCGGTTCGCGGCGGCGGCACTGAGTGCGCTGCGGTCGCGGAACAGTTCGTCGATGGCCAGGGTGAGGGCCTCGTCCGGCAGATCGGGGTTAAGGCGCTCCAGCGCCGGGCGCAGTCGGCCCGCCAGGATGACATCGGCCATCGTCTCGCGACCGAGCGTACTGGCGCCGGTATCCCATTCGTGCAGCGCGAAGGTTGTCTTCCAGCCAAGAGCCTGAAATAGCGCCATTGTCTCACGTTCAAGTGCGTCTTCGCTGTCAAGGTTGTGGTGTGGCATCGTCAGCCCCCGGTGATAGGCTCAAGTTGATCGTCCGATTCGCAGGTGGCGAGCAATGCGGATCGCGGGTAAGATATGGTGCCGGGCAAACGGCGCGAGCTGAGGCAGTCATTGCGCTGGGGAAACTCGCGTTGTTTCGATTATTGCTCCTGATGAACGACCAGGTATTCGGCGCGAGCCAGCAACTCATCGTAGGTGATTATCTCCGGGTTGTGCAGATTGCGTCGGAACAGTTCGAATGATGCTCGCTTGTTAGTGTCGTCAAGCTGGCGTGTGTTCCCGATCACCAGGATCCCCTTGGGCTCATAGGTGTAGATATCCTCGCCATGCAGGAGGTCACGGTTCTCGTCCTGGCGCGAACCCTCTATCACCCAGGTGCGGCAGTTCGATTGGAGTTGCGCGGCACCCCCGGAGAGTTCTGAACTGGGTCCCCATACCTTATTCCGGTAGAGTCGTGTCGTGAGTAGTTCGCTCTGTGGCTTCTTAATATCGACCAGCACGATGAAGCGAATGGTGGCTGCTGTGGCTAGGAGGAAATCGCCGCGCTGCCCGCCCGAACCGGCCACCGTAACGCCGCCATAGGCTGGTTGCTTGGTTACGGAATGAAGGAACTGGTAGGCCAGGCCATGGCCAAAAATCCAGGTGTTTGCCTCGAAAAAGGATTGCCAATTGCCCTCTGACCACTCCTCGGCGGCGAGCTGAGCCTTGAATTCTGCAAGCGCAGCTGAACGCCGCTCATGTTGTTGTTTGAGTGCCACAGCAGTAAGCACATCGGGCTTGAGCTGATTGAGCGCTTCCCAGAACTCGGGGTTGTCGTTGGCAAGCAGGTACTCGACGAGTTCCGGTGTCTGAAGGTTGACGACGACGCCTGACTCTCCATCAACCGCAATGAAGCGTCGCTGTCCCTGGGGTACGCCATCCTGAGAGAGCGCATAGAGGTCAGACAGCGCCTGGTACAGGCGGTACGTCTGACCTGCGCTCAGCTCGAGACGAACTTCTTGGCCGGCCCTGAGTGTAGCAAGATTGAACGAGTCGGCGTCCTCCCATGGATCTTTTGCCGAGTGGCGACGCTGGTGCATCAAGGTTAGCTTCACTGAGGCAGCTTTGTTGCGCGCATTGTCGATAAGCAGAGGCCGCATGATGCGGCGAGTACGTCCCTGCTCGACTTCGTCCGGTTTAGTGATGACAATATCGTCGACACGCGCGCTGTCGCGAGAAGTGCTCTCGGTATCGTAGTGCGTAGTCATATCTCTGTGTCCCTCTCAATGGCATCAGCCCGTTTCGCTGGAATATACGCGGTGTGAAATCCGCGTGGTTTACTCGACCACCCCCGCGATCGCCAACTCAGCAACATCCAGTTCGCCGTTGATCAGTCTTGGCAGTAGCAAGTCACGGGTGCGACGGAGGTTGATGTTTTTGGTGTTCAGTGTCTGAATAAGCTCGAAAATAGGGTTAAGGAGCATCGTTGCTTGAAACTGGAGTTCACGAGGTGGGATAACAGTGACGATGCTTTTCAATATACCAGTATTAAGATTTGGCATAGTAGCGCCGATGGCCTTATTGGAGATCCAAGTGGCTACTTCTGACTTTCCTAGGTACAAGTACAACAGCACTGGATCGATAACAGTTTGCCCGAGGCGCAACAAAAGGCTTCCTGTTCCACACAGCCAGCCTTCCTCGCGATATGTCACTAATGCTCGACGACCAATATCGCCGCGTCGCCCATAGACAATATCTCCTGGGCGAAGACGATGGCGAGAGAGCCGAGCAGCATCCTCCACTCCAACTCGTGCAATTCCATCTGCTGAAATTCTTCCATCAACCAAATTTTTGGGCATTACGACCGGAACACCTTCACTCTTATAATCTGATTGGTGCAACTGTGATCCGAATGGGCCAGTTTGTATGACTCCGCCAACATGATCACTAATGCCCCCTAACGTTGTCACCTCCCACCCCTCCGGCACGCCATCCACCACGCGCACATGCTCGTGCCCCGGAAAGCGCAGCTCGACGAACCACTCGCGGTAGAGATTGTGCGCCATTTCTTCCAGGATGGCGATGCGGCGCTGGTTGTTCTCGATGAGGTCGTCGTAGGCACTGAGGATGGCAGCGATCTTGCGCTGGATGGGAGGTGGAGGGATCGTTACCTCGAACTGAGGGAAGTGCGTTAGGGGAATGCGATCAACTGTAGCACCAATAAGTATATGCCGAGCAACCGTTGAATGCCACCTGTCCGACAGGAAGTAGTAGAAGAGATAACGACTCTCAACCTCGCCCGGATTTGGACGTATTAATGCCATTCTGCGGCCTAGACAGCCCCTGAAGCCCTCTGGGATTATGGCGTAACGATGAAGCGTTGCTTCATAGCTAAATACAATATCCCCAGGCTGCGGTAATATCCGTTTCGTCCACTTAGGAAAGTCTTCTTCAGCGATGTGGCGAACTTTGGCTAGGTCAAGACCGCCATCTTCACGAACGTTAGGGATGCCCAAGAAGATGGGGCCTTCATCTGAAAGCTTGGGTGTGGCATGTGGGCCGTCATATAACCCGCGATACAGGGTTTTGATCGGAACAGTTTTCCAAAGGTCGCCATTCGTGCTCATTTTGTCACCTGCTCCAACAACCGTTCCACATGCTCAGCGATGCGCTCTTCCAAGAGATGCGCTTCGGCATTCAGTTGCTCCAGATCCTCATTTAGCTCTGCAAGTCGCACGGTGAAGTTGAACTTCCCGGCGGCGCGGGCGGTGCCGCCGACAGCATAGCCAGCCATCAAGGTTCAGCGTAGCTCGGGTGACGTATACCCTGTTACGCTCCTTCCAGAATCGCACGAATCGTCGTAAGATCACGTTTCAAGTCGCGCATTGGGCCGATAACAAGCGCCCAGACCTGTTCAAGCTCGACACGAATATAATCATGAATCAGCACATCACGCAACCCGGCGATACGCCGCCACGGTACATGAGGGTGTGCATCTTTCAGCGACGGAGATACCCGTTTCGTCGCCTCGCCAATAATCTCAAAATTACGAACAACCGCGTCCTGGGTCATCCGTGAAGCCATAAAGGCTTCTTTGCCATTCCGCGTGTATTCTTCGATCTGCGTGATACATTCGAGCATATGGGTAAGGTACAGACCGTCATCTTTCATAACGGCCTCGCTTCACGCAACACCCGGTCACGAATATACCAGTGGAGACTACGTTCAGTGACCACATCAACGCGTCGACCGAGCATGTCCTGGAGATCCTGCCAGAGCGCCACCAGGTCAAGGAGGCTGCGTTGCTCGTCCATATCGATCAGCAGATCAATATCGCTCTCACTTCCTGACTCACCTCGCACGACTGAGCCGAAGACGCGTACATTATGTGCGCCATGCTGCTCGGCCAGTGTCAGGATTTCGGCGCGCCTAGAGCGCAGTTGATCGAGATTCATCCCTGTCTCCTTCCTCCTCAGTCCCTACGCGGCACTTTCGCTTGCCCCACTGTCGCTGGTACCAACAACTGTTCTACATGCTCGGCGATGCGCTCTTCCAGGAGACGCGCTTCGGCATTCAGTTGCTCCAGTTCTTCGTTCAGCTCCTCGAGCTGCACAGCAAAGTCAAAGTTGTCGGCGGCGCGGGCGGCGACGCCGACATAGCGCCCCGGATTGAGGCTCCAGCCCTGGGCCTTGATCTCATCGAGCGTCGCCACCTTGCAGAGCCCGGCGATATCCTGGTAGGCACCGTCAGGAAAGTGCTGGGCCAGCAGGTTCTCGCTGCCGGAAACCTGCTCGGGCTGCTCGTCACGGTAGAGCCGCGCGATGTTGGCAAGAAACTCAACCTGGGTCGGCGTAAAGTCGCGGTGGGCACGGTCGATCTGGCGGTAGATCTGGCGCGCATCGATGAACAGCACCGTATCCTTGCGCGCCGTCCGCGCCTTGTTGCGGTCGAAAAACCAGAGCATACAGGGCAGAGTCACCGTGTAGAAGAAGTTCGGCCCAATTGCGATCATCACATCAACTGCCTGGGCCTCAATCAGCTTACGGCGGATCTCTTGCTCGGAGCCGCGTGCATCGGCGGCCGAGCTGGACATGACAAATCCAGTGCGTCCAGTTGGCGTCAGGGCACTATAGAAGTGCTGGATCCAGAGATAGTTGGCGTTATCCGGCGTCGGCATACCAAAGGGAAAGCGTGGGTCGTCCTTGAGGCGCGACTTGTCGACGCCGTTGACGTTGAATGGCGGATTGGCCATAACAAAGTCGAACTGCCCAACACTGCGATGGAGATCTTCGTAGTAGCTATTGCCATCGCGGATCTCGCCACCGAGACCATGGACAGCCAGATTCATGCGGCAGAGCCGGGCAGTTTCACCAACTTTCTCCTGGCCGTAGATACTGATCTCGGCATTCGGGTTACGTTTGTGGTTCTCGACAAAGCGGGCGCTCTGCACGAACATGCCGCCGGATCCGCAGGCCGGGTCGAAGATCCGGCCGTGGAACGGCTCGATCACCTCAACGATCAGTTTGACCAGCGCGGTAGGTGTATAGAACTCACCACCCTTCTGGCCCTCGCTGCGGGCAAACTCACCCAGAAAGTACTCGTAGATCCGGCCAAAGGTGTCACCCTCGGCATCCATCGGGATCGCGTTGAGGGTCTTCAACAACGGAACCAGCACGTCGTTGCCGAGTCGGCGATACTCCTTGGGCAGCACATCCTTCAGGGCCGGGTTGTCGGCCTCGATCGCCTTCATCGCCTCGCTGATCACCTTGGCGATATCGGCGCCCTCGGGCAGCGTTAACAGCCTTGCGAAACGCGCCTCCTCGGGCACGTACATGACACCACGCGCCTGGTAGTCGGCCTTGCCGATGGTACGGCGTGACGATGCGCCTTGCTTCACCTTCAGCTCTTGCTCGATATGGGTGAAGCGGTAGTCGGCGTACCGCAGAAAGATCAGGCCCAACACTGGGATGGAATACTCCGACGACTTCAACTTCGAGTTGGCGCGCAGTTGATCGGCAGCCTCCCAAAGGCGGTTTTCCAGGAGCGACAGATCGTGCCGACCATTGGTCTCTTCACCCGTGGACGCCATGATCGGGCCATTGGTGATCGCCGCACTCTGATTGGTTGTCCGTTTACGTCCGGGTGGCATACAGATTACCTCAACTACGCAGGGCAACTCTAGAATCTGTCGCTGCACCTGACCCGCCGAAATCAATGTTCAGGTCGTATATCAATCCAAGAGCTTGTACCAGAACGATTACAGTTCACGTATGCATAGCTGTCGGAGATGCTGCAAAAGATTATGCAGGCGTCAACCATTATATCAGCATCTCGTGTATTCCGGCAATGTGTGAACGCCTTCTGCATTACACCTGCTCCTCTTCGGATAAGACACCATACGGATCACTCTTTCACACCGGGCAGATCAAATTGAACGGGCACGTAGCGCAGTGCGGCCCAAAAGAAGGCTCCCAGCGCCGTGCTCGCATCTCCTCCAGCAGGTTATCGATCTTGGCACTGTGGTTGGCGAGCACCTTGTCTTTTGGTGTCGCTAGCCGCAGGTCGCCGGTTGCGGTGTAGGTGATCGCAATCTCACCGGGAGTACCGTGGATCTCCTGGTGGGCTAGGGCATAGAGCATCACCCGCTCCGACAGATGATCATCCTCGCCGGGCTGCCCTGAGCGCGTCCAGACCCAGCGGGTGCATCCGTCATGGGTCTCCTCGCGATCAATCCGCACCTCAATCGCCCCGGCTGGCCGGTGCACGACAACCCGACGATCGACTCGCTCCGGCACCAGGCGGGCTGCACACAGATCGTCCCAGACGCCACGCACGTGCCGCCAGGCCTCGGCAGCGTAGTCAGCCGCGTAGAGCACGTTGTCAAGTTCGTAGCGCTGCAACTGACCATGGACAAGCGTGCGGATGCTCTGCTCATCAGTCATCAGGGTTCCGTCACGTGCCTGCACGACCAGTTGCTTCACACTCGCACGAATGGCCTGGTGCATACGCAGGAAGGGTGACTGGTCGTCGTAGAGTTGGTAGACGTACTGGTAAAGAAAGCGGCGCCGACAGCCATCAAGGTTGATGCTCGATGCTGGCAAAGGCATCGGTGGTGGTGGTGTGTCCATCAAGCGCATCTCTGGCGCTGGCACCGGACAGCCATGGGCTGTTGGCAGGGTGCGTGTGGCCCATGGTGTGTTCGCCTGCGCGCCGTCTCCGGCGAGCAACGAGGAGCGCTCGGCCACCTTTGGCTCGCCATTGGATGTGCGCCGGCCAGCAGTCGAGCGAGTCAGAACAAGGCGGTCGCGAGCGCGGGTCATCGCGACATAGAGTAGGTAGCGCTCCTCCTGCAGTTCGCTCTCGACTGGGCCGCGGATGAGGCCGGACGGCTGCGGCAGGCCGCGCTGGCCGCCCCGCGCTGGGAACTGGCCCTCCTGGAGCTGCGGCACGTAGACGATCGGGAACTCAAGCCCCTTGGCCGCATGCACCGTCATGACCCGCACCACGTCGGGTTGTCCGCCAAGAGGCTGGCTGGAGCTTGCACCGGCGGCGCGCAGCGTGCGGATATACTCAATGAAGTCGGCAGCGTGCCGTTGGCCAGGCTCGGCCTGGCGCACAAATTTTTGGGCGGTCGCCAGCAACCGGCCAAGATTGGCCAGTTCACGCTTGGCCGCGCCCTCACCGCGACCGGCACGGGTCAGGCACTCGCGCATCTGCTGGCTGTGCTGAAAGAGGTAGCTCGCCAAGACCTGCCAAGCATCACCCTCAGCCGCCAGCGCCTCGATGATGGCCTGCAGCCGGGTGAGCGCTTGCTGCGCCTGAGGGCTCAGCCGGGCGATGATCGCTGCGTCGCGAGCCGCACGCGGCAGCGCCTGTTTCGACCAACGTGCCTCGTTCACTAAGGTATTGAGATCTCGAGGATCGAGCCGATATTCGGGTATGGTTAGGGCGCGGAGGAGACCGGCGCTGTTGAGCGCACGTACCTGGGCACAGATTGCCAGCACGTCCTTGATTTCAGGCGTCTCATAAATGTCGCGCACACTATCAACCGGGATGCCATGCGCCTCGAGGATTGTGGCGATCTGCATCGCATGGGCGTGTTTCCGACAGAGTACGGCGTGGTCGCGAAAGCGCCAGTGACGGATCTTTCGCATGGCACGGCATCGGGGCTGCGGTCGTTGGCGATATGGTTTGGTGCTCCCGTGAGTGCGGCCATGCGGGACACACGGGAGATCCGAGGACACCCGAGCGGCGACCCGCTGCAAGATGTCGTGGGCGATCGCCGCATACTCGTCATGGGTGCTCTGTCCAACCCATTCACAAACGTGTATGCCATGCCCGCTACCGCGCTGGGCTACGAGCCTGGGACGATGGGGCGATCGCGTATCTCCGGCCATCACCGCTGCACTGGCGTCAAGAATCGACTGGAGTGAGCGATAGTTGTGGGTAAGGTGATAGAGATGGGCGCTTGGATAGTGCGTGGTGAACTCGTCCAGGTTGGCCGCCGAGGCACCACGGAAACGGTAGATACTCTGCCATGCGTCGCCAACCGCCCACACCCGTCCACGACCACCATCGAGCAAGCGCACCAGTTCGCCTGAGGCGTAGTTAATATCCTGGAACTCATCAATGAGCAGATACTGGTAGCGCTTGCGTAGATCGGAAGCCACAATCGGATCGTGTAGCGCAGCGACTGTCTGCACAATCAGGTCGCCATAATCGAGAGCACCTGCCTGCCGTAAGACCGCCTCGTACCGGGGGTAGACGTGCGCCAACTCACGGAGCGCGGCTGCTTGGCGAGTTGCTCTTTGCCGAGCTTCCGCCGCTTTCTTCGTGGTTCCCGCATGGTTCTGCTCGGCCTGGACAACCAGATGCTGCGCTTCTGCTTCGGCAAGTTGCGCATACTCTTCAGGGGTGCGTAACTCATCCTTGATCCGGCTGATCGCCTTGATGATCGCTAACAGATGGCGAGAGGGGTCACGGATGTCCTTGAAATGGTCGAGGTGCAGATCGGCCAGGTGGCGTGTCAACAAAAGAAACAGGTCACCGGTGTCGAGCAGGCGGACATTGATTGGCAAGCCCAGCCGTGCGCCATAGGTGCGCAGGACATTCAGACCCCAGGCGTGGAACGTACTGATCGCAACGCGCCCGGC
The DNA here is from genome assembly GCF_004762035.2 of Candidatus Chloroploca mongolica. Lineage (GTDB taxonomy): Bacteria > Chloroflexota > Chloroflexia > Chloroflexales > Chloroflexaceae > Chloroploca > Chloroploca mongolica. The sequence goes on along the minus strand of NZ_SIJK02000017.1, from coordinate 16,383 downwards.
GAGGTCAGGGAATTCCTGGCGCAGCGCCGCGACGATCCGCCCGCGCATCTCGTCGGCAGCTTTATTCGAGAAGGTCAGAGCCAGAATACTTGCCGGATCGACGCCTTGGTGTACCAGGGCCAGATACTTCGCGACAATGCTCCGCGTCTTGCCAGTGCCTGGCCCAGCGGCAAGCAGCAGTGGCAGAGGCGCATCTACCGCTTCCTGTTGCTCTGGATCAGGGGTGAGCGTGGTCGTTACGCTGTCACTGGTCAGATTCGGTGGGGCGAGTGGCTCAAGACAACTCACATTGACGATCTGGGTTCGGATCGCGTCCAGCGAGACACCGAAGTATACAGCGAGGGTTTCGACAGACCAACCCGGCTGTTGGATCGCCCGCCAGAGTTCATCAGCCGGTACCAGCAACTCCAAAGCAAAGAGGTTGGCCTCCTGCTCGTGCCGCTCACGCGTATTGTAGGTGCGTACCACCGTATCATCGGCGCTTTCACCCGCCGAGCGCTCGTCGATCGTCGCCTCGGTATCGAGGAACGGACCGGCGGTCAGGCCTTCGAGGGCTACGTGGCCCAGCTCGTGGGCGATGACGAAGCGCTGCCGTTCCGACGTAAGCTCGCGCCGCACGCGGATGACCTGGAGTTCCGGTTCGACCTTGCCTTGAATGCCTTCGGCGAGCGTTCCGGTGCGCACAACTGTAAGACCCCAGAGGCATTCGGCCAGGTCAGCGAGATCCAGCGGTTGCACGACGGAACCCTGGTGGTGGGTCTGATACTGCTGCCGGGCAGTGTGGGCAGCGGCACGAATTTGTTGCCAGCGCACGCTCATGGCAGATCAGCAGCCCAGGCGGCCTGCTCTTCGTCCGTCGGCTCACTCGCGGCGAAGGCTCGCGCAAAGCTGACCAACGGTTCCTCGCCTTCGACAATGCCATCAACCGCACTGAGGCGGCTTGTGGCGGTGGTCGGCGGCGGCGCAAGCAGCGCCGCCTGGATCGCGCTGGTCGATGCGTGCAGCATCTGGGCGAGTTGCTCGACCAGCCGGTTGGGCACACTCGCTACCAATACTTTCCCCCGTTCTAGGCGTGCCAGCAGATCCACCGGTAGGGTAAGTTGGCGGGCCAGCCGTCCGACGGTCAGCTGACGCGCCTGACGCAATTGCGTCAGGTTCTGAACGGGCGTACCACTGAGCTCGTGCTGCCAAGCGCCGCGCACCAGGGCAATCACGTGGTCGGCACGCGCCGCCTGATCAACGGTCAACACGGCTGGTTCATCCAACTCACCATGGGTCAGATTGAACTCCAGGAAGGCCCGCAACTCCGCACGGGTCGCCTCTGGTTCCTGGATCACGAAGGCATCAAGACCAAGCATCTGGCCAGCTTCGATCAATGCCTCGTAGCGCAGCGCCGCTTCAATAAAATACGATCGCTCTTCCATGCTCAATGCTCCTCAACGGTCAAGATCTGGCGCAGCCGCTCGACGACACGATTGTAGATCCGGGTAATGTTGACGGGCGACAGGTTCATACGCCGTGCAATCTCGATGCTCGGAACGCCCTGCAACCGCAGGTTGATGACTTCGCGATCGTGCGGCGGCAATTGGGCAATCGCCGCGTGCAGCCGCGCATGAAGCTGCTCTTCGCGGTACTCGTCAGCAAGGCGCTCAGGTGTGACATCTTCGATCACCTCGTGGCGGGCCAGGCCGCCCTTGCCGACCTGCGCATCCAGGCGCTCACGTGCAGATAAGACGCGCTGTTCTTTGTTTTTTCCAAGAATTTCAAAAAGAATCCGATGAACAGTAGTCTTCACATATGAGCCAAACATGCTTTCCATACTACCAAAGCCGGGGCTGCGCAGATCGCGATCGAGTTGTTGGATGGTCTTGAGCAATACCTCGCTGACTCCGTCTTCATCAAGCTCAGGGAAGTGCTTCGCCCGGCCAAGAACCCAGTTGCGTATCGCCAGGATGACGGCCTCCCGATCCGCCTGAAGCTCAAGCGTGAGCGTGCCACCACTGGTCAAGCTGGCACGGATGCGCTGAACGCGCTCCTGACACGCGACAACTACGTCATACCATGAATGCTGGAGCTTCATCAATGAACCTCTCATCTCATCGTCAATTCGCAGTCAACAACTCTGGCATGATGAATGCCATTTCAACTATACCACGGCAGTGTAACCAACTTGCGGAGTGAGTCTTGAAGATACCTTCGAGGATCAATGTTCTATGAAATTGAGCGACGAACGTTCCCTTATCGGTGAACAACGGGCCCATCAGTACCTGCGAAGCGTGCATAAGGCTTGGATATCGGAGGTCGTTCATGAGTCTTTCTGGAGCGCGTGGTCTCATCCGCGTCGCACATAACCCAACCTGTGAGCTCCAGGCAGCAATGATGCTGACACGTGTGCGAGAGCAAGATGTCTACCTTGCCTTGGCGGGTACCGCCTATCCCGGCGAGTACGGTGAGCGGGTTTCAGCGCGCCGACGCGGTGCCCAGTTCGAGAAAAATCTCTACCAAGATGGCGCGGCCGTGCTCCGGGGGACGCTTGCCCCGCTGCTTGGCGTCGCGGCCGATGACCTGACCGTGCGCGATCTGTCCGAGGAGGTTCGTGGATCGAGTACAGCGGCGATGGAAGAGCGTGCCTGGCGCACGGATCGCATCCTCATGGATCTGGCTGCCGACAGGATCGTGCCAGATCTGCTGATCCAGCCGCAGCTACAGCTTACGCTTGTCGGCAACTTGGCAAGCGCCATCTTCATCGCCCCCGACGTCCTGGCCCTGGATCGCCAGCGACACGTCTATCTGCCGGTGGAAATCAAGTCGTTCATTGTTCGCGACGGCGTCGTGGCCCAGGGTGACCGTGACGGCGCACGACGTCAGGCTGCGATCCAGCTGCTCGCCCTTGCGCAGGAGTTGATCCCGCTCGGGATTGCCGATCGGCTTCCGGAAGCGGCGATATTCATCTTCGCGTCACCGTTCGGCATGCGACCGCATCCGGCCTTCGCCGAACAACTGTCGGCCGAGCTGTTTGAAATGCGCCGCGTGCTAGACACGATGGCTCAGGTGCGCACCCGCCTGCAGGCCCTAGGTGCGACCGCAATCGCTGACGCTGAAGCCCTAGCGTTGGTAGCACCCCGGCTCGCAACGACCTACCAGGAGTCCTGCGTCGCTGGCTGTTTGCTCGCCCAGATCTGTCGGCAGCACGCCGCTGCCCAGCCTACCATCCTGGGTGACCGTGCTGCCCAGACGCTCGGTGAGACCATCGATCTCCCGCGTGCCCTTGCGTTGCTGCACGGCGCTCCGGCGACCGACGAGCGCGAAGCCTGGCTGGGGCCGGCGCTCCGTGAAGCGGCCGCACTCTTCGACTGGTCAACCGTTGTCCAGGGGAGGGCCGCATGAGCACCATCTTCGACCTCGCCGCCCGCCTGCTGGCTTACCAGGCCGGGCGGGCGATACCGACCAGGCGCAGCTCGGCCCTGATGGCCGATCCGATCCCGGCCTTCGCGATCGCACCGATTCGCATGGTAGCCGAACAGGTCGTCTACGCGCTGGCCTATGGCGGCCCCGACGATAAGCCGGAAATCGTGCTGACCTGGAACCCGCTCGACCGTGATGCCGGCTTTCTGGAGCCGTTCGCGGCTGCGCTCGACCGCTACCTGAGCGACTGCGTGACCGCCGGGGAGATGCCACGGGTCTGGCTGGCGCATACGGCGGCACTCGAAGTCATCGAATTGCTGGGGCACCGCTATCGCACGAACCGCAGTGTCGGGCCTGAGCTGCAGCGCATGGGGGCGCAGTGTCGGCTGCTGGCCGAGGAGACCACCTTTGCCGGGCAGCAGATCGTTGCGGTCGCGGGCAGCCTGCTCGCCGGGCACGTCGCTACCGGCCAATCGCCGAGCGAAGATCTGCACCTGGGCGCCTTGCTCGCCTGGATCGATCCGCCCGCTGGGACGGCGGTTGTGGATGCGGCAGCGCAGGCAGCTCTTGCGCCTGCGGCCGCGATGCTGGCCCGGGCTGCCGATGATCGGGTCGAGCAACTGCGCGCACGTGTCGCCAGCGGCCGTCTGCGTGAGCCAGCCGCCCGAGTTGAGGCAGAGGCAATCATTCGTGCAGAGCTACTGCGCGAGTGGAACTTGCTGGTGCAGGCACGCCGAGCTTTCTGGACTCTGGGGCTGACACAGGGTCCGGAGCTCACCAAGCTATCTGCTGAGTCGTTCAAACGGGTCGCTTGGCAGATCGACCGCAACTACGGCAGCCCGGCGCGGCCGCGCAGCCTGGCCCAGCGTCTTGACGAGCTGACCTATGCCCAGGAGCTCGCCGCGTATGCCGACGTGGCCGACGATCCGATTGTTCGCGCCACAGCGTTGAGCGCTGGCCGGGTGCTGGATGCGACGATCATCAATCGTGATCAGCCGCGGCGAGGCTTCCAACCCTGCACCCTCACCCTCGAGACCTGCCAGCAGGTGCTGAGAGTCCGAGCCGGCACGCAGCTGCAGCTGCGGGGAGCCCGGGTGGTCGGGCGGATCACCGAGGTACGCGAGCTCAATGCAGGTCAGTCAGTCCAGCTTACCTTGGTAATCACCACTGGGGTGCGCAATCCCCAGCTGCCGGCTCCTGGCCAGCGCACCGACTGGATGGAGCCTGAGCCGGCGGATCTCCGGTACCAGAAACGCCAGGTGTACGAGCGCATGGCCGCCTCGGCCGACACACGCGTGATGGGCGATACGCTGCCACCTGCCCGACCACAACCTGCCGATGATGATCTCGCTACCATTGCACGGAGGCTTCGCCGATGAACGCTCAACCATATCTCGACGCCCGGCGGCGCAGCGACGCGGCGCAGCGCGAGGTGCTACGGCGGACACTCGAGGAGCGCGAGCCGCTCGTGATCGTCGCCTCGCCCCCCGGCGCCGGCAAGACCTACCTGGTCGAATCGGTGATTGCCGTGGCCGTGCACCATCTGGGCCTGCGGGTCGCGGTGGTGGCCCCGCGCGCCGAGCAGACCTACGACCTGATGCGGCGGCTTGTTGTCAACTTTGACCCGATGCCGATCACCGCGCTGATGTCTGCACACCGCCAACTACCCGATGATCTGCTGCAAACGCAGCGGATCCTGGTGTGCAACGACGCGACGGCGCTTCCCGGCGTAGCAGGTGTGACGATCGCTACTGCAGACAAGCTCCTGTTTGCGGTGACGAAAATCACGCAAAGCTTTGATCTGCTCATCTGCGATGAGGCCTACCAACTTACCTTCGCAACCCTGGCCCCGCTCTTTGAGCTGGCGCCAAGCGCGCTGCTCGTGGGTGATCCGGGCCAGTTGCCACCGCTGATCACCGTCGACACCGAACGTTTTGAGACGGCGCGCTACCGAATCCACTGGCCAGCACCCCGCGAGCTGCTACGGCGCTTTCCCCAGCTTGACGTGGTGCGTCTCCCGGCGTCACGCCGCTTGCCTCAGGACACCGTCAACCTCGTGCAGCCGGCATTCTACCGGCAGCTCCCCTTCAGCTCGGCAGCAGCACCCGCAGAACGACGCCTGCAGCTGGATGCAGCAACGCAAGGAGATACCATCGACCGGGCGCTTGATATGCTGGCTGACGGTGCGACCCTGGTTGGCGTTCTTTTGCCACCGGCCGAGTTCGGGCTCGAGCACGTAGATGACGAGCTTGCCGAGACGATGGCAGCGATCGCAGCGCGCCTGTTGGCGCGACAACCACGCTGGGAAGGGGTTCGCCAGCTGTCAGCTGGCGATATCGGTGCCATCGATGCGCATGTGGCCTCTGGCGCGGCCGTGCGCCGCTCGCTCCGCTTATACAATGTGCCGACCGATGCCTGCGTCGTCGAGACCCCAGAGCTATGGCAGGGCCAGGAGCGCCCGCTGATGGTCGTCAAGCATACCCTGAGCGGCCAGCGCCAGATCGATGCATTCGGCCTCGAGCCCGGTCGCTGGTGCGTGATGCTCTCGCGCCACCAGATCGGGTGTGTGATTGTTGGTCGGGACGGCGTGGGCGACGTCCTCGCCGAGCATCGCCACGATTGCGGTGCCCGTCCCATCGGCAGCGTCGATGCCGCCTGGGAGGGTTGGCGGGCGCATCAGGCGATTTGGAGCCAGCTTGAAGCACAGGGTCGGCTACTACGGATTGCTCAGGGTTGAGGTAATGATCGTCGCGCAGGGAAGCGTTGATTGGGATCTTGACACATATCGTACAATTGTTCTACACGATAGCGGTAGCTTTTCCGCCTATCAGAACAGAACGAGGTACCGTATGTCTCGCCAGCCCATCTGTCCGTGTTGCCGTTCACCCCAGGCGACCCAGCGCGTCGCTGCGATCGTCACTGGGGGCACCCGCGATGTCCGCGTCCTCACGGCTGACCTTGTGCCCGCAGCGGGCGTTGCGCGAACCCACCTTGCGCAGTTGCTCGCCCCGCCCCGCGAGCCTGGCGGCGGGTGGTGGATCATCGTCGTGCTTGTTGGCTTGCTGTTCTTCAGTGTCCCAGCGAGTTGCCTCGTCACGCTGCTCATCGTCAACCTGCAGGGCCAGACCCTGGCGGCGCTGGCGGGCCCCGCCTATGCCGAGCACCTCTTCGCGGGCGTTGCCAGCGTCGATGCGCTGATCGCCGTTGGCCTCACCGGGCGCTGCATCCAACGAGACGAGCAGCGTCGCCGTGCCGCCAACGAGCGCTGGCAGCGTCAGGTCGCCCGCTGGCAGCAGTCCTGGTACTGCCACCGCTGCCACGTCGCCTTTGTCGCTGGGTCGGCCGAGGCGGTGGTGCCCGAGCAGTTTGGGCGGCTGTTCAGAACGTAAAACGGAGACCGCAAAACGGAGAACGGCGGTTCATCGCATATGCACCGCCTTCACATCATCGTTGCCTGCGTTTGACGCTTTTCGTTTTCCGTTTCACACGCCGCTGCGCGCTTGATTGTAGCATAGCGCATGGCCGCTTGTAAACCGGTCGCATACACCTGATCGGTCATCACTGCTGATGCAGCGCGATGCCGCTGATGCTAGGGTGACTCCACCAAGCGACGCCTCCAGCAGCCCCTCAATCCACTGTCTGAGAGGCTCCCCGCCTGCCGGGGAACGCGGAAATCGGAACGCTGAAAGCTGAAAACGGCCCAGCGATCATTGGGTTCGCTGCCCCTTTCCGCTTTCATCTTTTTGCTTTCTGCTTTCCTCCCCGGCCCCTCATGCGCCGCTGGCGCCCACCACCTGCTCGTGGCGGCCAACCGCCGCGTTGTTTGCACGCAGCCGCGTTTGCGCCCGCCGCCCGCGCTTCTCGTCGCCCGGTTCAGCAGCCCCAGGGAACGCTGAACGCTGAACGTCGAAAACTGAAAAAGCCGTGCGGTCACTGCTATCGTTGAGCCTTTCCGCTTTCCGCTTTCTCTTTTCAGCTTTCCCTGCGCCGCGCTGCGTGATTTTGTGTAGCCTCAGGAGGAAGAGATGCCACCGCAGTTTTACTTCGCCCTGGGCGCTCGTGCCCGCCCCTACGATCTCGCGATCGCCCTGCATGTCGGCCAACGGCACTACCTCGTGCCGGCTGGCTCGTCAACCGAACGCCTGCTCGCCCGCACGCCGGGGGTACATGTCGTCCTCGACTCCGGCGCGTTTCCTCCTGGGAACACGGCGCGCCTGTCGCTGCCGTACTATGCCCACCGCGTCGCGAACTGGTGGAGGTCGCCCCCTATCAGCCCATCAGTGCCTGCCCCCGCCTGCCTTGATTGGGCGCTCAGCTACGACACGATGGGGAATCCGCTTGCCAGTGAGCGCGACGACGTGCGGCTCACGGCCTTGCTCCAAACGATGGGGCACGGCCCCGATCCACCGATCGTGCCCGTCACCCATTACCCCGGCCCTGGGGCTGCCGCGATCATCGGCGACCTCGTGCGCGACCGCGAGGACTGCTTCGACGACGAGGAACGTGCCCAGGTATGCCAACGCGCCGCGTGGGGGTTCCACGACGCGCCCGATGGCTTCGTTGATCGGCCCGCCTGCGCGATTGGCGGCCTCGTGCCCGCTCGTTATGCGCGTGCCGCAACTGCGTGGTACGCGCAGTTGATTATCGATCTTGAAGCCGCCGCTGAGCTCGACCCGTTTCAACGCCGCATCCACCTGCTCGGGATCGGCAAGCCTTCGTGGGTCTGCCGCTCACCGCTGGTGCTGAGCTTCGATAGCTCTGGCCCGGCGAGGATGGCCATGATTGGCTTTGCGCGCGGCATTGGCACGGCCTACACGGCGGAATACGGGATCTCGATTGCCGCCCTCAGGCGATCCAGATCAGCCCGCCTTGCCTACCACCTCATCCGCTACCGCGCCCAGGTCGGCCTGCCCTGGAAGCCCATTGACGAGGCGCTGCTGCACGCTGATCGCACGATCACCACGCTGCCAAATCTCACCGATGGGCACTGGGAGCAGCCCGAGTTTCCGGTTGCGGCACTGTCTGCAGACCAGCACTGAAAGGAGGCGTCTTGTCACCCACCCCCTAACTCGACCTGATGGCGTGCGCCCCTGTGGCGCAGGGCCGTGTGCTGACGCCGCGCACACGGTCTTTTGTGTTGCCTAAAACCACAAGGAGACGACCTATGAGCACGCGACCGACCACGCCCACGCCCGCGCCGAGTGGCGACGACCTGCAGGCCCTCATGGCCGAGATCATTGCGACCACCGGTGTCTCAGCAGAGACCGCGCTGCACCTGGCGATGATCCAGCGCGCGGCCCTTCGCCAGTACGCCTGCCAGTGGGACGCGATGGTGCAGCGCCTTCGTGCGGCCATCGTGACCCCGCCGTCCACGCCCGACGCGGCCGACCCTGCCAACCCCGCCGACCCCACACCCGCCTGAACGCGCCTGGCCCGGCAACAAAGGGCAGGCAGAACCGACCAACCCAGACTGCCTTCCCCTTGTTGCCCACCGTGTTTGATCAACAAAGGAATGACGATGGATGCCTCTGCTCAGCCCACGGCGCCGTCCAGCGCCGAACCGACCGCCCCAAGCGGGACGGACGGGGCAGGTGCGGCGTGCAGCACACACCGCACCGCGCTCGCCGTTGCGCTCCCGCGCCGGCTGCTGATCATCGCCTGCACGGCGACCCAACGACCCGATGTGCGCCTGCTTCCCGCGCTCGAGCGCTATCACGGGCCATCGGTCCGCGTCGTGCGGCGTTGGCTCAGCGACCACCCGGAGGGGGCGCTCCACCTTGATGTGTACGTCCTTTCGGCTGAATTCGGCCTCATCCCAGCCATCCAGCCGATCCCCACGTATGACCGGAGCATGACCACCTCACGCGCCCGTGCGTTGCGTGATCAGGTGCGCACCACGCTCACGCAGGTGTGCGCACGGTGCTCGTATGCCGATAGCTACCTCAGTGCGGGCAAGCGTTACCGCGAGGCGCTCGGCGACCCCCGCACCCTCGTCGGCCTGCCGTCCCTGACCACCGCGCCCGAAGGGGCCGAGATCGGTCGGCAACTCACCGCCCTCAAGCGCTGGCTGATGACGGAAGCCCGCTGAGGCGACGCCGCTGGGCAAACCGCTGTCCTTATGAACTGGTGACGGCCACGTGCCAGCACTGTCCTTATGAACTGGTGACGGCCACGTGCCACCACCACGCGACTGGCCGCCGCAGGTGCGGCCAACCAAGGAAGGAAGAAAGGAGACCAGATGTCCACCATCCCACCGCCAACCCCCGAAGCGATCCATGCCTGGGGTTGGGAGATGGGCGTTGAGGCCGGGCGGCGCCTAGCCGACGAGAGCGATGCCTTCATCGGCATGACCATGCCCGGCCTCGACGCCCCCGCTGCCCTGGAGATCTACGGCCGCGCCTACCTGCGCGCCCTGATCCAGGGGTATCGCACCGCGCTGCGGCAGTCTCTGCGCGACCGCGCAGATACGGCTGCCGACCAGCGCCGCCGTACCACGACCGCCACACCGAAGCTCACGCAGAAAGGAAAAAGACCATGACTACGCCCACGACCATGTTTGACGGCCTGCTCGACGACGCGACCCCGACGACCTTGACCGCCCGCACGCAGGCCGACGCGCTGTTGGAGCCGGATGCCGCTGCCGGAACGCCCGTCAGCGCGGCCAACCCCGACGACGAGGCGGGGCTGACGACCGAACCCGCTCCAGTCGCCACCGACCTCGACCCGCATGAGAAGCTGGTGATCGTCGACGGCCAGCGCTTCCTCGTGGCCGCCGAGATTGACCACGAGACCATCCGCCAGCACCTGATCCGCCAGGGCTTCGCCACCCTCGCCGGGGCCACGATCCGCACCGGCACGACCCAGCACGACGGCCGCACCCTCGCCACGGTCGACTTCATCAAGCAGGCCGGGACGAAGGGGTAACACCCGCATAGAAAGAACAGTGCCACGGACTGGGATCTGGGCAGCGACCCTGATCCCAATCTGTGGCAAAGAAGCTCACGCGAAGGCGCGCAGGGTTCGCTCACCGACACGAACAATGTTGCGCCGTTGCGCCGTTGCGCCGTTGCGTCAAAACAACCACCTTCTTGGCAAGGGAGTTGTCCTGATTCCGGTCTTCATGCATTCGGAGGCCCGCATGCATCCGCGATCATCAAACGCCGCGCTCATCGCCCTGCTCGAAACGATCCCGGCGCAGCCCATTGACGCCGCCAAGCCGCTCACGACCCTTCGCCCACTCATCAACGGCACGCTGACCTTCGCGCACGCGCTGGAGCCTGCCATCCAAGAGGCTCTCGACGCCTGCGCGGCCATTGCCTATCGCCAGCACCTGCCTGGGAGAACCCTATGCGACCGACTCCACAACGTGCGCCCCATCCCCGCGTCAAGCGACGTCGTCGGGTGGTGAGGCGCTCGGCCACCGAGGCGATCACGCGCCTCGCCGCGAGCGAACACCTCGCTGCGATCCACTACGGACGCGAGGCCGCCGCACTGATCCGCCATCGCTTTCCCGCGTTCTATGCCGCCCATGTCGCCGACCTGCCGACCACGCCACCCTACCTGTTGGGCGTCATCCAGGCCTTCTTCTCCCTCGTCCAGCCGCAGATCTGGCTTGACCACAGCCACGTCCTGACGATCGACCCGGACGATCCTCGCCGCGTGCTTCACCCAGCGCTGAGCGACGACGACGCGCGCAGCTATCTGGAGGAATTTCACGGTTGGGGCCTCGACGAGGTCTGGCCGGAGGTCTACGGGCTCCCGACCGAGCAGGACGAGCTGTTTGGCGAAGGCCGGAACCTGCTCGTCGCCGTGCTCTGGTCCATGGCCGACCGCACCGCCTGGAGTGCAACGCTGGGCGACATGGACGACGTCATCGCCGCCTGGGGCGACCAGGTGGCACTCAGCCCAGCGCATAGCGCAGCCCTCGCGAACCTGCCGCACCTGGAGCCAACCACGGACATGGAGGCCCTCTGCACGGCATTGAGCACGCAGCCATTCCCGCTTCCCGACGGAACCGCCATCGATCTCGGCCAGGTCGTCCGCTTCGTCTTCAGCCGCACCGACAACTGGTTCGCCGATCTGAGTTGGGACGAACTGGCCGACATGAATGGCAGCGGCCTCGACTGGTGGAGCGACGATCTGATCGCCATCGCTGCCGATCAGACCGCAGCACGCGGCTGGTTCGAGCACTACCACCTGCTGAACCGCATCGTCACCGCTGAGCCAGCCGTCCTCCGTGCCGTGATCACGGCCGTGCAACAGGCGGCCCAGTCGATCGCCCCGCATCCCGGCACACCGTCGGCGTAATGAATATTCAATCGTCCATCGGCACTCCCTGATGGAATTCTTAAAACTCATAACGTCTCGGCAACAACGTGCGAAGTCGGCCTGCGCCGGCTGGATCACAGGCCACGCAGGTGACCTTCGCTGCCCAGAAGCCGCACCGTTCACGGCGACGACAAGCTGCTGTCATCGTTTCCATCGCCGCTCATTGATCTTGCAAGGCTGCAAGATCAACGTTGATCAGCCGATGGCGTCCCAATGCCCTCAACGCCCTCACCTTGATCTTGCATGATTACCCCCGATTCGGGGGCGATCAACACCGTTTGGCATGATCAACTGCCGCACATCCCTGCCCGCTGGCACCCCCCAAGCGCATGCGCCGACCTGACCTCAGCAACATACCTTTGTACCTTTGCGCCTCTGCGCCTTTGCGCCTCTGCGTTAAAAAAACCGTCATCTCTGCCTACGGGATTATCCCCACGCACCAAAAGGCACCTTTGCGCCTTCGCGCCTTTGCGTCAAACAACCAGCCTATGCAGAGCAAGGAGACCCCTTCATGGATCTGCCTGAACAACCACCGGACGAACTTTGCCGCCGCCCCTGGCTCCGCCGCACGCCGCGCCCGCTCCGCCAGACGCTGGTCATCGACCGCACCCCCACCATCCAGATCGGCATCTTTGCCGACGCCATCTACCTGACGCGCCGCCAGGGACGAGGCTGGGTCTCGTACCCGATCAGCGCCGAGGATCTCGCCGCCGCCCTGGGCAAGCTCCCGACGAGCTCGGGGTTGCTTCCGCCGAACACCCTGGGCACCGGCACCGTGAACGGCCAGCGCTTCTACGTGCTCGCCGTCCCGCCACGCCCGGCGGCCCTGCGCATCGCCGGACGTACGCGCCCCCACACCATCCAGACGCCTCCGCTCATCTGGGCTGGTTGCGGTCAGGATTACCGCATCTTCGCCCTGACAACGCTCGACTGGCCGCAGCGGCAAACACCGCTCTACCACGCGCCGTTCCCCAACACCTACGCGTCTGGCGCGATCTGCTGGGGCAGCACGGAGCCACGGGCGGTCGCGGCGCCCGCGACCATGCTGCACGTCCTCGACCGCTACCTGGAAGGCTCGTGCTTCAACCATCACCTGGCCCAGCAGCGCAGCCGGAGCAAACCACGCAACGTCATGACACGCTACCGCACGCTCAGCGCCGCAACACCCTACCCGCTCGATGATCTCGTCCCGGCTGGACACGATCTTGCCTGGCTGCTCGCCGGCGAAGCCTGGCGTGGGCGTGGGATGCCATGAAAGGATCACGCCATGGACACCCTGACCATCGACGCGCCCATTCCCTACCTCCTGCCGCCCAACCAGCCCATCCAGATCGGTCTGGTCGGCTGTGGTGGCACCGGCTCCCATCTCGCCGTCGCGCTCGCCCGCATGGCCTCCCACCTGCGTGAGCGTGGCGACCCACCGCTGCACCTCATCTTCATCGACGGCGACCGCGTCGAGGCACCGAACATCGGGCGCCAACTCTTCGCCCCCGCCGAACGGGGCCGCCACAAAGCCCAGACCCTGGCGGATCGCCTCAACGCCGCGCTCGGCCTGGACATCATCGCCGTGCCGGAGATGGCGACCGCCGCGTTGCTGCGCGAACTGGCCCCGCCCGCCCAGACCATCGGCATCCTCGTCGGGGCCGTCGACACCGCCAGCGGACGACGTGCGCTTCACGAAGCCCTGGCCCACTCACGCTGGCAACTCTGGCTCGACAGCGGCAACGAACACGCCTGGGGCAAAGTCCTGCTGGGCACCACCACCGAGCAGCGCCAACTGCGCGGCGCCCTGGCCCTCGGCGGGATCTGCACCGCCCTCCCCGCGCCAACCCTGTGCTATCCGCACCTGCTCCACGACGAACCGGCGGATCAACGGGCAGGCGACGCGCACCACCGAGGCGGGGTGACGCCAACTAATCGTCTGCCCAACACACCGCCTGATCGTCCCTCACGCAACCAGCACCACCGGGGCGAGGTGACGCCAACCAATCATCTGCCCAACACACCGCCTGATCGTCCCCCACGCAATGCGCACCACCAGGGCGAGGTGACAACAGCCAGCCGACTGCGCAACCAGCCCCAGGGCGACTGTGCAGCTGACATGCGCGACGGCCTGCAAAGCCTGATGATCAACCAGACCATGGCCGCCATCGCCGCCCAGTATCTCCACCAACTCATCAGCGCCCGACGCATCACCACCTTCGAAACCGCGCTCGACCTAGCCAACCTGACGATGTGCTCGATCCCGATCACCGCCGCGACCCTCGCCGACGCCAGCGGGCTCACCATCGCAGACATCACCCAGACCGATGAACCCGGCCATCACCGAACGCGAGGACACCCATAAACTCGCCCCACGACCGTGCCCATCAGATTGACCCGTGTTGACGCACCGGCGCACCAGTTTTCACGTCGGTACGCGACCCCTTCGCGCCTTCGCGCCTTCGCGTGAGCTTCGCTGAGGCGCGAAGGGGTGATGGCTCTCCAAACGCACCTTTGCACCTTTGCACCTTTGCACCTTTGCACCTTTGCGTCAAAAAAACCACCGTACCAATGAATCGGCCAATCAATGGAGGATACCCATATGACCCAGACACCACCACCCACTGACGACATCCAGACCCCATCGTTCATGCCATTCGACCTGGGCGAAACCATCGCCCCACCGACCCCGGCCACCGCGCCACCAGCGCGTGAGGCCCCGCCGACCACCACCGCACGCAGCAACAAACGCAGTCAGCGGACAGCAGCGAAGACCACCACGCCGCCAACGCCGGCAGCACCGGTGCGCCTGGAAATCACACCGCCACCAGCGCTGCCCGAGCTTCTGCCATTGCAACGCGCCGCCGTGCGCACCGCGCTCTGCCAGGCGCTCGCCGCACAAGCCCACGCTGACCTCCAGGCGCTCCTGGCGAGCCAACCCAACGACCAGACCGAGCCCCGCCTCGCCCTCCCTCCCGCACGCATCGCCGCCGCCGCCCGGCTGCTCAGCGCATCGCCGGCGCTCAAAGCTGCGGTGAGCCTGCTTGCGCTGGAGGCGCCGAAGTAGCGGCGATCCAACGCATTTCAGTGCATCACACAGGGCCAGCGCCAGGCGGCGCTGGCCCTTTTTTATGTGCCATATTCATCCTTGGCCTTGGTCGTGGGCGTTGGGGATGATCGTCAAGCATACCTGCATGAAAGCAGAGCTGAGAGTCGTGGTCAACTTGCACATGAAAGAACAACCGTTGGTTATGTTGGTTCGGATGACCTGTTATACTGTACGTGGAAGCATTATTCGGCTTATCGTGTGAAGGATCAAGACCCACCTATGCCGTCAAGCCTGTCAAGCACCACCCTGACCCAACTCTGTCCCTTGCTGGGTAGCCTGGCCCGCCTGATGGCGCGGGGGGCCGCCCTCAACGACGCCGAGCTCCAGATGCTCCTGATGGGGGTCGAACTCGAGAACGATCCGGCCGCCCTGGC
Organism: Candidatus Chloroploca mongolica; assembly: GCF_004762035.2. Classification (GTDB taxonomy): domain Bacteria; phylum Chloroflexota; class Chloroflexia; order Chloroflexales; family Chloroflexaceae; genus Chloroploca; species Chloroploca mongolica. Next base: position 1,185 of record NZ_SIJK02000017.1, on the reverse strand, counting down.
CGAGTTGCAGCGATGGGGCCGGTTGCTCAATGCCCTCCAACATCAACCAACCCTGCGCCAGATTACCGTTGAGACCCTGCTGCTGCGTGGCTTGCCCGAGGCTCCCATCTTGCTGGCGGTCGCCACCGTCATCGAGGGGTTGCCTGCTTCCCCCAGTCCGCCGGCAACGACGACGACAGCATCCACCCCGGATCAACTCCAGGTTCACCCAGCGAGTCTGGACTTTGGAACCCTCGCGCCCGATCAGCCCGTGGTCGCCTACCTCACGATCCAGGGTGGCCCCGGGCACATTGTGGTCGAGAGTGATTACCTGCACATCGCGCAGCGCCAGTTTGGCGCAGCGCCCACGCGGGTGTCTGTTGAGGCCCGCCCGCTGGCGGGGGGGGTGCTCTGGACGTCCCTCAAACTGGTGACGGCGAATGCCACGGTCGACGTACCGGTGATAGCACAGTGGGCTGCCGCCAGTGCGCCCCAACCCGGTGTGACCCTTGTCGTCACGCCGGGGGCCAGCGAGGACGAGGCGGGCGTGCGCCTGGTCGAGGCGGTTGCTGCCGCACCGGCGGGGGGGGTGCTGCATGTGGCGGCAGGCACGTATCGGCTGGCCCAGCCGCTGGTCGTGCACAAACCGCTTACCTTGACCGGTGAGGGTCAAGATCAGACTCGACTGCTCTGCGCCGCCGAGGCATACGTAGCCCATTTGACCGGTGACGGCCCGTTCGTCGTCGCTGACCTGAGCTTTGTGCACGTGGGCACAGCCTGGGCATCGGTGGTTCAGGTGAGCGGGGGGGTGATCGACATCCAGCGTTGTTGTTTTACGGGTGGGGTCTTTGATGCGACCAGCCATCGTGGCGGCAGCGGGCTCGCTTTGGGTGGGCAAACTGGTGGGTTGGTCAGGCAGTGCGAGGTGCGCGGCAATGCAACATACGGCATCTACGTCGGTGATCAGGCCCAGCCGACGCTGGAGGCCAACACCTGCCAGCAGAACCAGCAAAGCGGCATCGGCTACGGTGGCAGCGCGGGGGGCACCGCTCGCCAGAATACCTGCACGGGCAATACCAAGCACGGCATCAGCGTCACTGAGCAGGCCCAGCCAACGCTGGAGGCCAACACCTGCCAGCAGAACCAGGAGAGCGGCATCGCCTACCGTGACAGCGCGGGGGGCACCGCTCGCCAGAATACCTGCAC